>CAIPFK010000285.1 GCA_903864315.1 uncultured Burkholderiales bacterium | reverse complement strand
GGGCTTGAGGTGAGGGGCTGGTTCTGATCGGTCATGGCTGAGGCTCCAAGGTGCGTGGGCACGCATTAAGTTGCCTCGATTGTAGGTCCTCGCTCCAAGGGAGCGCAAAAAAAGTCCTGAAACGCAAGACTTTGGTGGGCTCAGGGTTGGCTCGAGTGCCATGTCGCACGGAGTCAATGCCACCATCAAGGGCATCAAAAGCTGCGCGACGCAGTGCTCAAGCATGCCGTGTCCGCCTCGGCGTGTGCGGGCGTGTCAGGCATGTGCGGGCATGTGGGGGCAGGAGGCCACGCTGCTCAAGCGCCAGGGGGTGGCCTTGGTCTTGGTCTTGACCTGGACCTGGGTTAAGGGCTCAGAGTTCGACCAATTCGAAATCAGACTTGCCCACGCCACACTCTGGGCAGGTCCACTCTTGGGGGACATCGGCCCACAAGGTGCCAGGCGCAATGCCTTCTTCTGGTCGGCCGGTGGCCTCGTCGTAGATGAAGCCGCAAACAATGCAGAGATACGTTTTAAATGAGTTGGACATGAAATGCTCCTAGGTTGAAATTTAAAAATTGACGATGTTGGGGCTCAAGCTCGCACGCGCGCGAGTTGTTGTTGGTAATGCTCGGCGTGGCGTTTTTCAACACTCTCGAGAGCTGCAAAGCGTTTTTGGGCTTTGAGCAATGTGGCTTGAAAGGCCAAGGCGTGTTCTTTGGACTCGGCAATTTGGTCTTGCATTTCGGCAGCGGCCAAATGCCGGCCCTCTTCGATGGCGGTGCGCTGAAAGCTCGGATACATCTCTGTGTATTCATAAGTTTCGCCCTCGATGGCCATCTCCAGCACGCGTGCAGGGCTCAAACTTGCTTTGGGATGGAGCAAATCCAAATGGGCCCAAGCGTGTTGCACCTCTTGTGCAGCGGTTTGCTCAAAAATCTCCGCACTCGGCGCGTCACCTTGCTCGCGACAAATCTTGGCAAAGTAGCGGTACTTGATGTGGGCCATGCATTCGCCAGCAAAGGCGGCTTCTAGGTTGGCCAAGGTTTTGATGTCGGGGCGTGTTGAACTTGTCATGGGAACTCCAGTGAATTAATAGTTAAAAACAATCAGAACAGGCGTCATGATAGTTAAAAATTAAATTCAAGGCCAATTGTCATTGACTAAGAGTGCGATAGTCAAAGACCATCAAGACAGGTTCAGTGCGGTCCAGGGAAAAGCTCATTCTCGCATGAGCTCCTCAATGGCGTTGATCTCGACGGGCACGCCACGAGAGAGCAGTTGCACGCCCTGAGCGCTCACCCAGGCATCGTCTTCGATGCGAATACCGATGTTCCAAAAGGCGCTGGGCACTTTCTCGCTTGGGCGAACATACAGCCCGGGCTCAATGGTGAGCACCATGCCCGATTGGAGAGTGCGTGGTGGCGCGTCGGGGGCCTTGGGTGGGGTGCTGGAGGGGGCCGATGGATCCTTGGACTCGTCCCTGATCCCCCAGGTCCATGCGTCTTGCTGCTCGGGAGTGACGCCAGCAAGTCCACGCAAGTCCGGGTGTTCTTCGACATAAGCGCCACAATCGTGAACATCCAGCCCCAGCCAATGGCTGGTGCGGTGCATGTAAAACTGGCTGTAAAGCTTGCGCTCAATCACCTCCTCCACCGTGCCGTGCTCTGCCCGGTTCAACAGCCCCAAGTCAAGCAGGCCTTGCGACAAAACACGCACGCTCGCATCATGGGGGTCGCTGAACTTCGCACCCACACGGGTTTGGGCTATGGCGGCGTCTTGGCTCAATAAAACCAAGGCGTAGAGATCGCGTTGAGCACCACTGAAGTGGCCGTTAGCTGGGAACGTGCGGGTGATGTCACTGGCGTAGCCGCCAAGCTCACAACCCGCATCGATCAACACCAACTCCCCCGGTTGGACCAAAGCGCGGTCTGCTCGGTAGTGCAGCACGCAGGCGTTGGCCCCAGCGGCCACGATGCTCGTGTAAGCGGGCGCTTCTGCGCCGTGTTGACGAAAGACATGCAGCAACTCCGCTTCGAGATGAAATTCTCGAGTCTCTAAGCCTGCGCGCAAACGAGAGCCACACAGTTTCATGGCTTGGATGTGGGCCAAGGAGGAAATGTCGCAAGCAGCACGCATGGTGGCGATTTCGCTCTCGTCCTTGATGAGACGCATCTCATCCACAAGCGAGGAGAGATTTTTTCGAGTTCCTGGGGGCTTGACCCCGCTTCTGACCAAGCCTTGAAGGTGGGCCAACCAGTTTTGCACATGGACTTCAAACTCAGCACCGGCGTCAAATGGTGTCCACAAGGTGTCGTGGTGCTTTAACAGTTGGGGCGCCAAACGGTCCAGCTCCGTGATGGAATAGGCTTGGGTGAGCCCCAACGCCGCAGGGGCTTTCTCGGGCCCCAGTCGATAGCCATCCCAGATCTCGCGAGTCTCG
>CAIPFK010000284.1 GCA_903864315.1 uncultured Burkholderiales bacterium | reverse complement strand
CTTGTGTCCGAACTGCCAGCCACATGACGACCGCCGTAGCAAATCGTCCGCAACCGTCCATCCAAGGGTGAATAACGTCATCGAGTTCGCGATCAGCAAAGGCCAACAGGCCGGCCAAGGCCTTTTTGTCAGACAAGGACGCCAGTCTTTGCATGATCCAGCCATCAAAGGAGTCGTGTTCTTGTTGTGTTTGGTAAATGAACTTCAAAAGAGGGACCTGATGGGCCCACAACAAGAGATCAACGATGGGGACTTTTCCTTTCACCATCAGATGAAACTTCAAAAGCACGTGTGCCGCGTGCTGCGAGTGATGACTGGGGTTCTTTTGCCAGTGCTCTAGTCGAGCCTGTGCTTTGTCAAGTGATCTTTTAACATCGCAAAAAATTGGGCCGTGTCCAGGTAAAACCCAGCTCGGGTTCAATGTGTTGATCAACTGCAGTGTGTTGGCCTGAGACTCAAATCCATTTCCGCTCAAGAGTTCATCAAACAACACACCAAAACCGTGTTCCCACAGCGCATCGGCACTCAACAAGATGCGTTCTTTGGGGGCAAAAAGAACAAAGCTGTCTGCGTCATGACCGTGAGCGTTGTGAATTTGCCAAGTTCGTCCATTCAACATGAGTTCTTGTCCATCGCTCAATGCGATGTTTGCCCCAAAGCGGGGGCAGTTTTGGCCGGTTGCTTGAAAGGACAGTTGGTGTTGATCCCATACAAGTGTTGCTTCATAGATACTTTTAGGAATAAAAATATCAATGCCTGGCCAATGGGATTGAATGGAGTGGTTGCCGCCACAGTGATCACTGTGCAAGTGCGTGTTGATCAAGTGAGCTGGCGCTTGAGACCCCAGGCTGTGTTGGATCAATTGAATCAACTGCTGTGCATGCACATGGTGGCCAGAGTCGATCACCACCGGCTGGGAGCCCAAGAGCAAGGTGGTGTTGGAGCTCAACCAACCTCGCTCAAAAAAAATCAAGTCGTTGGGCAAAGGGTTGGGCAAAGGGTTGGCTGTCATGAGCAATCAGTCAAGGCACTTGAACCTCAATCCATGGGCGTCAAAGTCGCGCCTTGCTGGACGATAGGGTGGGGAAGCTGCAACAAGTCTCATCGCAGAGCTCGACGCAGCACCTTTCCAACATTGGTTTTGGGAAGAGAATCGCGAAATACAATCGATTTGGGTATTTTGTATGCCGTCAAATGCTCACGGCAATAATCGCGCACCATTTGTTCGGTCAAGTCTTTGAAGTGCGGATCTTTGACCACAAAAAGCTTGATCGACTCACCTTGCTTGTCGCAAATTTCACCAATGGCCGCGCACTCCATGATGCCAGGGCATGTGGAGGCTTTCGCTTCGATTTCGCTGGGGTAAACATTGAAGCCACTGACCAAAATCATGTCTTTTTTGCGGTCAACCAGGCGCGTTTGACCCTGTGCATTTTGAGTGCCAAGGTCGCCGGTGCGTAAAAAGCCATCATGGGTGAAAGCGGTGGCATTTTCCTGGGGTTGTTGATAGTAGCCTTTCATCACATTGGGGCCTTTGATGCATATCTCCCCCATGGTCTCTGCGCCCAAGGTGTTGCCGCTATCGTCTTTGATCACCACTTCGATCCCTGGAAGTGGTACGCCAATGTGTCCTGTGTAGGCAGGGTTCAAGACGTCGTTGTTGGTGCCCACAGCGCAGGTCTCTGTCATGCCCCAGCCTTCAATCATGACGCTGCCGGTGGCTTCAAACCAAGCCGTGGCGGTGTGTTCGGAGGCCGCCATTCCGCCCGCTTGGGTCAAGCACAGGTTGGAAAAATCAAGCTGTTTGAATTGGTCATTTTGCAGCAACGCATTGAAGAGGGTGTTGACCCCAGGCAAGATGTGAAAAGCTCTTGCAGACAAGACTTTCACAAATTTTTTGATGTCCCTTGGGTTGGGGATCAATGTCAGGTGGGAGCCCAGTTGGATGCTCAAAAAACAAAAGGTCAAGGCAAAGATATGGTAAAGCGGCAAGGCTGCTATGCCATTGATGGCCTGCGGCGTGGAGACTTTGCTCAATGCGGGCATGAACCAGGCATGGGCTTGCAAGGTGGCGCTGAGGATGTTGCCGTGGCTCAAAATCGCACCCTTGGAGAGACCTGTGGTGCCACCGGTGTATTGTAAAAATGCCGTGTCGTCGTGATCGAGCGCAATGGATTGAAAGTCCAAATGTTCACCAGCCTTCAACGCATCTGCAAAGCCAATGATGGCAGGATTCATTGGGCGGCCCAAGGATCTTTGGGCGCGTGCATTGATGTGTAAGGGGTGTTTGGGCACCATGCGGGCCAAGTGCTTGGCTGCAAACGAAAGCCATGGCCCTCGAACGGGTCCCAGTAGGTCGCCAAGTTGTGTCATCACCACGGTTTTGAGGGGGGTGCGCTCAATGATGCGCGCCAAGGTGTGCGCAAAGTTTTCCAAAATCACCAGCACCTCGCATCCCGAGTCGCTCAGTTGATGCTCGAGCTCGGACGCGGTGTACAAAGGATTGATGCTCACGCACACAAAGCCCGCGCGCAGCACGCCGCACATGACCACTGGGAATTGTGGCAAGTTGGGCAGCATGAGTCCGACACGTGTCCCCTTGGGCAGCCCCAAGCTTTGAAGCCAAGCGGCAAAGGCCCTCGAGCGTTGATCGAGCTCAGCATAGCTCATGCGCTGGCCCAAGCAATCACAAAACTCCAAGTCAGCATTCTTTTCAAAAGACTGCTCCATGAGTTCCACCATGGAGGTGTAGATCGAGGGGTCGATGTCTTGGGGCACGTGTGCGGGATAGTGGTTGAGCCAAGGTTGTTGCAAAAAATACTCCCGCTAAGTGTCTTCAATGGTGTGCAGGCAGGTCATCCTGCCCAAAAAATGCCCCATCATGGCTTGGACCATCCATTGCTTGGCATGCATGGATTGTAAAGAATCATTGTTCGTGAAAAGTCATCCGTCTAGGAGCATGGGGTAGACAATCGTGCGATGAAAGCAACATGAAAACCACGAGGCCCGCATGGCACCACCGCAAACTAGGGAAAACCCTTACAATTGAAATCATGAACATTCTGGCGACAAGTTCCCCTAGCTCCTCAACGGCACCTGGTGCATGGTCTGGGGCGGGACGTTGGCCGACCCAGTCTTGGCTGCAAACCTTTGAGGTCTTGGACCTGGGGCTTGGCGAGATGCAGTGGCCCATATTGGATTTGGGCGAAAGCCACCGAGGGCAGGTGATGGCGCATTTGCTTGAACTCAATGAGGGGGATCGGTATTTGCGGTTTGGCTACATGGCGCATGATGAACAAATTGTGGCCTATGTCAAAACCATTGATTTCAAGCGCGACGTGATGTCGGGCGTTTTCAATGAAGATCGCAAACTCATCGCGTTGTCGCATTTGGCGCTTCCACGCGTTTTGCTCAGCAAAGAAACCTGGGCGCCACCCGGCGCGGACACGTCGGATGCCTGCGCCGAATGGGGCGGGTCGGTGCTTGCGCCTTGGCGTGGCCGGGGACTGGGTAAGCGACTGTTTCGGCACTCTTGTGTGCTCGCGAGAAACGCCAATGTTCACCGCCTGTTGATCCAAGCGCTCACTGAGAATGCATCGATGATCCACATCGTCAAATCCCATGGCGCCTCATTGGAGCGCATGGGAACGGAAACCCAGGCCACCGTGGTCTTGCCCAACAAAGATTTCATGAGCCAGTGGGCGCAGTGGGTCTCGTCTTGTTATGGCAAAGCGTTTTACGCCTCCAGCCCTCAAGCGCAACGCTTGTGGCATGGTGCGCATGGTGTGGAGTAAGAGCATCGTTGTGTTACCAAAAGCCCAGTCGGTGTCAAAAGGCTAAAAGCACACGGTGTTGTGGGGTGAATGGCATACTCTCAGACCAATGACTTTTGGTGCAGTGACACACAAATCGGCTATGCTTAGAGACTTCATCATCACACACACAGGGCTTGGAGCCCAATCACCATGGCGACCCAGCAGTCTTTGACTTCACCTCCCTTGAATTGGTACACACGACTGGGGCGTCAATGGTCTGGCATTTTCAGGCGCCCCCCCCGTGAGCTCAAGGACGTACTGCAATTTCTCCAAGAGTCCCAATCGACGAACATCATCCGCAGCGAAAGCCGGCAAATGATCGAGGGGGTCTTGAAAATTGCCGACTTGACGGCCAACGATGTGATGATTTCGGCCGCTCGCATGGACATGATCAACATCGAATCGCCCTTGGAAGACATTCTCAACCAAGTCATCGACATTGCCCACTCTCGCTATCCAGTCTATGAGGCAGAGCGGGACCACATCATCGGTAT
>CAIPFK010000283.1 GCA_903864315.1 uncultured Burkholderiales bacterium | reverse complement strand
TGAGGCCTTCGCGGTGAGAGCCAATCCCCCTCTTTCACTCCATGCCATCGAGCAAGCATGAGCAACTTGGCTTGGGATGATGCACTGTGGGCCCTGGCGGCATTGGCGGTGGACCCCAAAGGGCTCAAAGGCATTTGGCTCAGAGCGCCCTTGGGGCCAGTCATGCAGACATGGCTTCATTGGCTCCATGCCTTAAAGCCCGACTCCGTCAAAATCCCCGCCAATATCGACACCGAACGGCTCTTGGGTGGCCTTGACTTGGCAACGACCTTGCAATGGGGACGCCCCATCATGCTCCAAGGCCTCTTGGCTCAAGCGAGCGGGCGACTCTTGATCTGCTCCATGGCGCAGCGACTGCCCAGCGCCACCGCGTCCATTGTGACGCAGGTCTTGGACACCGGACGGGTCAACTCCTTGGTGGGCCACACGAGCGAATGGGCTCGCATTGGCGTGGTGGCCATTGATGAATCCCTGCCACAAGAGTCAGCATTGGCCAACGGCTTGGCCGAGCAATTGGCGATGTGGTTGGACCTCACACACGTCAACCCCAAGGATGAGGCCTCAGACGAGACGTTGGAGATGCTCGAGCGCATTGAAAAAAAACTGCACAACCACCCCCAAGCCTACCAAGACAGCATTGAGCGTATCGCACTGGAGGACTCACAGTTGAGAGACATTTGCGAGTTGGCCATGGGATTTGCCATCGCAAGCCTCAGAGCGCCGTGGTACACAACGCGTTTGGCCAGCGTGTTTGCCGCCTTGAGAGGTGCCAACACGATCAGTGCCGATGACCTCGGGCGGGCTGCTCGACTCGTTCTCACCCCCCGAGCCAAGGCACTCCCCGCGTCAAGTCAGACCGATGTCACGGGTGAGGACTCCTCACCACCGCCCGAGCCCCCAGTGCCAGATGAGCATGACAAGACCCAGGCCCCATCAGACCCAGCACAAGAAAGCGATGACAGGCCTGAGGACCGTGACAATCACGTCGAACGTGACGCCTTGCAAGACCCAACACCACCGAGTGGGCTCAACGAGCAAAACGAGCAAAACGAGCAAAACAAACCGAGCGAACCGAGCGAGCCGACCCTCACCGAAGTTCAAGCCCTCCAGACCACCATCCTCGAGTCGGCTCTGGCCACCTTGCCTCAAGGCCTTTTGAATCAACTCGCGCAAGGCCAGTCCATGGCGACAAAGGGCAATGGCGGAAGAGTCGGTCAGGTCCAAAAGAGTGCGCAAAAAGGCCGCCCCCTGCCCCCCACCAAAGGCTTGCCTCAAAACGGCCACCGTCTTCACGTCTTGGCCACCTTGCGACATGCTGCACCTCGGCAAAAGATACGGCAAGCCACCCCTGCATCGGACTCAGCCGCCACAACCCCAAGGCCACAGGGGGTCAAGCGTGTGCAAATTCGAAGTGAGGATTTTCACGTTCAGCGTTTTGCCAAACGAAGCGAGAGTTGCATCATCTTTTGCATCGATGCCTCTGGCTCTGCAGCGCTCGAGCGACTCGCAGAAGCCAAGGGCGCCGTGGAGTTGCTGCTCAAAGACTCCTATGCCAGGCGAGATCACATCTGCGTGATCAGCTTCAGGGATAAAAGTGCACAACTTCAACTCCCCGCCACCCGCTCGTTGGTGCGTGCCAAACGAGAACTGCAAGCCATGCCAGGAGGCGGTGGAACGCCGCTTGCCAGTGCGCTCAAACTCGCACTGGAGACGTCGCTCAAAGCACGCCAACGGGGCATGACGCCCACTTTGGTGATGTTGAGTGATGGACGAGCGAACGTGACGCTGCAAGGCGAGGGCTCCAGGCCCATTGCCAAAGCACAATCGTTGTCGTGGGCTCAGCAGTGGCGGGCCAGTTTCATCAATGCCATTTGGCTCGATACGTCGGCTCGCCCAGACCCCCAAGGACAAGACATTGCCCAAGCCATGGGCGCCAATTACGTCCCCCTGCCCTTGGCGGGCAGCCAACGCATGGCCAGCACCGTCAAAGCCATCCAAGACCTTCAGTCCTAGAGGTCGGCAACGCTTTCGGGTTCAACGACTCCAAGTGAGCCAGCCACCGAACCCGTGAGAGCACGTTGCGAAAAATTGAATGGGCCAATTGGCGCGGTAGGCGCGGTAGGCGCGGTAGGCTCTCGCTCAGGTGCGAATCAAACCAAACAAGTGGGCCAAGTCTTTGAAAAAGATTCTGACATGGGCCATCGGATCTTTCCTCACCAATTCTTTGTTCATGTAAGCGTCAAAGGTGAGCTTTTGAACATCCTTGTCTTCGCAGATTTTGACAAACCGCTCGCGGCGTTTGTCGTTGACGTACCAGAAATACTGCATGATGCCGAGCACCCAAAACACTTGACCGTGAAGTTTCATGAAACGTTTTCTGGCAAGCTTGAGCATTTTGGTGTTGCCACTCAAAATACTTTCTTGCACTGCTTCGGCGGCAAAACGCCCCCCCAACATGGCGTAGTAAATGCCCTCGCCGGAAGCTGGCGCAACCACACCCGCAGCGTCGCCTGCCAAGACCACGTCGTGCTCGTTGTCCCATTTGGGCAAGGGCTTGAGCGGAATGGGAGCGCCCTCGCGTCTCAAGGTCTCGGCTTGATCCAGCCCTGCCGCCTGGCGCAAACGCGTGACCGCCGACTTCAATGAGTAGCCCTTGTCTGCACTGCCGGTGCCAATGCTCATGGTGTCTCCGTGGGGAAAGACCCATCCATAAAAATCCGGGGACAAGGTGCCGCGGTAATACACATCACAGCGATCGGGATCGTGGTTGGGATCGGCCGCGGGGGCTTTCACGATCTCATGGTAGGCAAAGACGTATTTGGTCTTTTCTGCACCTTCAATGGCCTGTTTGGCCACCTCAGACTTGGCACCATCGGCACCAATCACAAAGCGCGCACGCACACTGTGCATCTGCGTCTCCCCCTTGCCGTCGCGAACCTCAAAATGGACACGGCGCACACCATCCATGTCTTGGGTCATGCGCTCAAAGGTGCCTTGTTGACGGTGTGCACCATGGCTTTGAGCACGCTGGCGCAGCCACTCGTCAAACTCGTTGCGGTTGACCATTCCGACAAACCCACCGTCGATGGGGATATCGACGCGGTTGTCCTTGGGAGAGATCATTCGGGCTTTGCGAGACTTCGCCACCAACAAGTGGTCTGGGATCTCAAAGTCTTTGATCAAGCGAGGAGGAATCGCGCCACCACAGGGCTTGATTCGCCCCAGGCGGTCAAGCATCAGGACCCGATGCCCTTTTTGCGACAAATCATTGGCTGCGGTGGCTCCCGCAGGTCCTGCCCCGACCACCACCACGTCATAGTTTGTATCCATTTGAATATCCCCACTTCTGTTGATTGGCATTTAAATTACGTTTAAATTTCGATTAGAACTGGCACTGAAACGTGTACTGAGGGCATCACGACGCATCCACGTCGCTGAATCCTCCAGGCTTGAGGCGTCTTGAGCGCCCACGCCAGTGGGTTCAGGACTCCCTGTTTTGACTCTCCATGCAATGAAGGCCGAACACAAAAACATCATGGCCTCCATGGCAAAAACACTGGCGTAGGCAAGCGACGGGTTGCCCACCCAATGGCGCGAGAGGTCACTCGCACCCGTTCCCAAGAGGCCTCCTAAACCAAAAGCCACCGCTTGAGCCCCACCCCACAACCCCATCCTCAGGCCAGGTTTCACGCTGATGGTGTTGGCCGTGTTCTCATTGCAGTGGCTTGGGGTTGACTGTGTCGCCAAACGCATCATGGTGCTGATGGCCGCAATGGAGAACAACCCGTTGCCCAGGCCCAAAACCCAAAGAACCGGTTGTAGGGGCAAGACCGGTGTGACACGGCCCAGGAAACCCGCGGCGCACAAGCCAAGCATGCCCAGTGCTGACAACAAGCAGCCCAGGACCATCCATGTTGAAACACGCCCCCACCTCCCTCTCACCCAGTGACTGCCAATCAACGCCAACAAGAGCATCCCCACCAACACCGCCGCATGCAATGTGCCCGAGAGTTGCGTGGTTTGTCCTGGGGTGTATTGATAGATCAATGCCGCAAAGGGCTCCAAGATCAAATCTTGGGCACTGTAGGCGAGCATCGAGGTGAAGACAAAGAATGTAAAGAGCCGAGCCTCTTGATCGGACCACAGCAGCGCCAAGGCTTGCTTGAAGGGCTGCTCCTTGGCGGTCTGGGGGGCCTCTTCTAGAGTGCGCAACGCTTGAGCGTTGGGCATGGGGGATGGTGGGTCTAGAGCGAGCGTTGGCGCTTGGCCAGCCGGTTGTTCGTGTGCGAGCATGCGACTCTCCAGTCCCCAAAGGGCAAGGGTGCTCAGGCCGATGGTGAGCACACTCACCGCCACACTCACGCTCAAGAGCCGATCAAAGGAAAAGGGGTCGAGGAACTTGCCACTCACAATGGAGGTGAGCGCAAACCCAAAAATCATCATGGTCCACACCAAGGTGGCCGAGGTGGCCCGTTGGTGGTCTCCAACGCCTTTGGAGAGCAAGACCAGCAAGGTGGTGCCGCACGCACTCACGCCCAGGCCAATCATGACAAAGGCCAACACGGCACACAGTGCGCCCATCAGAAAATGCGCACCCATCCAAGTGGTGGCCAAGGCGGCCAAAATGCCCCCCAAACTCAAGGTGAGCATGCCGCCCCAAATCCACGGGGTGAAGCGCTTGGTTTGGTCAGCTCCAAAGCCCATTCTCGGCCTGACGATTTGAACCAGGTAGTGCATGCCAATCAAAAAACCTGGCAAGACAGCAGGCAAATTGAGTTCAATCACCATCACTCGGTTGAGCGTTGTGGTGGTCGTCACCACCACGGCCCCCATGCACGCTTGCACCAGACCCAGGCAGGCCACATTGCGCCACTTGGCCGACACCAATGGGGTTGTCATTGAAGAGTGGCTCATCAATCCATGCTCCTCAAGGCAAAGGCACTGACCATCATGCCCGAGACATACATCGGCACGCCAAAGGCACTGACCCAAAGCGCTTTGCCCACCGGGTCTTTGATGAACTTGATCATCAAAGGCCATTGAGCCACAGACAACAACAACACCACGAGGGCACTTTTTTCCATGTGCCCTTGCAGCAGCAAGATGGCCACCGACCATTGCGCCAAGGTCATGATCAAGCTGGCCATCCAAGCGGCGGGCTTTTCGCCCATCAGCACGGGCAAGGAGCGCACATTCATCAAGCGGTCTCCCTCGATCGCCTTGAAATCATTGAGGGTCATGATCCCGTGAGCCCCCACACTGTAGAGCAAGGCAAAGGCGAGGATGGACGTGGATGGAAATTGGTTCCCCAGCATCACGGCGGCACCAGTGATCCATGCCAAGCCCTCATAGCTGAGCGCACACGCCGCGTTGCCGATCCAACCGTTTTGTTTGAAGCGCAAAGGCGGCGCAGAATAGGCCCAAGCCAGGGCCAACCCCAAGGCCGCGGCCCTAAAGGCCCAAGGCCCCAAGCCCCAGGCCCACACGAGAGAAAGCACAGTCCACAGCAAGGCGAGCCACAACCCCCAGTAGCCAGGTATGCGCCCAGAGGGAATCGGTCTATTGGGCTCATTGATGGCATCAACGTGGCGATCAAACCAATCGTTGCTGGCTTGACTGCATGCACAGACCATGGGCCCGGCCAAAATGATGCCCCACAGCAAGTGGCCCCAGTGGTCCTCAATCGACAGCCCCGTCGACACAACACCGCAGGCATAAGCCCACATGGGCGGAAACCAGGTGATGGGTTTGAGCAGCTCGGCAATGGCACTCAGTTTGGGGACAGTCATGTGAACATTTTTGACCTTACACTCACCAATGTCAATAGTAGTTGACACTTATTTTGAGCTGTACAAAACATGATTAGAATAAAAAAAGAAACAAAAAGAGTATTTTTATATTCAAATCCAAACCTCATGTGGGGGGGCAGCGCGAAAGAAGGATTGAAAATTCTTGCTGTCTGAGCATCGATCCATGCCAATCCAGCCTCTCAGACCACTCAAGCCACCACCAACCAAGACAATGCCATGAACGATTTGCCCTCTGAGTCTGCAGCCCCACACAGAACGCTGTGCACCGACTGCGGCATATCGCGCTCGTCCGAGCCCAAGCGCTGTGCTGCGGCGTGTCAGTTCATTCAACCCCAGTACGCGAGCTTAGAGAAACGTGTGCATGGCAGAGCAAGAAGCCCAGAACGCACAGACGAATTGCATTTTGGGCCTTTCATTCACATGCACCGAGCCAGTCTCAAGCACCCAAGCCCGGGCGCACAGTGGAGTGGGATCACGACGCGCATGGCAGAAATCTTGTTGCAAAACAAGTCGGTCGACGCCGTGCTCACCATGCAAGCCGATCCCCATGACCGTTGGCGCCCTTCTCCCATCTTGATTGACAAGCCCGAAGACATGCAAAAGGCACGGGGCATGCGCATGGGGTATGCCCCTCTCTTGTCCTTGCTCGAGCCCGCAAAACAACGCGGCTACAAACGTTTGGCCGTGATTGGGATTCCCTGCCAGATCTATGCCTTGAGGGCGCTCGAAGAAACACTCGGTCTGGAGAAACTCTATGTGATTGGGACGCCTTGCTCAGACAACACAACCACTGAGAATTTTCATCAATTCCTCAAGTTGATCACCCCCACTCCCCAAGAGGTGACTTATTTAGAGTTCAAGGCCAATTACCACGTGGAGTTGCGGTTTCAAAACGGCAAGCACCAAGAAATCCCTTTTCTTCAACTGCCACTCTCGGATTTGCCCAAGGACTTCTTTCCCCTCACGTGTCGCACCTGTGTGGACTACACCAATGTGCTCTCAGACATCACCGTGGGCTACATGGGCGGCGAGGGTGAGCAATGGATCATCACGCGTAACACCACCGGTGAAGAGTTGCTTGCACTCTTGGGTGACGAAGTCGTGCTCAAAGCACCCGGGAGTGCTGGCAAGCGCCATTCGGCCGTGCTGGGATTCAAAAAAAATGTGGAACTCGCCGCCGGTGGACTGCCGCTGAGAAAAATGCCCAATTGGCTTCGGCCCATCGTCTCATGGATCATGCCCCGCTTGGGTCCTCGCGGTCTTGAGTTTGCAAGGACTCGAGTTGAGATGAAGGCCATCGAGTCGATCATTCACTTAAGACGTGAACAGCCCTCGCGCATGAAAAATATGCTGCCCCAACACATCTGGAGCTTGGCCAAAGATTATGACTTGACACCAGCGCCTGAAGAAAAGGCCACGGTGCTTGGCCCATCGTGAAGCATTGACCCTAGGCGCCAGAGGATCACGGGCAACAAAGGGCAAGGCGGTCAGCCCATGACCTCAGGGTTTGTCGTTGGGCTCGGCAATGCCGTAGCGGTGCAGTTTGATGTACAGGCTTTGACGCGAAAGCCCCAGCATCTCGGCAGCAGAAGCGCGGTTGTTTTGCGTGAGCTCGAGAGCTGACTGGATGCACATTTTTTCAATCATATCGGTGGTCTCGCCCACAATGTCCTTCATGGGCATGCGACCCACGAGTTGAGACAATTGTGATACTGAACCCGCCATGCTGCTCGATGAGACCGGGCCAGTTTGTGACAATCGATGCACATCGCGCACAAAAAAACCATAGCGTTTTTCTGCACTGGCGAGAGTCGAGGCAGAAATCTCCACTTCCAGTGTCATGTTGGTCTTGCTCACCAGTTCCGTGGCGAAATTTCTGATGGTGGACAATTGTTTCAAATTGTTGACCAAGACACCCCAATCCACGCCTCCGCGAGCAAGCCATGACTCGAAGTATTGACCCACGACTTGAGTGAGCGAGTAGGCCCCCGACAAGGTCATGAACTCCTCATTGACACTCAAAATCATCCCAGCGCCATCGGTGACCACAAAGCCGTACGGCGCTTTTTGCAATGCATCGGTGTACCATTCTTGAATCGGTTTGTCCAACAAAGTGGTTGGCGTCAACTGCTGCAAACCCAGCCTTACCATGAGTTGTGCGCCGCCTTCTTGAACAATCAAGTCAGGCGTGATGATGAGGTCTTGACCTGAGGCAGTGCATTGGGCGAGCAAAGCCTTGGTTTTACCCACCGTTTGTGCAGTGCTCAGCAAAGCATCAATCTCGTCACGCTTGGCACTGTCAAAGTATTGCGCGAGCTCAACGCCCACCAACTTTTTGGGGTCGGTTTGTAAAAATGCTTTGGCGGCAGCGGCGTTGGCTTGAAGAATTTTTTTCGTTGACAAGTCCACGATCAAAACCGGTTCCGACGAGCTGTCAAACAACAACTTGTAGCGAGACTCGGTGTGCCTTAACCGCAAATAGTCCCGCTCCATGGAACGGTGCGTGTCCATGAGTTTTTGTTGCATCTTGGACATAGAGCCCAGATCGCGTCCAATCAAAGCCAACTGATCACGCTCAGGGTATTTGAAGATTTGCACTAAAAAAGGCGCTGACAATTTGGCAGGAGAAAAGAAGTTGATATGGCGCCACTGAAAATCCGCCCCACTGGCTTCGATGCTCTCTAGACTGATAGGATTTTTGAGCAAGTTCAAAAACTTGTCAGTGGAATCGGCTTGGGTCCATTCAGAGAGCTTGCCTCCAACCCAACCGTCCAACTTCACACGGGCGAGTTCAGCCCCTTTGGTTTTGACGGAGATCACTTCGTGAGTTTTCGGCTCAAGAACCACGACCAAGTCGGCCAATCCCAAAATGAGTGACTCGAACAGTTTGAACTGGTCGGGTAATTCGAGTACGTTTTTCAATTCAACACAACCCGTTCTGACGCTTTGAAGCGTAAAATTAAATGGACAATCAACTCACATGAACCCAACAAATGAAATGCGAATCATTTCAATTCACATGTACAGGATTTATAAATAAACCCCACATGACTCAGGTGTTTTAAACCTCACCCCACTGAACACCGAGCTTTTGGTTGCTTTTTTTAATTATAATTAATATTCAAAAGTAAGCTTTACTTTACGGTGCATGCTGTCTTGCGAATTAATCATTAATAGTACTTTTCTGTTGTTTTATCCTGCCATTTGAGGGTTTGGCCTTGTTCCCCGAGTTCTGGAGAGCCCCTTTGGGGTCGCTTTTGACTTGGGCGTGTTCAGAGTCTTTGTGCTAGGGGGCGACAACCTCGACTGGGCGAAGGCCTGGGTGGGGGGCCTGTCGTGGCCTTGAATCAGGCTCAGTTGCGCAGCAGTCAATGCATTGAGTTTTCTCACTTTGCGATGAACTCGCACGAGTTTCATCCCCACGGTGTGCGCCTCTCGGAAATTGTGGCAAATTGCGTGGACACCCAGTTCGTCTTGTAAGCCGCTTTCCCAAGCCACCACAGGGCCACCGAGCAAACATTGAATGTCTTGATTGACGGACAACGACTTCACACGTTTGATCATGGACTTGAGCCACGGAAGATCGGCGTTGGTGGACGCACTCACACACAACAAATCCACCCATTGCGTACTGACCAATTGGAAAATTTCTTTCTCAGTGCGATCAAAGTTCGGCAACAAGTGCCAGCCTTTTCTTTGCAAATATTGAGACACCAGCAAAGCCCCCAAGGTGTGTTGAGACCCTGGCGCGATGCACACCATGGCTTGGAAGCGTTGGGCAGATGGGGCCAGCGTTAAAACATCTGGGCGAACGAACTCAGGACTGTTCAACATCACAAACCGCTTCATGGTCCAACTCGCCTGAGTGACCTCTAAAAAAGTGATCTCATCGCGGGCCCATAAATCGTGCAAGAAGCGAATGGCCTGGGGAATCACATCCAAATAGAAAACCTCAATGTCCAAGCCTCGGGCAACCAGGTTGTGGGCAAACTCAAAGAACTCATCAACGGTGAGCTCCAAACATGCCCTGGTGCACTGCTCAACGTGGATTATCAAATCCAAGCCAGGCTCTCGCTCAAGGGACGAGGGGTGCCGACATTGGCTCACGAGTGTGAGCGATGTTGACAAAGGCGGGGGACTCTGCGCCATAGAGCCTTGAGCACTCACTCGAACCAAACTGGGAATGATCTCGCTCACCAAAGACGTGAAAAGAGGGGACAAATGTGGTTGACTCAAGTGGTGTTCCTCTTTCCTTTGCTCCAAGTCATCAACGGGGTTTTTGATCAGCACATGAACGCAATGGATCACCATCCCGGCTCACCGGTGAGTTCTTTGTGCACTGCGTCTTCTTTGTGTTCACAGTGTCCAATAAAAATGACGCATTGATGTTAGTGAAAACCCCTAATATGTAATGCAAATTTAACGTCAATTTAAGTTGACACAACGCCTATTCGGACATAAAGTCATGGCATGCAAGTCCACATCGTCTAAGCCCATGAGTCATCCAAGCGAGTCGCAACCTTTACCCGGCATGCTCTACACACCCGAGCAAAGGGTTTTGCGCGACCAAACCATTTGGACGCCGATTCAAGGTTTCTTGGCCATCTTTCAATTCTTCGTCTTCATGGTGAGTTTGTGGTTGGTGGTGCGTTGCTTGTTGAGCGGCGAAGGCGCCGAATGGGCCAAGTGGTCGATCATTTTGAAAACCCTCACCTTGTACACCATCATGGTGACGGGCAGCATTTGGGAAAAAGTGGTGTTTGGTCAATACCTCTTTGCACGCGCTTTTTTTTGGGAAGACGTGGTGAGCATGGTGGTGATTGTGCTCCACACCATTTACATCGCGTCATTGTTTTATCCATTTTTAACACTGCAAGAACAAATGCTTTTGATTTTGAGCGCTTATGTGACCTACGTGGTCAATGCCGCGCAGTTTGTCTTGAAGTTGCGCGCAGCCAGACTGCAAGAGGCCAAGATGAAGGCAATGCAGCACATGGACCACGACGTCCACATGGCGACGATCCCAGCCTCACAAGGATATGCCGCATGAACACCGTCATCCCCATTCAAGTTGCAAACAAAGAGTCTTTAGCGACGCCAGGCTCGACGCATCACATCAGCCAAGAACGTGGCCAGCGCGAGGTCTTTTGCGGTCTGACTGGCATCATTTGGTTGCACCGCAAAATCCAAGATGCATTTTTTTTGGTCGTGGGCTCTCGCACGTGCGCTCATTTGGTGCAATCGGCTGCTGGCGTCATGATCTTTGCAGAACCTCGATTTGGCACGGCCATCATCGATGATCGAGACTTGTCAGGCATTGCCGACGCGAACGAAGAGCTTGACCGCGTGGTCAACCAATTGCTCAAGCGCCGGCGCGATATCAAAACACTTTTTCTAGTCGGATCCTGTCCATCAGAGGTGATCAAGCTCGATTTGTCTCGTGCTGCTCAGCGACTCAACGCCCAATTCAACCCGGGCGTCAAAGTGCTCAATTACTCAGGCTCCGGGATTGAGACCACCTTTACACAAGGTGAGGATGCCTGCCTTGCCAGTTTGATCGACTCTTTCCCTGTTGTAGCCCATCGCGCTGGGCCAGACCAAGACACTGCACACAAAAAACTCTTGATCGTGGGCACCTTGGCCGATGTGGTCGAAGACCAAATGCAGCGCATTTTCAAAGCCATGGGGATCCACGGAGTTGAATTTTTCCCAGGCAGGAATTCCCAACACGTGCCTGAGATTGACGAGAGCACCGTGTACTTGCTCGCCCAACCGTTCCTGGCCGATACCGCCAAAAGACTCGACGCGCGAGGGGCCACCCGACTGCCCGCACCTTATCCCTTGGGCGTGCAAGGCACGAGCGCGTGGTTTGAAGCAGCCGCTTTGGCCATGGGGGTTGACGATGCTGTTCGCGATCAAGCCCTGCTCGCCCCTCGACAACGCGCTCAAACGGCCACGGCCAAACACCGCCATTTGCTGCAAGGCAAAAAGATCTTCTTCTTTCCCGACTCGCAGCTGGAAATTCCGTTGGCGCGATTTTTGAGCAATGAGCTTGGCATGCAACTCACGGAAGTGGGCGTGCCCTACATTCACCGCCAACACATGGCCCAAGAACTCGAGCTCCTTGCCCCCCACACCGTGATCATGGAAGGGCAACACGTGGAGCGCCAAATCGACCGCTGCGAGGCGGCGCACCCTGACTTGGTGGTCTGTGGACTGGGTTTGGCCAATCCGCTGGAAGCCAAAGGCTACACCACCAAATGGTCCATCGAATTGGTCTTCACCCCCATTCAAGGATTTGACCAAGCGGGCGATTTGGCAGAGTTGTTCAGCCGCCCTTTGACCAGAAAACACAAAATCGCAGCCTAACACCCTCAACACTCGTTTGACTCAACATGCAACTCACACTCTGGACATACGAAGGACCCCCGCACATCGGCGCCATGCGACTTGCTACGTCCATGAAGGATGTTCATTACGTCTTGCATGCACCGCAAGGTGACACTTACGCGGACTTGCTCTTCACCATGATTGAGCGCTTGCCAAGACGCCCACCCGTCACGTACACCACCTTCCAAGCGCGGGACCTGGGGGGAGACACGGCGCAACTCTTCATCGATGCCGTGCTGCAAGCCAACGAGCGATTCAAGCCCAATGCACTCTTGGTGGGGGCGTCATGCACCGCCGAGTTGATCCAAGATGACCCGGGTGGCTTGGCACTGGGCCTTCATCTGGACACACCAGTCATCCCACTCGATTTACCGGCCTACCAACGCAAAGAGAACTGGGGCTGTGCGGAGAGTTTTTACCACTTGGTGCGTCAACTCCTCAAACGCCAGTCTGCCACCGGACAACAGCCCGTGGGCGCAAAACCTGCTGGCCCCAGTTGCAATGTACTGGGCCCCACGGCACTGGGTTTTCGCCACCGCGACGATGTCATTGAAATCAGTCGATTGCTCAAAGACCTCGGAGTCCATGTCAATGTGATCGCACCCTTGAACGCGAGTGTGAGCGATATTGAGAGATTGCCCTTGGCCGACTTCAACGTGGTGCTTTACCCAGAAACCGCACACACGGTGGCGTCTTGGCTTGAACGAGAGTACAAGCAAGCCTTCACCAAGTCCATCCCCATTGGCCATCGGGGCACGATCGCCTTCATCCGAGAAGTCCTCGCCTTGGCCCATCTACCGGTCAATGAGGCTTTGATCGACACACTGTCTGAACGCTCTCATGCGTCTTGGTATGCGGCATCGGTGGACTCGACCTATCTCACCAATAAGCGGGTGTTCATCTTTGGCGATGCCTCGCACGCCATCGCCGCCGCACGTGTGGCCCATGAAGAGATGGGCTTTCAAGTGGTGGGGCTGGGCACTTACAGTCGCGAGTTTGCCCGAGACATCCGAGAAGCTGCAGCACTGTACCAAGTGAAAGCCTTGATCACCGACGACTACCTCGAAGTCGAGGATCAAATCGAGGAGTTGCACCCTGAGCTGATTTTGGGCACGCAAATGGAGCGTCACATCGCCAAGCGTCATGGCATTCCTTGCACCGTGATCTCGGCCCCCATGCACGTGCAAGACTTCCCGGCGCGCTATGCCCCACAAATGGGCTTCGAAGGCGCCAATGTCCTCTTTGACACCTGGGTTCATCCGCTGATGATGGGACTTGAAGAGCACCTATTGGGAATGTTTCGCGAGGATTTTGAGTTCAATGATGAGTCGGCGCCGTCGCATTTGGGTGGCGCTAAAAAGTCTCCTGCCAACCAAGCCAACGAGACCCATGCCAACGAGCCAGACACCTTGGTGTCTCCAAGCCAAGCTCACCCCTCATTGCAAGTCCAAGCCCCGCTCGATTTGCAAGAGTCCCCAAGTGCGAGCGTCAACCTGAGTGGCGAGCAAAAAATGCACGATTTGGTGCAGGTCTGGTCCCATGACGCAGAGCTTGAACTCAAAAAGATTCCATTTTTCGTTCGCGGCAAAGCCAAGCGCAACACGGAAAAGTACGCCAAAGAAACAGGTGTGTCCAATATCACCGTCGAGACTTTGTACGAAGCCAAAGCGCACTTTAGCCGTTGATCAACGACTCCAGCCATGAATTTCACCACCGTCCAATCAACCCCACCCATGACCTCAAGGCTATCTTATGAATGAAACCGTCGCTTTTCCGGTGTCACACATCAAAAAAGGTTCACGCCCTGATGGGGAAGGCAGTGTACAAGTGCAACTCGACCCCAACCTCAAAATTGGCAACGCCAAAGTCTTTGCCATTTACGGCAAAGGCGGGATTGGCAAAAGCACCACCTCTTCCAATTTATCCGTCGCATTCAGCAAACTCGGCAAAAGGGTGCTGCAAATCGGGTGCGACCCCAAGCACGACTCGACCTTCACACTCACGAAAAAATTGGTCCCCACCGTCATCGACGCTTTGGAGCAAGTCGATTTTCATTCAGAAGAGCTGAGGTTGGAGGATTTTGTCTTTCCAGGCTACAACGGGGTGATGTGTGTTGAAGCGGGTGGACCGCCAGCAGGCACCGGTTGCGGTGGCTATGTGGTAGGCCAAACGGTCAAACTCCTCAAGGAGCACCACTTGCTCGAAGACACCGATGTCGTGATCTTTGACGTGCTAGGGGATGTGGTGTGCGGTGGCTTTGCCGCACCCTTGCAACACGCCGACCGGGCTTTGATTGTGACGGCCAATGATTTTGATTCGATCTTTGCCATGAACCGCATCATTCAAGCCATTGGCGCCAAGTCCAAAAACTACAATGTGAGACTCGGTGGAGTGATCGCCAATCGCAGCGAAACCACCGATCAAATTGACAAGTTCAATGCCGCGGTGGGTTTGAAAACCATGGCCCATTTCCCGCCCTTGGACGAGATTCGCAAGAGCCGACTCACCAAATCCACCTTGTTTGAGCTCGAAGCCACCCCCAATGTCAAAGCGGTACAAGACGAGTACATGCGTTTGGCCAGTCAATTGTGGATTGGCAGCGACCCCTTGCCCGCCGTTCCGATGAAAGACCGCGATATTTTTGATTTACTCGGATTCGATTGAGACTGATCCTCAATACAACGATTAACCCAAGAACTTGATCATGAACCAAACCAATCCAGCGTATTTGCAAAGACGTGGCGAGATCGAACACTATTTCGATCGCACAGCCAATAAAACGTGGGAGCGTTTGACCTCCACCGATCCTGTGGGCCGCATTCGAGCTTCTGTGCGTGCCGGCAGAGATGAGATGCGAGCAACGCTGATGTCTTGGTTGCCCCATGACATGAGTGGCATGCGACTCTTGGACGCGGGTTGTGGCACAGGGGCATTGGCACTTTGCGCATTCGAGCGTGGCGCCCACGTCTTGGCCATTGATTTGTCGGCCAATTTGATTCAAGTCGCCCAACAACGTTACGCCGCCTTTGCGCCCCTGGCCCCAAGGCCAGAACACGATCACCCCAGAGGGAGCGTGGAGTTTGCCAGCGGTGACATGCTCGACCCCGATCATGGTGAGTTTGATTACGTGGTGGGCATGGACTCCTTGATCCATTACGATGCGCCCGACCTGATTGGCGGCATTCAAGCCTTGAGCGAGCGCACCAAAAAAGCCATTCTCTTCACCTTTCCTCCCCGCAACCCACTGCTCGCCATGGCCCACAGTTTGGGGCGTCTTTTCCCTCGCTCCGACCGCTCCCCCACCTTGGCACCCGTGTCTCAGCAAAAGATTCGAAAGGCCCTTGAAAGAACCATTGTCACCCAAGGCTGGCGTGAGGGTCAAACCACCCGAATCTCGCGCGGCTTTTATACCTCTCAAGCTTGGGAGTGGGTGCGACAATGATCAAGTTGCCCATGCTGGTGCGACAAAAGCTCAGCAATTTTGCGCTTCGCTATGTGCCCTTTGCCGATGCCGCATCGGCGGAGTTGCCCCTGCCCAGGCTTTTGCGGCTTTGCCTCTTTCAAACCGCCATCGGCATGACCATGGCGCTGTTGGTGGGCACGCTCAACCGCGTGATGATCGTCGAGCTCGGTGTCCCAGCCTGGTGGGTGGCTTTGTCGGTGGCCATTCCCTTGCTGTTTGCACCCCTGAGAGCACTCATTGGCTACCGAAGCGATACCCACCCTTCTGCACTGGGACTTCGAAGATTGCCGTACCTGTGGCTAGGCAACATTTTTTTATTTGGCGGCTTGGCCATCATGCCGTTTGCTCTTTTGCTGCTCAATGACACCACCACGCAAACCCTGTGGATGGGCCGAATGGGTGCATGCTTGGCGTTTTTGCTCGTGGGTGCAGGCATGCAAACCACACAAACAGCCGGTTTGGCCTTGGCCAGCGATCTGGCCAGTCCAGACAAACGGCCTCGCGTGGTGGCACTGCTGCACAGCGCCATGCTCGTGGGATTGATCTTGGGCAGCGGTTTACTCGGTTGGGTATTGCAAGACTTCACCCCCACGAAGTTGGTTCAAGTGGTGCAAGGCAGCGCCTTGGTGGTGGGTGCCATGAATTTGGTGTCCTTGTGGAAACAAGAAGCACGCCAGAGTAAACGCGGTGCACGCGAGCCCGATGGGTTTTCCAAGAATTGGCAACAACTCACCATGCTGCCCAACATGAAGAGGTTTTTGTGGACGGTGGGGATAGGCTCATGCGCCTTCAGCATGCAAGACATCATTCTCGAGCCCTTTGGAGGTGAAGTGCTGCATTTGGACGTGAGCTTCACAAGCTCCCTCACGGCCTTGTCGGCAGCTGGCGCGCTCATCGCCTTTGCCTTTGCCGCCAAATTGATGGGCAAAGGCTTGGACGCATGCCGGGTGTCCGCGATTGGTCTGTTGATGGGTTTGCCCGGTTTTGCCTGCGTGCTGCTCGCCTCCCCCATGGACTCGGCTGGGTTGTTTCGCCTGGGCACGGCCTTCATTGGTTTTGGTGGGGGCATGTTTTCAGTTGGCATGCTCATCATTGCCATGGAAATGCCTGAAAAAACCATGACGGGCATTGTGCTGGGCGCTTGGGGTGCCGTGCAAGCCACCTCGTCGGGTTTGTCGATGGCCGTAGGTGGCGTCTTGAAAGACGTGTTCGCCAGTTTTGCGAGCAGTGGCGTGCTTGGAGAAGCACTGGTGAATCCATCGAGCGGCTATGGCTTGGTGTTCACACTGGAGATGCTGTTGCTCTTTGCCACGCTGGTGGCAATGGCCCCGTTGTCAAGAAAAAATGTCCGCCCTTTGTCGCAACCCCTGCAATTTGGTCTTGCGGAGTTACCCAATTGAATACCCCTTTATCAATCCCAACCCTAAGGAGATGAGCTGATGGAAACAGGCGCAATCACCCAATACATAGATGTGGCTCAAATCGTTTTATACATCTTTTGGGCATTTTTTGCTGGCATCATTTACTACCTCTTGCGAGAGAATCATCGCGAGGGCTATCCGCTGGATAATGGCCGCGAAAACGGTCCTCTCCAAATCGGATGGCCTGGTTTGCCCGATCCCGTGACTTATAAACTCGAAGACGGCCGGGAGATCAAGATCCCGGATGTGAACCGTCCTGACGGTGAGTATTCTTATACGCCCTCACACAACTGGCTGGGTGCCCCCCTGGAGCCCAAGGGGGATCCTTTGACATCCGGCATGGGGCCAGGCGCTTGGGCTGCTCGGCAAGACATTGTTGAAAAAGATCCCCACGGTCACCCCAAAATTGTGCCGCTTCGTGTCGCCCCCGAACACGGTGTCGCCCATCAAGACAACGACCCCAGAGGATTTATCGTTTATGACGCCCATGAAAAACCGGTGGGAGAAGTGAAAGACTTGTGGGTTGACCGCATGGAGATGCTGTTTCGCTACATTGAGGTGAGCTTGCCGTCTGGTAAAACGGTGTTACTGCCGGTCAACTTTTCACTCATCAACCGATTCAACATCCATGTTCACGCGCTCTTGGCAGCGCAGTTTGAAAACGTCCCCGCACTCAAACACCCCGAACAAATCACCCGACTTGAAGAGGAAAAAATTTGTGCCTATTACGGTGCAGGAACCCTCTACGCAACCCCTGAGCGTCAGGAACCCTTGGTATGAACGCCACTCACGAGCACGAGTTCGAAGCCCAACCGGGTTTACCGGAAAAGCTTCCTCGCGGGGAAGTGATTTTGTGGCAAGGCGCGCCCAACTGGAAAGCCTTGGGGGTTCATGCCTTTCACCTCAAGAGCTTGAGCCTCTATTTTGCAACGATGCTCGCCTTGCAAGCGAGCTATTTAAGCGGGCAAGGAGAGGACGGGAGTTACAAACCCTTGCTGATCACGGGCTCGCTCATTGCCCTCACCTTGGGCGCCTTGGCCTCTTGGGCTTGGATGAGTGCAAGTGCCAGCATGTACACCATCACCAACAAACGGGTGGTCATGCGCGTGGGCGTGGTCTTTAGCTTCACCTTCAATTTGCCTTTGCAACACATTGAAAGTGCTCAGGAGTTGCACAGGAAAGACACGAGCTCGGACATCAGTCTCACCCTCAAAAAGTCCGATCGCATTGCATGGCTGCAACTGTGGCCCCATGCAAGACCTTGGGTGCTCCAACACCCACAACCCACTTTGCGCTGCCTCATCGATGGGGCTGAATGCGCGCAAATCCTCAAGTCCGCTTGGGGCGCGTTGAACGCCACGACTGGCGTGACCAGTCCTCAAGCCAGTAGCCTGGCTCCAGCCCACGCCTACCCCAGCACGTTGGTCTCGCCCGAGATGAATCCCCACATCAACATCGCTTAACGCCATGACTGGATACGCTTACCCCAACCCCGAAGAGCCGTCGCGAGATGTCGCGCCAGCCGTGAGCGAGGGCCCCATTGGCGTGCGCCATCTTCAGGTGATGGTGGCCGTGATGCTGGCCGCACTGATCTATGTCACCTATGTCACTCAATTGAGCAGCAAGATCGCGCAAGACACCTCGCCCTCGGTCATGACTCAGCAACTGGTCTTCAAAGACGACGCCAATGGCGACATCTTGATCGAGATCTTGCAAGCGAGCCGCCAAGCAGGCCAACAGGGTGAGTCCGTCCTGCGTTTTTCTGGTGAGCAAGGTTTTTTAAGAGGGACCTTGCGCGCCTTGGCCAGAGAGAGAAAGTCGCGCCATTTGAGCCCTGAGGCGCCTTTTGAATTGGCGCTTCACCAAGATGGCCGCTTGTCCATCACCGACACCCTCACCCACCAAGGCATCGACCTTGAAGCCTTTGGTCCAGACAACTTGGCGGTCTTTGTAGCAATTTTGCACGGATCGAGCCAAACTGCGGCTCAAACCACTGCACCAACACAACGCAGTTTGTCTCAAACAGATATTTCAAAGGAGAACCAATGAACGCCCAAACCGCTTTCATGGAAACAGACTTTACCCAGATGCTCGTGAGCAATGTGGAGTCGGCCGCCGATGCGAATCAAAGAGCACTCACCAACACGGTGATTTCACCGCGCTTTTACACCACCGATTTCAAGGCGATGGACAAGCTTGATGTGAGTTCGGTTCGTCAAGAGTGGGACCTCATGATGCAAGAGTACGAGGGCGACAACAACCACGATCACTTTCAAAGGGATGCCGAGTTCGCCCAGGAGGTCAAGACGTTGATGTCCAAACTCGACGAGAATTTGAAGCAAGAGTTCTATGATTTTTTGATCAGCTCTCTCACCTCGGAATTCTCGGGTTGTATTTTGTACAACGAAGTCAGAAAAAACGTCTCCAACCCCGACATCAAAAAACTCATGACCTACATGGCACGCGACGAGTCCCGCCATGCCGGGTTTTTGAATTCCTCCTTGAAGGACTTTAATTTTGGAATTGATCTGGGGGAGTTGAAGAAATCCAAGTCGTACACGTTCTTTCGACCCAAATTTATTTTTTACGCAACCTACTTGTCAGAAAAAATTGGTTATGCCCGCTACATCACCATTTTTCGCCAACTCGAGCGCCATCCCGACAAGCGCTTTCATCCCATCTTTCGCTGGTTTGAGCGCTGGTGCAATGATGAATTCCGCCATGGCGAATCATTTGCATTGATCATGCGCGCCAACCCCAAACTGCTCCAAGGTGTGAATGTGTGGTGGATTCGGTTTTTCTTGGTTGCCGTTTATGCAACCATGTATGTTCGCGATCATACGCGTCCAGCGTTGCATGACGCCATGGGGTTCAAATCCACAGAATACGATTTTGAAGTGTTTCGCATCACCTCGGAGATTTCACGCCAGGTCTTTCCCATCATCTTGGACATCGACCACCCTCAATTCAAAGCGAGTTTGGACAAATTGACCGCCTTGTCCATGGCCATGAGCATTGCCAAGGCCCAAGGCGGGCTGCTCAACATCCTCAAAAAAGGGGTTTTCGCCTTGTCGGCTGTCCTCGAATTTGGAAAGCTATACTTTATTCCAGTCATTCAATCCAAACTTCCCAGCCAAGTGCGCCTGCAGCCCACTTGGTAACGCAGCGCCCAAGCCGACCATGCAAGATTTATCCAGCCTATTTCTTGAACCCGCACTGATTGCGTTGGTGTCGTGGTGGTTTGGCACGGGAATCATCTTGCTCTTGGTGAGACTGCCCAAGGCGTGGTTTCCTGTTGCTCGGGGGTTTTGGTCGCTCTTGTGCATCCCCGCACTTTTGCTGTGTGTGATGTCGATGCAAGACAACACCAATGTCAATGCCTACTTGGGCTTCATCAGCACCATTGTGATATGGGGCTGGCATGAGTTGTCTTTTCTCACCGGTTGGATTTGTGGTCCACGAAAAACAGCACTTGACCCAAATTTATCCTTGTGGGGTCGATTCAAACAATCGGTGGAGGTGATTTGGCACCATGAATTGGCACTGGCACTCAACTTTTTGCTCTTGATCGCGCTTCAAATCGGCAACCCCAATCACACAGCATTGTGCACCTTTGCTTTGTTGTGGCTCATGCGGCTGAGCTCGAAATTCAATTTGTTTTTTGGCGTCCCTCAAGTGGGCGAGCAGTATCTACCCTCGCAACTGGCTTACTTGGGGAGTTATTTCCGCAAAAAACCTGTTGGTGTATTTTTCTATTGCTCGATGGGCGTGTCGATTGTCAGTTGGATTGCCCTCATTTGGCAAGCCCGCACAGGTCAAGTGGCCATCACTTGTCAATGGGTTTTGCTCTCGAGCTTGCTGGGCTTGGCCATTTTGGAGCATGTCTTGATGATGATCCCCTACTCTCTTGAGCGAGTCTGGAATTGGGCACTCAAGCCCCATAAAAACAGTGCCATGCCCAAAGACAGCCGAGTCGTCGCGCCCCCTCTTGAAGACCACCTCATGATGCCGATTGGAAGCACTCGGCTCGCAAGTGATTCTGGCATCGATACAAAATGATGGTCTAAACACCGTGCAGTCTTCGCTGTGGGCTGGGGGGTGGTCAGGGCTGCCGACACTTGCACCCATCACCGCACCATTCACCCCACCGATGACCGCACCCATGACGACCACGACATTTCACCAAGCCCATTTCTTTGGACCCTCTCATGCCCAACTTTGAATCACAAACTCAAGGCAAACGCCCCAAAGCCTTGGTCATTGGAGCGGGTTTTGGGGGACTGGCCAGCGCCATCCGATTGAGTGTCAAAGGCTACGATGTCGAGGTGTTGGAAAAACTCGATGCAGCCGGAGGACGTGCCTATGTGCACGAGCAAGACGGCTTCACCTTTGATGCGGGACCGACCATCATCACGGCACCCTTTTTATTGGAAGAGCTGTGGGCACTGTGTGGCAAACGCATGAGTGACGAAATTGATCTGATCAAAATGTCACCCTTTTATCGAATCCGTTTCTACACTGGACAAACGTTTGACTACACCGATGACACCGAGGCGATGTGCAAAGAAATTGCCAAATTCAATGCAAAGGATATCGATGGCTATCACCGACTGATGCGTGCGGCCGATCAGTGCAAAAAACTGGGCTTTGAAGAAATGGGGGACGTGGCGTTTGATAGCTACAAAGATCTTCTGGGGGCCTTGCCCTCGTTCATCAAAATGCGCGCTTGGAAGAGCTTGTACAGCTTGGTGGCCGAGAACATTGAGCACCCCTTGCTTCGCGTGGCGTTTAGCTTTCACCCCTTGCTGATCGGTGGCAATCCATTCAGCGTCACCCGAGCCTATGCATTGATCCATTCTCTTGAGAAGACCTGGGGGGTTCACTCCCCCATGGGTGGTACCGGAGCTTTGGTCAAGGGACTCGTGGGGTTGCTTGGACACCTGAAGGTGCCCATCCGGTACAACGCCGCTGTCAAGCGCATTTGCATCGAAAACGCTCGGGCCTGTGGCGTGGAGCTGGAAACACCCGCCTCACCTGGCGAGCGCATCGATGCCGACATTGTGGTGTGCAACACAGACTCGGCATGGACCTACAAGCACTTGATTGCCCCTGAGCACCGTCGGCACTGGAGTGATGCAAAAATCGAGCGTGGCCACTACTCCATGGGGCTATTTGTTTGGTATTTCGGCACCAACCGGACCTACCCCGACGTGCCCCACCACATGATGATCCTCACCGAGCGATACAAAGCACTCTTGCACGACATTTTCAAGAAACACCACTTGGCCAAGGACTTTAGTCTTTATTTGCATCGCCCAACCGCCACCGATCCGTCGCTCGCACCGCCTGGGTGCGACACCTTTTATGTCTTGGCGCCGGTGCCCAATTTGGACAGCCACACGGATTGGCCCAGCATGAGCGAGTCGTTTCGCCAATCCATTCAAGAGCACTTGGAATCCACCGTGCTGGAAGGCTTGGGCCAGCACATCGTCACCTCCAAGGTCTCCACGCCACTGGATTTTCAAAACCGCCTGTACTCTTACAAGGGTGCTGGTTTTGGGCTTGAGCCACTGCTCACGCAAAGTGCCATTTTCCGCCCACACAATCGAAGCGAAGACATCAAAAATCTCTTCATGGTGGGCGCCAGCACCCACCCAGGTGCGGGTGTGCCCGGGGTCTTGATGTCGGCCAAAGCGTTGGAGAAAGTCATCCCCCATGCTTGATCCCTACGATAAAAACGCCGCCACCTTGCGCGACTTTGATGAATGCGTGACCCTCATGAAGGGTGGCTCGAAAACTTTTTTTGCGGCCAGCAAATTGTTGCCCAAAAAGGTTCGACAAGCCTCCATTGCGCTCTATGCCTTTTGCCGCGTGGCCGATGATTTGGTGGACAACGCCAACACACCCAGCAAAAGTTTAGAGGAGCTCAAACACCGATTGGATTTGATTTATGAACAAAACCCGGTGGATTTGATCGAGGACCATGCGCTGTCGCATGTGGTGCACCAATTCAAAATGCCCAGGGCTCTTTTGGATGCACTCATGGAGGGCTTTGCCTGGGACACGCAAGCTCGCTTCTACCCCACCATTGAATCCGTGCATGACTACGGTGCGAGGGTGGCGGGCAGTGTGGGCGCGATGATGAGTTGGATCATGGGGGCCAGAAATGCCAACACGTTGGCCCGCGCCTGTGAGCTGGGTGTGGCCATGCAGCTCACCAACATCGCGCGCGATGTGGGTGAGGACGCGAGAAACGGTAGGCTCTATTTGCCACTGGAGTGGATGCACCAAGAAGGCATTGATCACGTCGAGTGGCTCAAAAATCCAGTCCTCACGCCTGGTATCCAATCGGTGGTGGGCAAACTCTTGGATGAGGCCGATCGCTTGTACGAGCTCTCCAGTGTCGGGGTGGCCGATTTGGCCCCCGAGTTCAGGGCGGCGATTTTGTCGGCCCGACTGATTTACGCAGAGATTGGACAGCATCTGAGGGCTCAGCAATTGGACTCGATCAATCAACGCAGCGTTGTGCCGCTCAGTCGCAAGCTGTGGCTACTGTGCCAAGCCAAACTCCAAGCCCCATGGATTGTCACACCCAAGGTGCCCGAGCCAGCCTTGCCGGCCATTGCTTACTTGGTCCAAGCCTGCGAGGAGCAGTGCGCGCTTCACGGACTCAAGCACGAAGGTTTTCCCAACCGAGGTTTTCCGCAACGCGTTGAGTGGGTGCTTGAACTCATTGAGCGCCGACTCGAAGACGATCATCAGTTCAACAACATGTCGACAAAGTCCTGACACGCAAACATTGGCATCAGCGTTTTGCTCGCGCGCCCAGGCGTGGCATTCTCCAAGGCAACAAAGCCTGGACCCAAGAAGATGCAAAACGCGAGGCATTGAGCGTTTCATGAAAACTGCTCACCGGCACACCCAACAATTGATTTTGCACGATGGCTCGTTGATAAAAGGGCGTATCCTCAAGAGATTGGATGCCCCCTAGAGCTCGCTCACTTCTGAGCCTGCGCTCTAGGCCCCAAGCGGTCTTGGGCATGACCTCGCGCTTGGGGGCATCAAAGGGTTGCACTTGACCGTTGCTCAAAAAGCGCAAAGCCAAGAGGTGATCGGGCCCGTCGTGAAATTGACAATCGTAGAGCACCGTGCTCGAGCCGTCGGGCATGTGCGCTCGACTCCAGTCCCACTGCGTGAAGGCGTTGGCGATGGGTTCAACGCCCTCATTGGAGTCAACATAGGCATGTCCACGCCAAGATTGCTGCGGGTGTGAGAGATCCACTTGCACGCGCGCAAACGGTGCAATGGGTCCCCAATGATGTCTCGCATTGGGGTCCAGGGCTTTGGAGAAATCAAAGAGTTGCTCTGGATAGACACTCACCCGCCCCCTCAGACGCCGAGGAATGGGCACAGACCATTCATCAATGTCCACATGCAATGCGGCTCCATCCCAGTGCACGCAAGACGGTCCAATGACGAATTCGCTGGCGCTGCGACTCACACTGGACTGGGGTCGCTCGGTCATGCTCCAATATTGACCCTTGGGCGTGTACAACGCCACATTGAGCGCACAATGGTTCTCGGGCTCGGGATGGACTCCTCTTCGAATGGCCCTGGCGTAATAGGGCGAGAAGACACTGCCCACAAAGGCAATCAAACTCAAGCCATATTGGCCACACTCGCTCATGGCATCGATGTACCACCACAAGTAGCCCCCGGAATTTACGCTTTGATCAAACCGAGGTGCGCCATCGCGGCCTCGCCCGCCAGACGTCCTGACATGGCCGTCATCGGCAGACCTGGCCCCGGGTGCACGCTCCCGCCCGCGAGAAAGAGCCCCTGAATGGGCGTGCTCGCCGTCGATCTGGAAAACACCTGCATCCAGCCGTGGGTCGCTTGGCCGTAGAGTGCTCCACCGGTTGCCGCGAACAGTTGATGAAATTGCTGCGGGGTGGTCTGGAGTGTGAGCTCGGGTGAGGTCTGCAGCGTGAGGCCACAGCGCTTGAGCAATGAAAAGGTTGCTGTCTCGCATGCCTCTAACTCCTTGGGTGTCAATGTGTGAGTGTCCCCATTGGCCGGGGCATTGATTAAACAAAATAGCGACTCATTTTTTACCGCTTGTTCATCCACCCTCACTGAGGGAGCCAGGCCGCGCTCTTGTGCACAGACGTAAACGGTGGGTGTCAAGGGCAGGCGCTGGCGGGTGAAAATATCGGTGAATTCGTCTTGATACTGATCGTGGTGATGATTGTGAAAAAACACATTGTGCCGCTCCAGCGCAAACCGCTCCTGGGTGACTGCGCACCTCATGCTCCAAGTGAGTGCGGACAATGAACGCACCGCGCGTTTTTCAAGTTGAGGTCGCATGCGCTCACGCACAGTCTCACCCAGCAGTCCCGCATGCAAAGCCTGGATGTCCCCATTGAAGACCACCGCATCAACGGGTATGCGCTCATCACGATCGGTGTGCACTGCGCAGACTTGGTGGCCCTTCATCTCGAGCTCGCTGCAACGGGTTTGAAACTTGAACTGCACGCCTCTGTCGCGGCACAGTCTCTCCAATGTCTGGGCGAGTGCGCGCATCCCGCCCGTGAGCGACCACACACCATCCATCTCCACTTGGGCAATGAGCATCAAGGTCGCTGGCGAGGCCCAAGGCGATGATCCGCAGTACGTCGCATACCGGGCAAAGAGTTGTCGCAAGCGTTGGTCTTTGAAGTAGCCCCCCAGGCTGTCCCACAAACTGCGCATGGGCCCGATACCCGCCAACAAGGCCAAGCCTCGAGGGCCCAGTGAGAGAGTGAGTTTTTTCAAACTCGGTGAGGCCTCTCGTATGATCGAGCCCTCCAAGGCGCTGTACAGACCCTGAGCAGTTTTACAAAAGTGCCTGAACCGTTTGGCCTCAGCGGCTCCAGCGAACTCACCCACCGCTTGCACACTGTGCTCTTGGTTGGCAAAAAGCGAGAGCTGGGCCTCACCAGCATCGGCACTCCAAGCGTGCTTGGCCAAGACGTCAAGGCGTTGCAAAGTGAGCTCACGCTCCAAGTGCACACCGACAGCGGCAAAGATCTCCTCAAACACCCACTTCATGGTGAGGACAGTGGGGCCACTGTCAATGCCGGGCAAGGCTGGATCGGACCACTCGAGTGCCGAGCCTGGACGCAGTTGCCTCAGTTTGCCACCCGAACTCTCTTGGGCTTCAAGGACAGTGACCTCGGCACCAGCGTGAGACAGCAGCAGCGCACTGACCAAGCCAGCCATCCCTGCCCCCACCACCACCACTTGGGAGGAGGACCTTGCATGGGGCGTGACGCTGTCTGAGTGAAGCATGTCTATAGGTGAAAAATGATGGGACGGCTCAGTCAAATCGGCCAAATCCACTCAAGACGCAAGTCCCAATGCTCGAGCCGCGGGTGCGTTGGCGTCAAAGGTTCTTCCACCCCAAAGACCGCGCATGTGCAACACTTGCATCCGAACGAACATGGACTCGGTGAAAAAGCCGTGCTTATGCGCCGCGGCAATGGCTCTCATGTGCGCACCTTGGTGGGCATACTGCACCATGGACTCGGTGTCTTTCCATAGACTGAAAGTGCATTGCCTGAGCACCGGTGCCTCACCCAAACCCATGGAGAGCTCACAGCCCTGAGCCTTGTTCAAGTCCGCTTGTGCAGCTGGCGCATAGCGCCAAAAGGACAAGGCCTTCGTCGCTCGCACAGTGCCCCGTGTCAATGAGGCCACATGCAGACCATTGGAGCTTGGGACCTCGTGCTGGGCGGCGGTCGCTTCTACGCCTTCAGGCAAGAGCCCCACACTTTGCCACGCTTGTTGACCCCAACTGCCGCGGCACGAATTCACCCCCAAGAGTCCTTGCCACCATTCTCTCGCTTTGCTGCGATAACCCTCCAGCTCCGAACTCTTCAAGTAATCGCTCGCGCTTTGGGGGCCATCAAATAGAAAGATCAAGCCTTGGTGTGATGAACTCGGGCGCAGACTAAAACCACCCCCCTCGCCCGAGCCCATGATCTTTGCAAACAGCAAACCGGGCAAGTTTTTATAAAACCCACTGGCGCCTTGCATGAGCTTGAGCCAAGCCCAGGAGCGATGCTCGGGTAAAAAATCAAACAACACCACCACCACCACGCCATTCAACAAGCGCAGTTTTCGATCGATGTCATTTGACGGGTTGGACATGGGAAAAAATCATACCAAGCCGGCCTCAACGCTTGGAGACCTTGACGTCTGGACTGGCCGTGGTGGTCTTGAGCTCCGGATAAGATTCCGCCATTTTGGCACCGTTCAAGGGCTTGTTCACGCCTTGGTGACAGGTGGCGCAATAGACCTTGGCGACGTCCCCCGTTTCACCCAAGCGGTGTGAAGGGAAGGTGCCCAACAATGAATCGATGTACTGCAAATTGACGTCGCGCACCATCCGAATGCCGTACCACGCAGTTGCGCGCTGCGGTGGACTGCCTTCCCAGCTGGCAAACGAGCGCGTGTTGTGGCAATAGGTGCAGTTCACACCCAGCGACTCGGACATGTGGGTCATGAGTCCATAGGTCCACTCGGCTTGCTTGATGGAGTGACGGTTGTCATGGGGTAGCGCCGTGGTTCCATTCACACGAATGTCTTGAGAGCCCAAAAGGAAAGGCGTGAAAGGATCATTGGGCAAGGAGCTGAGACCCACGCTCGCCGCAGGCTCATTTTGACCGGCTCGGTCACCCATGAAGTCTGCACCCATGGGGCTGGAGTCCTTTTTGAACCAAACTTGCTGAGGAATGTTGTTGCCTCGGTGACAGGTGTAGCACGTGACACCCGTGGTGGAGACATGCTGGGACCAATCGCTGTTGATGTGCTGCGTCATTTGGATCATGCGACGCGCCACCACCTTGGTGTATTTTGAATCCTCGGCAAAATTGACCGGATTGTGACAATACACACAGCCCTCATTGGGGGCAACCCAAGAGGTCATGGACACCATCAAGCGGGTGAGCTGAGCCGTGGACAATCCACCCAACACTTGCACATTCTTGTAAGCTTGGCTCGCGCGCGGACCATCGGTGGGGGCCGCTGGGAGGGCAAATGGTGGGGTATTGTTGGCGGCTTGTTCCTCTACCGTACGGGGGTTCTTCACCTGCACCATGCCGGTTCCACGGTAGCCGTGTTGCTCACTGAGCATGGGCGGACGCTCACAGCCTGTGAGCAAAACCACAGCACCCAAGATTGCCCAAGATAAAAAACGAGACGTCACGGCCTTCATGGTTTGCCTCCAATCAAAGTTGCGGGATCCACCACAGCGGGGAAAACGTTTGGATATGGGGGGGCCACACCGTGCTTGACCGCCCACAAATACCAGTTGTCAACCACCGTGCCGGTGAGCAAGATGCCGATGCCGCCCACCAAAGGACACAGCACGGCAAACCACCAAGCCCAGCGATGAATGGACTCCATCGTCGCATTGAATCCCATGGTCCAGCGCCAAAAGAGGGCGGCCCGCTCTGAGGCTGTGCCACGGTCGACGATTTGCTCAATCTCTCGCTCACCACCGTAGCGACTCACGGCCAAAATGGTCGCACCGTGCATGGCAAAGAGAAGCACCGAGCCGTAGAGGAACACGATCGACAAAGCATGAAAGGGGTTGTAAAAAAGGTTGCCGTAGCGCAAAGAAAACGCTGCAGTCCAGTCCAGATGCGGAAAGATTCCAAAAGGCACCGCCTCACACCAGCAGCCCATCAAGAGGGGTCTGAAAAACCCGAGCACCAAATAAAGCCAAATCGCACCGACAAAGGCCCAAGGCACATGCGTGCCCATCCCCAGCTGTCTGGCACGCCGGTATGTTCTGACCCACCAGAGCAAAATGGAAACAGTCAAGAATAAACCGGAAATCATCCACCAGCCTCCCTGGTTGAGGGGCGGCAAGTGCAATCCATACTGCGGTGCTGGTGGCTCCAAAGCAAGCCAAAATAGTTGGCGAATGAATTGAATGGGATCAAAATTCACCGACGCGAGCATGTTCATGCCCATGATGTTGATGGCCAAGGCGCCAAAGATCAAGGATGCAACACCAAAGCTGCCCAGATAAATGGGACCGATCTGCGCATTGCCCAAGCGACCCGCCAAGTGCAACATGAATGGTTTGCCCACACGAGGGTCGTTGCCTCGGCCAAGAGGGATCCCATCACTGGTGGGGCCAGTGACTTGGACCGCCGTGAATAAATTTTGATATTGAGGCATGCTGACCTTCCTTTATTTTTGATCCATGAGTGCGATGCTCATTTTTCCGTATTGAATAGTGCCTTGATTGAGGCAGCGTGGTCGACGAGAGAGCATCAATGCCAAATGGGCATGTTCAACCACCAACCCCACCACTCGGGCCAGCCGCGTGACCAAAATGGACCACTGATGACAATGCAAACGGCGGAAAAGAAGACCGCTGCCAGCGCCAAAAAGAGTCCCAAGCGGTGAATGCCCAGCGTTCCAACGGAGTAGCCAACGATGTCTCTAAAAAACGTGTCCTCATGCTCAGGCGACTTGACGCTGCCCCCCGGTATTGGATTGGTGGCCGACAACACCAAGGCACCGTGCAAGGCCAACGCAAACGTGGTGGTGAAGAAAAAAGTCACCGCAATCATGTGCGCAGGGTTGTAGTGAAAATGCAAGTACTGGTAGCCCACATTGGAGACCCAGTCCAGGTGACTAAAAATGCCATAGGGAAACGCATGTCCCCAAGCGCCCATCAAGACTGGGCGCACGACTTCTAGCGTGAAATACGCAAAAACAGCGAAACTGTAGGCAACGGGCACATGCAGTCCCATGCCGAGTTTGCGACAAATCTCGACCTCTCTGAGCGCCCACGACCCAAAGGCACCCAAGGCACACACGGTGATCCACTGCCACAAGCCCCCCTTCATCATGGGAGCGAGCTTCAAGCCGTAGGACAAATCGGGCGGTGCAATACTGATTTGCCAAAGATTCCACGTCGGCCCCATGGCCGCCCCGTACAAAATGAGGGCGGTGCCCAGCACTGAGAAAAAGAATGTCGTGACGCCAAAAAAACCCACAAAAAATGGGCCTACCCAAAAGTCAAACAAGTCACCCCCAATCAGGGTGCCTCCGCGAATTCGGTATTTTTTCTCAAAACTCAGCATGGCCATCTTCAAGCCCTCCTTTGCCAACCAAGGCAAAAAACCAACGATTGTTCACTTCAAAAAACTGTAAGAAAGCAGGTACTGCACACTTGGGGGACAAAACCAAGTCTGGGTACCTGCACCCTACCCTCAAAAATACTCAGTCGTTCAAGACTTCGCTTGAGCAGTGTTCGAGGGCATCGGTGCATTTTGCGCCGATGCCGCTGTGGGCTGCTTTACGCGAGGACCGTCAAACCAGTTGTACTTGTTCGTGCTGAGCAAAACGAGGTGAATCATCGCAGCCAGCGAAAACAGAAAAATTCCCTGGACCACCATGGCTCTCAAGGGATCAAACAATCGCCAAATTCTCCACATGGCTATTCTCCTAATTGATATGGGACATGAAGGTGTAAACCGCTGTCTTGATGCCAACGACAATGTTGTGTGAATCCTCAGCACCGCTGAGCCAAGTTCGCCAATGAATACCGATCAATTGACCCAGTAAAGCAACGGCCAACAACACCACAAAGCAAGGCACAAACATCACCATCTCACCCCAGCGCTCTTTGGGCGCCAAAGATCGATGACTTTCGTTGATCATGACTGACATGGTTAAACTCCTCAGAAAAAAAACTTACTTAAACTCAGAACCAGGGCCGCCATGCCCAGACCAACATGTGGGCAACTGCAGCGACTGCCACAAACCCCACTAATCCTTGGACCCAGTAATGGTGGAACTCCTGAGCTTCCTCGTCGGTCAGGCCGGAAATTGACGTCCGATTAGACATATGATTGCTCCTTGTTGTTGAAATTGGTCACATGGACCGTTGATGCGCACAGCCCGCGCACCCTGGACAGCCGCAACCCAACGTTGCTGCATTGCTGAAGGACGGCCTCAAGTTGCGCTGTCTGGGCAGCAACAATGAAGCACTCATCCGTGTTCTTGTTCATGGGTTGATGAAAGCGACTCACGCCGTCACTCCCTTGGATTCGTGTTGAGCGGTATCATCACGAACAGGCTCCCATCCAAACGACTTGGCCACCACCAAGAGCCTTGAAGCACTCACCTCGCTCTCCCCCGCCTCAATGGCGGCGCGGTCGGTGGTGTCGCGCAAAGTTTTGGCAGCTGAAATCTGCACCAAGACAGGTTGTGCGCCAACGCAGGCGCGCATCAAACTCTGAGCCTCTTCGCTCCAAGGCAATTGGCTTGGAGCCACGACGCCTCTGGAGAGCGTGGACTCAGCGCGGTCCATGTCGGTGCCCAAGGGCAAAATATGAAAGAGTGCATCAAAGAGCGCATTGCAAACCTCTTGCACGAGGTAGGTCGCTCCGCTGTAGCCCATGAACGGTGTGCCGGTGTGTCTGCGAATGATCGCCCCTGGAAACGACGCAGGGATGAAGCATGGACGCATAGGGCCGCGTGCACCAATTTCACTCAAGTACATGCGCTCGTTGTAACTGCCAAACATGATGAGTGGTGTTTGGGTGTAGACCATTTGACGAACCTCTTCGTTGTCGGTCTTTTGTCCAGGCATGCGTGAGACCGCAAAACGGCAAGGCAAGCCCATCTCCACTTCCAAGAAATTCTTGAGTCCTCGCGTGTAGGTCTCGTTGGCCACCACCGCAAAACTCGCGGTTGCAAAAAAGTCCTGCGTCACCGACCTCCACAAGTCCCACAGTGGCTTTAAGGTGGTGTGTTTTTCCCGCTCAATGAAGGGCTCAGGGTCCAAGCCCAGCAGCTCTCCGAGCTTGCGAAGGAACAACGTGGTGCTGTGCAAACCGATGGGGGCCTGCAAATACGGGCGCTCAAGGGTCTCACACAAGAGACGCCCAAATTCGCGGTACATGCAAATGTTCACGTCAGATTCGACCAGTCGGGATACATCGGACAAGTGCGAACCCAATGGGAACACCATGTTGATCTCAGCACCGATGCCTTGCACGAGACGCCTGATTTCAGCCACATCGCTGGCCGAATTGAACGTGCCGTAGCATGGACCAATGATGTTCACCCGTGGTCGCTCGCCTTCCTTGCGAACCCGCTTGGGGACTTTTTTAAGACCATACTCACTCCACAACCAAGACATGGCGCGGTTGGCACATTGCCACTGGTCTTCATCAATGGTGCGGGGTAGAAAGCGCATCAAGTTCGTGCCCTCGGGCGTCACGCCTCCACCAATCATCTCCGCAATCGAGCCCGTCACCACCACCGAGGGCAAATCGGGGTCCAAGCTGGCATGGGCGCGTTTCATGGCACCTTCGGTGCCTTCGCGCCCGAGTTGCTCCTCGGCGAGTCCGGTCACCACAATGGGCAACTCATGCGGGGGCAGCGCATCGGTGTAATGCAGCACCGAGGTCACTGGCAAATTCTCACATCCCACGGGTCCATCGATGACGACTTGAAGCCCTTTGATGGCGGTAAAGACATACACGGCTCCCCAGTAGCCGCCTGCTCGGTCGTGGTCAATGACAAACATCAGCCCATCTCCTGCGCTTTGCGCTGTTTGTTTTTCTTCTCCATTTGGCGGCGGTTCTCGGCCCTGAACTCGGGGTGTTCTTTGGGCTTATCGCTCCACACACCAGACGCGTCACCGTGACCCACTGAGCCAAAAAAATCTTTCATTTGGTTGAATCGATGTTGGTTGCCAATGGCCGCATTGACCACTTGGATCAATGAGCCGGCGCCCGCGATCCCCATCAAGGGACGAGCGGAGATTAAATTGGTGAAATAAAGCGATGGAATACAGGCCTCTTTGGCATACTGCACCACAGGCGTTGTGCCAATGGCCAAATTGGGCGCGAACTCTTTGACCGCATCAAGATCTTGCTCAAGCGATGCACGGAACTGAACCTTGACGCCTTTGCTCGTGAGCCACTGTGCATCGCTCGAGTTCCAAGGGGTGGCAGGACAGGCCGACCCGACATAACGCAAATCGGCACCGCACTCCACCAAGAGGCGGGCCACAATCAATTCGGAGCCTTCGTAACCACTCAAGGTGATGCGACCTTTGATCGGCTTGGCCGCCAAAACCCCTCGGATGGCGCCCAGTGACTTGTTCCTTGCCGCGTCAATTTTGTCTTGAGAGACCCCGACACTTTGACCGATTTGCTGCAACCAATCGTGCGTGCCCTCCACGCCCACAGGGGCCGAGCCCACAATGGGTCGCTGGGCGGCCTCGAACTCACGCACACAGGCGGTGTAGAACGGATGGATGGCGGCCACGACACTGCCATCAAGGGCGGCGTAGAGCTCACGCCACTCGCGGGTCGGCACACTCGAGCCCACGGCCAAGCCCATGGGCTCAATCAACTGTGCGATGCCCATCGGGTCGGCTGGGAACATCTCACCCAGGAGCGTCACTGTGGGCAGGGCCTGACGACCGCGCTTGGGCGCGGGCACGGGTCCATTCATGACCTCTTGTCTGGCGTACTTGAGCATGGCGCCCGCGAGCACGTCTTTGGCCTCGGCGTGGGTGGGCACACCAAAGCCGGGCACATCAATGCCAATGATGCGCACCCCGTTGATCTCTTTGGGCAACAGTTGCAAGGGCACACCGCTGGCGGTGGGCACGCATAAATTGATGATCACGATGGCATCGTATTTCTCGGGATCGGCCTGCAAGTGCACGGCCTCGCGAATGTCTTCAAACAGCTTGCCCGTCACCAAGGTCTCGGAGTTGAAGGGGACGTAGCCGACACTGCGACGAGCGCCATAAAAATGCGAGGTGAAGGTGAGGCCGTAGACACAGCAAGCTGAACCCGAAAGAATGGTGGCCGTGCGACTCATTCGCAAACCCACCCGCAAGGAGCCAAATGCGGGACACATGCTTTGGGGCTGATCGTGTGGGCCTTTGGGGTAATCCAAAGCATAACGCTCAAGGATCTCGCTCTTACCGGCCGCTTGAGCTGCAGAAATCATCGACTCCTGAGGGGCGTGACAAGCCCCACCCTCGGCTGAGCTGCCTTCTACGGCTTTGATCGGTATGGTCTTGATGTCCATGGCTGGGTGGTGTTGGTGAAGTAGTTTGAGTGGTTGGATTGGGTGTTCTAAGGCTCTAAACCTGCAGGCTTCAAGCCTCGTCGTAGATCACTTCAAGCGTGGGCTTGGTGAGAACACTCGCACCGCGCATGTCCACTTCAGTTGCCGGTTGCAGCACCACATTGCGCCCGACCGTGTCGGCGCTAAAGAGGGAGAGCAATTCGTCTTGGCTCAGTGGCTTGGGACGCTGCGGTGGCGCATCGGCCACGTTTTGTGCAAGATCGGCAAAGAGCGGTCCCCATTGGCTTTCGGGGCGACCAATGATTTCGTAGCTGGCACTTTTGCGGCGAATATCTTCATTGGCAGGAATGGCAGCAAGCACAGGAATACCAGCGCGTTCAGCAAATTGTGAAGCCTCTCCGGTGCCGTCATCCTTGTTGATCACCATGCCAGCGACACCGACATTGCCACCGAGTTTTCTGAAGTATTCGACGGCTGAGCAGACGTTGTTGGCGACATACAGAGACTGCAAATCGTTGGAGGCGACGACGATGACTTTTTGACACATGTCTCGGGCAATGGGCAAGCCAAAACCGCCGCACACCACGTCGCCCAGGAAGTCCAGCAATACGTAGTCGAATCCCCATTCGTGAAAACCCAATTTCTCCAAGGTCTCAAAGCCATGGATGATGCCGCGCCCACCACAACCACGCCCCACCTCAGGACCTCCAAGTTCCATGGCGAACACACCGTCTCTCTTGAAGCAGACGTCGCCAATGCTCACCGCTTCGCCAGCGAGCTTTTTCTTCGAAGAGGTTTCGATGATGGTGGGACAGGCCTTTCCACCAAAGAGCAGCGAGGTGGTGTCGCTCTTGGGATCACAACCGATCAGCAAGACTTTTTTGCCTTGCTGAGCCATCATGTAACTCAAATTGGCCAAGGTAAAGCTCTTGCCTATCCCCCCTTTGCCGTAGATGGCAATGATTTGGGTCTCTTTGGTCACCTCACCCGAATGCACCTGATCGGGCTCATGGTGCGCTTCATCTCGCAAGAGTTGAGTGAACTGTATGGTCTGCTCTTGAACCTTGGGTGCGCTTGAATTCGTGGGTTGTGACATCAATTTCTCCAGTCAAGAATCATTTTTAGGCAGAGGGGATCACAAAAGGCTGTTTCATAAGCATCTTGTGCAAGAGCGGGCGAGCTGTCATGGGTGATCAATCCATCGAACGACAGTCTCCCGTTGTTCATGAGCTCACAAACGGCATCGAGATCGCATTTTTTCCATTGCGCTGAGACTCGAATTTGGGGCTCTTTCATGAAGGCGGAGGCAAAGGTGAAGGAGAGGTCTTGGGTGTAAAAACCCGCCAAGACCACCTCACCACCAGGCGCCAAGTGGCCAATGAGCAAGTTGAGCAAGGACGAGTCCCCGCTCACGTCATAAATGGCTTTGTAGTCTTTTTTGGTGTCTTCTCGGGGGTCTATCACGGTGTAGCCCTGTGCACCTGTGGCACGGGCAGGATTGATCTCCCACACGGTGGGGGGCTGCATGCCAGCCGCCACCGTCATGCGGGCCAACAAGCGACCCATGATGCCGTGACCGACGATCAAATCGGGGGGTTGGGCCGGGTTGATGGCGCCTCCCTTGGAGACGCTGTGGTAGACCGTTGCCGCCAAGGCCAAAAGGGTCGCATTTTTGGCGTGCTGGTCGGCCACTCTCACCACCCGCTCAGCGGGCACCACGAGCTGTGAGCCCGAGCCACCAAAGAGGTTGCGAACATTCTTGAATGAATAAGCGCCAGGCACAAAGACAAATTCACCGTCTTTGAAGTCATGCTGTGAATTGTTTTTCACGACACGCCCCACCGTCTCATACCCAGGGACAAGGGGGTAGCCCATGCCTGGGAAAGCGGGCATGCTGCCGTCCCACAACAAACGCTCTGTGCCCGTGCTGATACCACTGTAGGCAACATCAATTTTGATGTCCCCATCCACCATTTCAGCCATTTCCAAGGGGCTTAACTTGATGTTTTTAGGTCCTTCAAAAAGTACAGCATGTGCGTTCATTTTTGTAATTCTCTTTTTACATTTCTAAGCGTCAATATTAATTGACACTATTGATATAGACATTAGGGGAAACACTAGGTTTTATGGGCCACCAAAATCCTTGCATGGGTGGGCATGGGGTTGGAGAGCAGTTCAACGCGAGAAAATCCAGCCTGGAGCATCATGTTCGAGAGCTTTTGAGGTGTTCTGAGCCGTCCCTCCCCCATGGCCATCAAATAGAAGTGGAAATACGCATCTTGGCGTTCACCCTGCGGGTCGGCCATGGGCTCGGCCAAGAGCAGACTGCCCTTGGTGGGCAACGCCGCATGAACCTTTTGGAACAGGTGCAGCACATCGGCATCGTTGTGATCATGGGCCACGCGAACCAAGGTGACCAAGTCCGAGCCCATGGGGAGGGGGTCGGTTTTGAAGCTACCGGGGATAAAACTCAATCTGGAACAATAGGGGGTGTGCTGGTGCGCACTCTTGGTGAGTTTGACCACCTCGGGCAAGTCCATCAATTGGAGATCCAGTGTGTCGACATGCTGTGCCACCGTGCTGGCAAAACGACCCAGTCCACAGCCGATGTCCAAGACACAACGGTGCTGACTGAAGTCATAGGCGCCGATGATTTCTTGGATGACAAAATTTTGCGACACTGACATCAACTGAGAGTAGCGCTCAGTTTGTTGCGACTCGCTGGATCCATCGTTGCGATGCTCAAGCGTTGGCTGGCCCGCGAAGGCCCCATCGTCACGGTCTTCACCCACTGTATAAGGCCAGTACTGGTGCATCAGTGCGTGATGAACCCCCGCTTGGGATCTGAGCATTTTGGGGGTGTCCCCCATGTCTGCATAGAGCAGCGCATTGTGCTCCACCATGGCTTCGATGCCGGGATAGCTCACCACCAAAACCCCCAATGGGCCAATGCCATAGCGTCCCGCTGAGCGTTGGTCCATCAGCTTCAGTGACACGGCTGACCACACCAAACGGTCCAAGCGTTCTTCTGGCAAACCTGTGTAAAGGGCCAGATCGTTCAAGGTGCAAGGGCTTTGCTGCACACGGGCCAGCACACCCAAGCGCAAACAATTCAACAACACCTGAAAGTGCACAAAACCAGCCATCAAATCAAAGACTTCACGGGTGCGCTTTTGCGTGAACCAACGGGTGAGCACATTGCTCACACTCCATTGGTAAAGCGCTGGGGACACCATCCAGCGATTCAAGCGGTTTCTAAAGTGCTCGCGCCAAGATGTCTTGCCGCTGTGAGCACCATTGGCGTGTGCTTGGGACGGACTCAAAGCCATGGAATCTGATACAGCCGCAAAAGGCTTGAGCTCCACATTGAGCGTCATACCATCGAGACCTGAACGGCTTGATGGCTATTCAAATATGCTTGATAGGCTTGCTGAGGCACAAGGCGCTCAGACTCCTTGAAAATCATCGATCGCAGCAAGTCTCGGCCCACACAATCAGGCACACTCTTGGCGGCGGTCTCAATCAAATGCTTGAATTGAGAATTGGCCCCTTCCAGACCCAAGGCCTGGGCCGCACTGGGTCGACCGTGACCCGCATCTTGACCCACGGGCTTGCCGATGAGATCGATGTGTCCAATCACGTCCCGGATATCGTCTGCAATTTGATAGGCATCTCCCAAGCTCTCGCCAAGCACAAACCAAGCGGCTGGATTCGCCCCCGCAGCCACAGCCCCCAACGAGGTGCTCGCGGAGAACAATGCACCGGTCTTGGCGCGTTGGTATTGCCACAAATCGACCTTGCTCTCACACTCCCAGGCTTGGCCAGCGACGATTCCGTTGGGAGCACCCACGCCTTGACTGAGGATGTGCATCATCTCCATCAAGCGCTGAGAGTGCTCAGCACTCAAGGTGTGCTTGGCGCGGTGGCTCAAAAGCACTTGGTAGGCCATCACAATCAAGGCGTCTCCAGTCAAGAGGGCGATGGGCTCAGAAAATTCAGCGTGAACCGTGGTTTGACCACGCCTGACTTGGGCGTCATCAAAGCAGGGCATGTCATCGTGCACCAAGGAGGCGCAATGCATCAATTCCAATGCCACCGCACCCGCGTCGGTGAGGAAGGGATCGTCTTCTCCACAGACCATGGCCACGGCAGTGCACAATTGCGGGCGAATCCGCGCTCCTCCGGGAAACACCGCATGCTTCATGGCGGCATGCAGTGTTGGCGGGGTACTCACAGCCAAAATTTGTTGAAAATGACGCTCCATGGCGGTCTGGATTCGGGCTTGAATATCCATTGTTGGCTCCTTGGTGATCAAATCGACGGTCTTACTGAACTAAGCAACCCGCTCCCTTGAAAGGCCAAAGGAGCAACATGTAAATAAAATTTGACAACTTTTAATGTCAATGTATCATTACAAAAAAATTTGTCAAGTTTCATGGACAACAAAATGCTTGGAAAAAACCCTTGGTGACCAAGCAGACTGGGAGTGGGCCTGCTTTGGGCCTGATTTTGTTAATCAAAGCAACACGCTGACACACAACGTGTGCTTGACGGGAGCAATCATGAGCGTTTGGGCTTTGGGGCTGAATCACAACACGGCCCCCATCAACGTGAGAGAGCAGTTTGCCTTTGCGGCGGATCAGGTGAAGACGCTATTGGCAGACTTCAAATACCAATTTGGCGCTGAGGCCGAGGCGGCGGTTTTGTCGACTTGCAACAGAACCGAGATTTACTGTGCATTGGAGCCCAGTTATTTGGAGCAAACCAAGGATTGGTTTGCGGCGCTGGGGCGGGTGGACAAAAGCACCCTTCAAACCCATGGCTACAGCCACGAACACGACTTGGCTGCAAGACACGCGTTTCGAGTGGCCAGTGGCCTGGACTCGATGGTGCTTGGGGAGCCACAAATTTTGGGGCAAATCAAAACTGCCGTGCAAACGGCCAGGCACGCAGGGGCGTTGGGCTCGACCTTGAATCAACTCTTTGAGAGAAGCTTCTCCGTGGCCAAACGGGTCAGAAGCTCCACCGAGATCGGTTCTCACTCCATCAGCATGGCCGCCGCCGCCGTGAAACTGGCGTCGCAACTCTTTGAAGACCTCTCCAAGATCAACATTCTGTTTGTGGGTTCTGGGGAAATGATTGAGCTGTGCATGACGCATTTCGCGACGCGAAATCCCAAAACCATGACAGTGGCCAACCGCAACTTCGACAAAGGCCAACTGCTGGCCGAGCGTTTTCATGGCCAAGCGATGGCCTTGGGACAAATCCCTGAGATGCTGCATGAGTATGACGCAGTGATCAGTTGCACCGCCAGCACCTTGCCCCTGATCGGCTTGGGCGCTGTGGAGTCAGCGCTCAAAAAGCGCAAACACCGCCCCATGTTCATGCTTGACTTGGCCGTCCCCAGAGACATTGAGCCTCAAGTTGAGGGCTTGAAAAACGTCTACCTCTACAGCATTGACCACTTGAGCCATGTCGTGCAAAACGCCAAAGACAACCGCCAAGCCGCCGTGAGTCAAGCCGAGAGCATCGTCGATGAAGGGGTGCATGGCTTTTTGAATTGGTTGCACAACCGAGACGACGTCCCCTTGATTCAAAGATTGCACCAAAAGACCGATCAATGGCGAGAGCTTGAGATCGCGCGTGCCAAAAAAATGCTCTCCAAAGGTGAAGACGTGAGCTTGGTGCTTGAAGCCTTGAGCAAAGGCTTGACACAAAAAATCATCCACGGCGCCATTGCGCAACTGCACTCAGAAGACACCGAGTCCAGAGATCAAGCCCACTACGCCATTGAACATTTCTTTTTACAAGGCTGTAAAGGGCCGCGCTCTCAAACGCATTGACAGCAAGACCCGCGCAGCGGTTTGAACAACTGCGCAACTGAGCAACTGCGCAACTGCGCAAGTGAGCAACTCACCCAACATTACTAGCACATCTCCCATGGGTGCTTTGTGCGGGTGCTTTGTGCGGGTTCTTTTTACGGGTTCTTTCGCGTGCAAGCGGTTGGCCTTGCTGTCTAGCAGTGCATGGTCACGCTCAAACGACCCACTGCTCCTGAGCGCCGATCGGGAATTTACCTACATTGCAGTGCACCAAACACTGTTAAATTTCATGGCTTGTCAAATTCATATTCATACAGTGAATTTGATCTCTGCCACAGCACCCGAGTGCTCACTTGAAATGTTGATCCACAGGCCAATCTAAATGAAACAAATGTTCAAAGGCGTCATGCAAAGCCCAGTCACTCCTCTAAAGGATGACTTCAGTCCGGACCTCAAAACATTCGAAAAGTTACTGGACTTTCATGTGAGAACCGGTGCCACCGCCATCTCTTGGCCTCACCACAAGGGTGAATCATTGAACCTCACCATTGCCGAGAGAAAAGCCTTTGCCGAAGTGGCGGTCAAATCGGTGGCAGGACGAGTGCCCGTCTCCATTCACGTGAGCGCTTTGTCGGTTGAGGACTCGGTGGACCTGGCCAAACATGCTCAACAAATCGGTGCAGATGCCATCATCGCCATCACGCCCTACTTTTGGAGCCCCTCCATGGAAGGGATCTTCAAGCACTACGTGAGACTGGGACAAAGTGTTGACATTCCCATGATTGCCTACAACTCCCCCAGTTATTTGGAAGGCATCGAGTTCAATGGCGAGTTGATCACCCGTTTACTTGAAAAGCTGCCCAATTTGGTGGCATTGAAAGAGGCGAGCTTTAACAGCGAAAAATTCGTTGAAATCTCCCGTGCCGCCCTCAAAATCAGACCCGACTTCTCCATCGTGGCGGGCGTTGAATTCCTAGCCCCGTCGGTGCCCTTGGGCTGTGTGGGCTCGTACTCGTCGGCGGGCGGCATCAGCCCCAATTTGTGCAAACAGCTTTTTGATGCATGCATGAATGGCGAGAGTGAGAAAGCGCGCCAATTGCAATTCAAACTCGCACAACTGTGGGATCTCTTTCGAGACCAATACCCCTCGTCCCTCAAAGGCGGTATGGTCATCATGGGGCGACCCGTGGGGCCCACGCGTGCGCCTTTGCCCACGGCCACCAAAGAGCGTCAAGCCTTCATTGCCAAACAGCTCGAAGAGTTGGGCATCCTCGACACTGAGCCGCACGGCTGGTAAGTTTTAATTTTCAATTTGTACACCATGAACACCTTGATCCCTGGATTTGTCCACACCCCTGTCACGCCCTTCACCTCGGACCTCAAAGTCGACTACGCTTGCTTGGAAAAACTCTTGGAGTTTCACCTCAAATCGGGCGCCGAGGCAATAGCGACTCCCATGCACGTGGCCGAATCGGTGAGTTTGTCCGATGTGGAGCAACGCGCCCATTTTGATTTTGTCATGAAGCATGTCAATGGCCGAGTTCCGGTCTTGGCCCACGTGAGTGACTCTGCCACGGGTGTGGCGGCCTCCCGCGCAGATTACGCACAAGCACATGGCGCCAAAGCGATCATTTGCACCTCCCCCTATTACTGGACCCCACCCGCACACATGGTGCACGAGCATTTTGCACAAGTGGCCAAGGCCGCCAAATCCCCTTTTACGTTTTCTACACGCCAGGGGAGATGACCGGCACCAAGCTCAACACCGATTTGATGCTGCATCTCGTGAACAGCTCCAGCAACTTCGCCGGCCTCATTGACTTGAGCATGGACTGGCAGTTCATGATCAACATCATCTCCAATGTGCAACGCATCCGCCCTGATTTCCAGCTCCTCAGTGGCAATGAGTACATGGTCTCGGCCGGCGCAGTCGGCGCCAAAAGCATGCTCACTCCCATGGCCGCCATTGCACCCAAACTCATGAAGGATTTCTTTGCCGTTTGCCGTGCCGAGAAATACTTTGAAGCGCGAAAGATGCAAGAAGACATCGCCAGCCTTTATCAACTCTTGAAGCACCATGGCTTTGCCAGCCTCAAAGCCGCCATGGGCATCATGGGTCGCCATTGCGGCGTCCCAAGACCGCCCCTAGACGCTTTGAGCCCAGAGGCCTTGAAATCTCTGGAGACGAGCTTGAATGCCATGGGCTTTTTGAGCCACGAGATCAAAGGCTGGTAATGTAAGCATGGCCCACGCCGTGAGGGAATGCATGAGTTTGCGGCGCAAACAATCAACGTTGATATTGATCAGGGATGAACCATGACAAAGATTCGGTTGTTTTCATGTGAGCCTACTGGACCATCGTTGACAAGATTGGGGTCATCCATTCTTGGTCCTTTGAGTGCAGAACTGGGCCAGTGGTCCACCCTCGTTTTGGGCCTCATCCTTGCAACAGGGTTGCTGTGCGAGAAAACGGTTTGGGCCGCAGACGCTCCAGCCGAGCCCACCATTCGCATCTTGATTCCTCAGCCACCAGGCGGCTCCATGGATGCCAATATGCGCTCGATGTCGATGGTGCTTGAAAAGGAGCTCAAATCCAAAATTATCATCGACAACAAAGCTGGCGCCAACGGCATCATTGCGGGTGATGTGTTGGCTCACGCGCCTGGCGACGGCCTCACGTTGCTCTACACCTCGAACTCCTTTGCCAACAACCAGTTGCTGAGTAAGAAAATCCCCTTTGATGTGACACGCGACTTCAAGGCCGTGACCTTGGCCGCCACGATGCCTGGCTACATGGTGCTGGTGAACACCTCGGTGAACGCCAAAACTTTGGGTGAGCTCATTGCTGCAAGCCAAAACACCGACAAACCTGTGCGCTTTGGCTCGGGCGGCATTGGCAACAGCCAACACCTCTTGGGTGAACTGCTCAATGCCAAGTCTGGCTCCAAAATGCAGCACGTCCCCTACAAGGGACTCGCCCCGATGACGACCGCCTTGCTTGGCAACGATGAGATTCAAGTGGCGTTTGCTGCACCCACCACCGTCCTCAATTACATCAAGTCGGGAAAATTAAGAGCCTTGGCCTACACTGGATCCAAGCGTTGGGCTGGACTGCCCCAAGTGCCCACCGTTGCAGAGGCGGGCCTGCCAGGCTTTCTATACGAAGCAGCATGGCACGGCGTGTTTGCGCCCGCCTCTACCCCGAAGGCCGTCATTGATCGAATCCAAATAGGCTTTGCCAATACACTCAAAGACAAGCGCGTGAGTGAGTTTTTACAAGGCGGTGGCTACGAGCCCGTGGGAAACTCCTCCGCAGAATTCACCACTTACTTGAGCGCCTACCTCAAAGACATGGCTGAGGTCTTGAAAATTGCCCATATCGAAGAGGAATAATGCAGTGGACACGTTAAAGATTGGCTTGGCGGGAACCGGCCGCATGGGTTGCGCGTTGGTGGAGAGACTTCTTCAGTTGGGCCACTCGGTCACCGTTTGGAACCGCACACCGGCCAAACTCGAGCCCTTGAAGCGCTTGGGTGCACACATCGCTTCAACACCGAGCGAGTTGGTGAACTCTTGTGATCTGATCATGACCATCTTGACCAATGAAGCGGCGGTGCATGCCCTCTTCCTAGGGGAGCATGGATTTTTGCAATCTGCGGCTCCAGGCAAACTCTTTTTAGAAATGAGCACCTTGAGGCCCACGGTTCATGAGCAACTCGCCCCCAAGGTCTTGGCCAAGGGTGCGTCTTATATGGACTTCCCGGTGGGTGGCACCGTGGGTCCGGCCAAAGCGGGTCAGCTCTTTGGATTGGCTGGCGGCGACCCAGCAGACTTTGAGCGCATTTCACCC
>CAIPFK010000282.1 GCA_903864315.1 uncultured Burkholderiales bacterium | reverse complement strand
TTGGCGGCTCTCCCAAGCGCCCATCCTTTGGCCGACAAGCCCAGCATCGGGGCGCAAGAGCTCAAGGATGAAACACTGCTCTTGTTGGGCAATGGGCACTGTTTTCGCGATCACGTGCTCGAAGTGTGCCCAGAATTTGCTCGCTTTGCCAGCAATGCCGAAGGCATCCGCAAAAGCTTTGAAGGCTCCTCGCTGGAGACCATCCGCCACATGGTGGCGGCAGGCATGGGCGTGACCTTGGTGCCCCGATTGAGTGTCCCCGCTGAAGCGCTAGATCGACCCACACGAAAGAAAAAGGACCTCTCAACCTATGTGCGCTACTTGCCCATTGTGGACGCCGGTCAGCAAGCGCCATCCAGGCGAGTGGTGCTGTGTTGGCGCAAAAGCTTCACACGGTATGAGGCCATTGCAGCACTCAGGAACGCGGTCTATGCCTGTGAATTGCCTGGCGTGACTCGACTCACCGCCTGAAAAAATCCTTGCCTTAAGATGAATCAGCCTAGTCCTCCATCTTTTGAAGAAACCAGCCCGACTCGCCTGGCGCTTTATTTGGACCTCATTCGGTGGAATCGGCCGGCCGGTTGGCTCTTGCTCTTGTGGCCGTCCTTGTCGGCGTTGTGGCTCTCCAAAGAGGGGTGGCCCGGTTGGCATTTGCTCTGTGTCTTTGTGCTGGGAACGATTTTGATGCGCTCGGCTGGTTGTTGCTTGAACGACGTGGCCGACCGCGAATTTGACCGTCATGTCAAAAGAACAGCCAATCGCCCTGTCACCCGAGGCGCCTTGAGCGTCAAGGATGCGTTATGTCTAGGAGCGGTGCTTGCTTTGGTGGCTTTTGCGCTGGTGTGCACGCTCAGTCAAGCCACTGTGATGTGGTCCTTTGTGGCGCTGTCGGTCGCCGTGGTCTACCCCTACGCCAAACGCTTGGTCTCCATGCCCCAAGCGGTGCTCGGCGTGGCTTTCAGTTTTGGCATTCCAATGGCCTACGCCAGTGTGCTCGGCTTGAAGCATCCTGAGCTGTCTTGGTTTGCCGCTGTGCCGACAGAGGCTTGGGGTCTCTTGCTGGGCAATATGGCTTGGGTCTTGGCCTATGACACCGAGTACGCCATGGTGGACCGCGATGATGACATCCATTTGGGCATGAAAACCTCGGCCATCACCTTGGGGGACTGGGACGTGACGTTTGTCATGGTGTGCTATGGCATTTACTTGGCCAGTTGGAGCGCATTGGTCCAGACCCACGATCTCGGGCTTTCTTGGTGGTTGGCAATGGCCCTGGGTGCCGTGCAAGTGCTAGGTCACTTTGTGCTCATCCGAAAAAGGACGCGAGAAGGGTGTTTTTTGGCGTTTCGACTCAACCATTGGTTGGGGGCAACGCTTTTTGCGGGTATTGTGGTGGGATTTGGGCTTCGGGCTTGAGCGAAAGACAAACGAGCCCGCTTCAATATCTGGGAGTGCTCCAGTGCGCACCAGTTGTGACTGATGAACAATAAAAAGCCCCAGAAAGCATCGTGCGAACTGGGGCTGTGAGTGTTTGGGGGTTCGAGCGATTGAGGCGAGCCTTGATCACTTGAATCGATCAGTATCGATCGGCATCGCTCGGTATCGCTCGGTATCGCTCGGTATCGCTCGGTATCGCTCGGTACGCTCAGTTGGCAGCAGGGGCCTTGTGTTTTTTGCTGTGCTTTTTCTTCTTGCCTTTGCGTGCCTTTTTGCCTTCACTGGCGGCGGGGCTTGCAGTTGCGGCGGGCGT
>CAIPFK010000281.1 GCA_903864315.1 uncultured Burkholderiales bacterium | reverse complement strand
GATCAAGGGGGTGATGGCGATTTTTTTTCAATTCAATGATTGAACGTTGCTGATTTTTAAACTTTAACTTGGGACTCACCCGCGACATGAAAGCCTCTCAATTCCTCGTCTCCACTCTCAAAGAAGCCCCACAAGACGCTGAAATCGTCTCCCATCAGCTGATGATTCGCTCTGGAATGATCAAAAAATTGGGAGCTGGTATTTACAGCTATATGCCCATGGGCTTGAGGGTTATCCGCAAGGTCGAGGCCATCGTTCGGCAAGAAATGGAACGCGCTGGTGCGATTGAACTCACCATGCCACTCGTGCAGCCTGCTGAATTGTGGCAAGAGACTGGGCGTTTCGAGAAAATGGGGCCTGAACTTCTGCGCATTCGCGATCGGCATGAGCGGGACTTCGTCATTCAGCCCACCTCAGAGGAGGTGGTCACCGATATTGCTCGCCAAGAGATCAAAAGCTACAAGCAGTTGCCCAAGAATTTTTATCAAATTCAGACCAAATTCAGGGACGAGCGCCGTCCCCGCTTTGGCCTCATGAGGGGGCGTGAATTCATCATGAAAGACGCCTACAGCTTTGATGTGAGCCCAGACAAAGCGAAAGAAAGCTATGCCATCATGGCGCAGGCCTATCGCCGTATCTTTGATCGTTTTGGCTTGCGGTACCGGGCTGTGGCCGCTGACAGTGGTGCCATTGGTGGGGACTTGAGCGAGGAGTTTCAAGTGATTGCTGCCACCGGTGAGGACGCCATCGTCTTTTGTGCCCAAAGTGACTATGCGGCCAATATGGAAAAAGCCCAGGCCTTGCCACCCACTCACGCACGTCTAGCGCCCACCCAAGCCATGAAGCGCGAAGCGACACCGACCCAAACCACTTGCGAGGAAGTGGCGGGGCTGTTGAACATTCCTTTGCACAAAATGGTCAAATCCTTGGTCTGGGTTTATGAGCAAGAAGGCGAGAAGGGGCCCGCACCGGCGCAATACTGGTTGGTGCTCGTGCGCGGAGATCACGAACTCAATGAGGTCAAACTTGGCAAAGTGCCCCAATTGGCCCAAGGCCAATTGAGACTCGCGCATGCCAAGGAGATTGAAACTGTGTTTGCGTGTGTACCCGGCTTTTTGGGGCCCGTGGCGCGACCTGAAGGTGTCCATCTTTTGGTGGACCGAGACGTGGCCCTCATGTCCGATTGGGTGTGTGGTGCCAATGAGGCAGGCTTTCACCTCTCGGGTGTGAATTGGATTCGAGATTTGCCAGATTGCGAGGATCAGTTTGTGCATGACTTGAGAAATGTGGTGAGTGGCGACCTCTCGCCATGTGGCCAAGGTCAATTGAGCATTGAGCGCGGTATTGAGGTGGGGCATATCTTTTACTTGGGCACCAAATACTCCAAGGCCATGAATGCCACTTTTTTAGACGTCAACGGCAAACCCCAAGCCATGGAGATGGGCTGCTACGGGATCGGTGTGACCCGTTTGCCAGCTGCCGCGATTGAGCAAAATCACGATGCCAAAGGCATGATTTGGCCCGAGTCCATTGCACCCTTTGTACTGGTGATTTGCCCCATTGGGATGGATCGCAGCGATGATGTCAAGACCCACGCTCTTGCTCTCTACGACAAGGCCATGGGCATGGGGTGGGATGTGATCTTGGATGATCGGGGTGAGCGACCCGGGGTCATGTTTGCGGACTGGGAGCTCATTGGTGTGCCACACCGACTGGTCGTCTCAGACAGAAGTATCAAGGCAGGGGTGGCCGAGTACCAGCATCGCCGAGATAGCCAAGCCACCGAGCTGGTACTGGATCAAGTGATGGACTTCTTGGGCGATAGGATCAAGCCCCACACCCGATAAAGCGTTGAGGCTTCTTTCAAAGGCCAACGCTAAAAAACTTGGTGTCGCGGCGAGCTCTGAGAGGAGCCTGCCGCGACACAGTGCAGGCTCAAGCCTTGGCAGATATCAATTGAGTCAATTCACCAGACTCGAACATCTCCATCATGATGTCTGAGCCACCGATGAATTCACCCTTGATGTAGAGCTGTGGGATGGTGGGCCAGTTGCTGTACTCTTTGATGCCTTGGCGAATTTCGGGCTCATCCAACACGTTGACGGTTTTGAGGTGCTTCACATCCACCCCAGAGGCTTTGAGCACTTGGATCGCACGTCCCGAAAACCCACACTGGGGAAAGCTCGCATCGCCCTTCATGAAGAGCACCACGTCGTGGTTTTTGACCAATTGATCAATTTGGGTTTGTACGTTATCCATGGTCCAGGCACTCCAAAAAACTGTGAAATGCGCAACTCACTTGGTGCATCAAGGCTTACACCTTGTGCGCAAAGGGTGCGCCGTTTAAAAAACTATATTATTCCATGTTTGGACTCTGCCCGCCAGTGCACCGAGGGATGCCCGCGAGGTCAAGGCGGGTTTGAATGTTGATGTAGCCCAAGCCCCCAAGCGTCTCGCGCACTCGCACACTTTGGTCGTGGCCGTGCTCAAACAGCAGCCAAGCACCAGGCTTCATGTGGCCTCGCGCTTGGTGGGCAATGGCTCGGATGTCTCCCATGCCTTCATCAGCACTCACCAAGGCGCTCAAGGGCTCATGCACAAGGTGCCTCAAATGGGGGTCTCCAGGGGAAATATAAGGCGGGTTGGAGACGATCAAGTCAAACTGTGTTGTGCCAACGCCCTCGAGCCAACTGCCCTCTTGGACGACCACGTCTAGCCCCAAGGCTTTTGCGTTGTGTTGGGTCAAGCTGAGCGCTGCTGCACTTTGGTCGACAGCCCAGACTTCGCTGCTGGGGGCATTGGCTTTGAGCGCCAAGGCAATGGCTCCGCTGCCACATCCCAAATCCACCACCCTACGGGATCGATTGCTAGAGTCCGATGTCGATAATGGATTATATTGAGAGTGAGCGCTAACTTCTAAAGGTTGATTCAAGATCTCCAAGGCCCAGTCCACCAAGATTTCGGTGTCACAACGCGGGTCGAGCGCTCGCTCGTCGATTGTTAACGCGAGACCATAAAAGCAAGTCTCTTGCGTGATGTAGGCCAGGGGCACATGGTTGAGTCGACGCTCAACGTCTGTCCAAAACCCTTCACTTTGCGCGAACGTTAAAAGTGTTTGGTCATGGGTGTAGAGCCACACTTTGCGGCTTTGGGCTTGCCCCACGGCTTTGAGCATCAAGCATTGAGCCTCCAAGAGCGTGAGGCCGCTTTGGCGTGCACGCTCCATCCAGGAGGCCAACGTGTTCAACTCATGTGAGGGCGTCCAAGGCTGTGGTTCGAGGTCAGCAAGATGGGGGGAGGGCTTGGTCATGGAGGGTCTTGCTCGCTCAGATCACCAGACCACCGATTTCAAGGTCTTGCATGAGTTCACTCTCTCGAGCGTGCTGCAACGCAGTCAAAACTTCTTTCATGTCACCTTCCATGATTTGAGAGAGCTTATAAAGGGTCAAATTGATGCGGTGGTCGCTCAGTCGGCCTTGGGGAAAGTTGTAGGTTCGAATCCGGTCGGAGCGGTCGCCACTGCCGATGAGGCCTTTGCGGGTTGCGGCCTCTTTCAAAGAACGCTCGAGTCTGTCCTTTTCTTGTATCCGAGCCAAGAGCACTTGCATGGCCTTGGCTTTGTTGCGGTGCTGAGAGCGGTCATCTTGGCACTCGGCGACGATGCCTGTCGGCAAATGGGTCACGCGCACTGCTGAGTCGGTTTTGTTGATGTGTTGCCCCCCCGCGCCCGATGCGCGGTAGGTGTCGATTCTGAGGTCCTGGGGGTTGATTTCGATGCTTTGGTGTGGGTCGGGTTCGGGCATCACTGCGACAGTGCAGGCACTGGTGTGAATACGGCCCTGAGACTCTGTGGTGGGAATGCGCTGGACTCGGTGTCCGCCTGACTCAAAACGCAGCGCGCCGTATACTTTGTCGCCCTCGATGCGCAACACCACTTCTTTGAATCCCCCAAGCTCACTTTCGGATTCGCTCATGATTTCACACTTCCAGCCCACTTTTTCAGCATAGCGTGTGTACATGCGCAGCAAGTCACCCGCAAAAAGCGCAGACTCGTCGCCACCCGTTCCAGCGCGGATTTCCAAATAGGCGTTGCGCAAGTCCTCGGGATCTTTCGGTAGCAGTAGCCTTTGGAGCTCCGCGTCAAGTTGCTGCGTCTCGGCTTGCAATGCATCGACCTCGGCTTGCGCCAGAGCAAGCATCTCCGCATCGGCTGGTGTGGCTGGTGTAGCAGGGGAGGACTTGGTGGAATCGCTCACCATCTCTTGGGCTTCTTGCAACTGAGCCTGAGCGCTTTGGTAACGCAGCCAGCGAGAGGCGATGACGGCCACATCCGCGTGCTCCCGCGACAGGGCCATGAATTGCTGCATGTCTTTGAGGATGTCTTCTTTGGAGAGTAAAAAATCAAGCTCAGCCAAGCGAGTGGCATAGCGCTCGAGTTGGGTTTGCATAAAGGGTTTCATGGAGGGTCAAATTTCTGATGAAAAGTTGTCAAAATAAAAATAAAAACCAGCGTCGGTGAATTGGAGTTGGCAATCTTGAGACTGAGAGGTGTCGCGGGGGGCCTGGTTTGGGGCTTGTCCACCACGCTTGACTGCTTTAAAAAGCAGGAGTGGCGAGTCAACTCTTGACCAAGGCAGACAATGCACCGATCACCGCTGGTTCCAAATCGGGCAAATCGTCCAAATCGGAGGTCGACGCTAACGGTGATGGCTCTCGCGCAGGAAGAAATGCTGTACCGCTTGGATCGAGGCCTCGCGCGATTGGGTGTCGGCGTGGTGCAACTCGGACATGGCGCCATGCAGCATTTTGTGGCTCAAGCCTTTGGCCAAAGACTCAAGAACCGCTTCAACGCTCTCGCCCTTGGCTAGCAGTTTCTTGGCCTTGGCCAGTTCAATGGTTTGCCAATGGTGGGCCTGGGCGTTCAATTGTTGGATCAAGGGCACAATGTTGCGCTCCTCAAGCCATTTCACAAAGCTTTGCACGCCTTCATCAATGATGCGCTCAGCGTGCTGCACCGCGGCTTGCCGGCTCGCTTGAGCGGTCTGAACGGCACCGCTCAAATCGTCAACGGTGTACAAGTACACATCGCTCAACCCTTTGACCTCGGGCTCAATGTCGCGGGGCACCGCCATGTCGACCATGAAAATGGGGCGGCGTTTGCGGGTTTTCAAAGCCCGCTCCACGGCACCGAGTCCGATCAAGGGCAGGGTACTTGCCGTGCAACTGACCACAATGTCAAACTCGTGCAGTCGAAGTGGCAAATCGGCCAAGCGCATCGCCTGTCCATTGTATTGAAGAGCCAGCAACTGCGCTTTCTCCAACGTGCGATTGGCAATGCAAATTTGTGCAGGTTGTTTGGCCGCGAAATGCGTGGCGCAGAGCTCGATCATCTCTCCAGCACCCACAAAGAGAACCTTCAACTCATGGAGCTCGCCAAATATCTGTGTGGCCAAGCGCACCGCTGCCGCTGCCATGCTGATGGAGAGGTGGCCGATTTCGGTGTTGCTGCGCACGTCTTTGGCAATGGAGAAGGTGCGTTGAAAGAGTTGGTGCAAGGTGGTGCCCAAGGAGCCCACTTCCGAGGCCAGACGAACTGCATCCTTCATTTGTCCCAAAATCTGAGGCTCACCCAGCACCATCGAGTCCAGGCCGCTGGCGACCCGAAACGCGTGCCGAGCGGCTTCATGGTCTTGCAGCACGTAACTGTGGGCTTGAAGCGTCTCATAGGACACACCTCCGGACTGGGCGAGCCACTCAAACGTTCTCTTGAGGGCGGGTTCGTTGGAGGCACAATAAATTTCAGTGCGGTTACAAGTGGACAAAATCGCCGCTTCAGCGCTGCTAGAAATGATGTTTTGTAGACCACTCAATACGGGGGGCATGTGTTCGAGGGCGAAGGCAAACTTCCCCCTCAAATCCAGAGGAGCTGTGTTGTGATTGAGGCCCAAAGCCCAGACTGCCATTCAGTGATTATAAAATTGCAAGCATGCCTTCTACAAGTTTATTGAACCACATTGCCAATTTTTTTCTCCCCAGTCTCGTTTTGGCGCTGAGTTTGGGGCTGAGCTTGGGAGTGGTGGGGGCCTGGAGAGGTCGTAAAAACTCATCATCACAGGCCTTGCGTTTGACGGTGGTGCTCTTTTTGGTGGGGGCGTCGACTCAGGTGGGCTTGGTGTTGTTGGGCTTCAAAGATGGCTCCATCGAAGGCTATGCCGCTTTGGTTGGCGTTTTGGCCTTGCTGCACTGGCTTTTGACTTGGCGCAACCAAGGCCGGTAGCCAAGGCCCAGGCCAGGCTTGGATTGGCTTTGAGCCAGCAAGATCAACCTTCGGTGGGTCCAAGTCTTTGGCCCTCATGAGAACAACAAGGTCTTTTATGGAGGTTTTTGGTCATCCGAGGGTGCCTAAGTTATTATTAGGGTTCTCTCTAGGCCCCTCTTTCAGAGAAAAAGACCCCAAAAAATCATGAATGCTCCCATTGCTCAGCGCTTTTTGATGGCGGCGGCTGAAGAAAGCCCCCGGTTGCGAGAAATTCCGTACAACTACACCTCGTTTTCGGATCAGGAAATTGTTGCTCGGGTGCTTGGCCCTGCGTGTTGGTCAATCTTGGAGCGTTTGCGCCAAGAAAGGCGCACAGGGCGTTCGGCTCGCATGCTCTATGAGGTGCTGGGGGACATCTGGGTGGTGCAACGCAATCCGTATTTGGAAGACGATTTGCTCGACAACCCCAAACGACGTGCTCTTTTGGTCGATGCACTGTATCACCGCATCCATGAAATTGAGGCCAGGCGCTCCCCCCAAGAGGATCTCGAGCGAGATGCGCTGGTCAAAGAGTTGCTGCACCACACCCGCGAGGCGATTGTTCGCTTCAAGACCCAGTTTGACAGCGTTTCAATGCTGCGCAAAAGAACCTTGAAGGACCTCAAGCGCTACACCGCTTTGGACAACATCAAGTTCGATCCCCTCTCGCGTGTGTCGCACGTCACCGACGCCACCGATTGGCGCGTGGAGTACCCGTTTTTGGTGTTGACCCCAGACAGTGAGCTGGAAATGGCCGGTCTCGTGAAGGGTTGCATCGACTTGGGCCTCACCATCATTCCACGTGGAGGCGGCACCGGCTACACAGGGGGGGCGATTCCACTGTCGTGGCGCAGTGTGGTGATCAACACCGAAAAATTGGAAAAACTCGGTCCAGTGCAAATTCGCACTTTGCCGGGCCTAGAGACATCGGCGCCGACGATTTTCACCGAAGCGGGTGTCGTCACGCAGCGCGTGGCCAATGCCGCTGAAGCGTCGGGCCTGGTGTTCGCGGTCGACCCCACCAGTGCCGAGGCGTCGTGCATTGGGGGCAATATTGCGGTCAATGCGGGTGGTAAAAAGGCCGTGCTTTGGGGCACAGCCCTTGACAATTTACTCAGTTGGAGAATGGTGACCCCAGACGCCCAGTGGCTTGAAGTCACGCGCTTGGGCCACAATTTGGGCAAAATCCACGATGTGGCCATGGCCTCCTTTGACTTGGCGTATTACCAAGCCGATGGGGTGACGTTGTTGCGCCGAGAAAGACTCGACATTCCAGGCTCTGCTTTTCGCAAAGAGGGCTTGGGCAAGGATGTGACGGACAAGTTCTTGAGTGGCCTGCCAGGCGTGCAAAAAGAAGGCTGTGATGGCTTGATCACCAGCGCCACTTGGGTGCTGCACAAAATGCCCAGTCACGTTCGAACTGTGTGCATGGAGTTTTTTGGCAATGCCAAAGATGCAGTTCCAAGCATTGTGGAGATCAAGGACTACATGTTCTCCGAGCAAAAAAGCTCGGGCGTTTTGCTCGCAGGCTTGGAGCATTTGGATGACCGCTACTTGCGCGCGGTGGGCTATGCGACCAAGAGTAAGCGAGGGGGATTGCCGAAAATGGTCTTGCTCGCTGACATCGCTGGAGACGACCCCGACCAAGTCGCTCGGGTGAGTGCTGAGGTGGTGAGGCTGGCCAACTCCAGAAGTGGAGAGGGCTTTACAGCCGTGAGCGCGGATGCGAGAAAGAAGTTTTGGCTTGACCGCAAAAAAACCGCGGCCATCTCTCGCCACACCAATGCCTTCAAAATCAATGAAGACGTGGTGATCCCCCTGCCTCGCATGGCGGAGTACACCGATGGCATTGAGTACATCAACATCGAGATGTCGCTGCAAAACAAAATTGCGCTGTGTTCAGCACTTGATCAGTTTTTTGCCAGTGGCCATTTGCCCTTGGACACGAGCAAAGACCAGGGAGAAAAGCCTGCGAGTGATCTGGTGGATGAGCGTGTGCGCCAAGCCCGAACCTTGCTGGCCGACGTGAAGACGCTGTGGCAAGGTTGGCTCGATCAAAGCGGCCCCCTCTTTCCCCAATTGCAAGACCACACCTTGCGTGCGAGTTGGAAGTCCCAAATCAAGGAGCCACTCCATCACATCTTCACAGGAGAGGTTTTCAAGCCCGTTTTGCTCGAGTGCAATGCCATTCATCAACGGGTCCTGAAAGGCCGTGTTTGGGTCGCGCTTCACATGCACGCGGGTGACGGCAATGTGCACACCAACATTCCCGTCAACAGCGATGACTATGCGATGCTGCAAACCGCTCACCAAGCGGTGGCCAAAATCATGGTGCTTGCCAGGAAGCTCGATGGCGTGATTTCTGGCGAGCATGGCATTGGGATCACCAAGTTGTCATTCCTCACCGATGCCGAGTTGGCACCGTTTGCGGCTTACAAGGAGCGCATTGATCCTCATGGGCATTTCAACAAGGGTAAGTTGGTCAAGTTTGACCCCACTGATGTCTTGACTCGCCGTGGCGACTTGGCCAACGCCTACACCCCCAGCTTTGGTTTGATGGGGCATGAGTCTTTGATCATGCAGCAGTCCGATATTGGTGCCATTTCGGACAGTGTGAAAGACTGCTTGAGATGCGGGAAATGCAAACCCGTGTGTGCCACGCATGTGCCGCGCGCCAATTTGCTCTACAGTCCCAGAAACAAAATATTGGCCACTTCTTTGTTGGTGGAGGCCTTTTTGTACGAGGAGCAAACCCGACGAGGGGTCTCTGTGAAGCATTGGCAAGAGTTTGAGGACGTGGCCGATCACTGCACTGTGTGTCACAAGTGTTTGTCTCCTTGTCCGGTCAAGATTGACTTTGGCGATGTGTCCATGAATATGCGCAATTTGCTCAGAAAAATGGGCAAAAAGAGCTTTCGTCCCGGCAACGCTGCTGCCATGTTCATGCTCAACGCGACCAACCCCGAGACGATCAAACTTGCTCGGGCTGCGATGGTGAACGTGGGCATGAAAGCCCAACGCTTTGTCAATGGGTTGCTCTCAGGTTGGGCCTTGGCCCAAACCAAGGCGCCGCCTTCAAGCATTGGTCTGGCTGGGGTGAAAGAGCAAGTCATTCACTTTGTGAATAAAAAAATGCCAGGCAATTTGCCCAAGAAAACAGCACGAGCTCTTTTGGACATTGAGGACCAAAACTACGTGCCCATCATCCGCAACCCCAAAACCACCCAGGCGGAAACGGAGGCCGTGTTTTATTTCCCTGGGTGTGGCTCCGAGCGACTCTTTTCTCAAGTGGGCTTGGCCACCCAAGCCATGCTCTGGCACGCCGGTGTTCAAACCGTCTTGCCCCCGGGGTACTTGTGCTGTGGCTACCCCCAGCGCGGGAGTGGTCAGTTCGACAAGGCCGAGAAAATCATCACCGACAACCGAGTGCTATTTCACCGCGTGGCCAACACCTTGAATTACTTGGACATCAAGACGGTGGTCGTGAGTTGTGGCACTTGTTATGATCAGCTCCAAGGATATCAATTCGATAAAATATTCCCAGGCTGCCGCATCATCGACATTCACGAGTATTTGCTTGAAAAAGGCATCACTTTGGATGCATCGAATTCCCAGTCGTATCTCTACCATGACCCTTGTCACAGTCCGTTGAAGTTGCAGTCCCCGTTGTTGACGGTGAAGGCGCTCGTGGGTGACCATGTGCTCGAGTCCGAACGCTGCTGCGGTGAGTCGGGCACGCTGGGCGTCACTCGCCCAGACATCTCCACGCAAGTGCGCTTTAGAAAAGAAGAGGAGTTGCTCGCGGACGAGACGCGCATTCGAGAGATGAGCGGGCAAGACAAAGGCGACGTCACCATTCTCACCAGTTGTCCCAGTTGTTTGCAAGGACTCACGCGCTATGAGGGCGACTTAAAGAGCGGTCTCTTGAAGGCCGACTACATCGTGGTGGAGATGGCCAAGAGAATTTTGGGCGAGGACTGGATGCCCCAATACGTGCAAGCGGCCAATGCTGGAGGCATTGAGCGCGTGCTGGTGTAGTTTGGAGTCGGTTGTGGGCTCATCACTGAAAAAGAATTTTTGAAGATTGGACAGACCTTGAGCGAAAAATCAACCCAAAAAGCCCCCGCCATCTTGGACCTCACGGTGCACCAAGGCTCCAAAAAACTGGAAGTGAGCTTCGCCGGTGGCGAGCGCTTTGAGATCGCTTTTGAGCTCCTGCGCATTTACAGCCCTTCGGCCGAAGTGAAAGGCCACGGGCCTGGGCAAGAGGTCCTCCAAACGGGCAAGCGCGGTGTGGGCATGCTGTCCCTAGAGCCTGTGGGCAACTATGCCGTGCAGCCCACGTTCAGTGATGGCCACGATAGCGGCATTTTCACGTGGGATTACCTTTACCACCTGGGTTCTGAGCAAGACCGCTTGTGGCGTGACTATGAAAAGCGTCTCAAGGAGCAAGGGGTGCACCGCGATCAAGACATGGCCGCCAAGCCTGGACCCGGCGGATCCTCTTGTGGGCACTCGCATTAGTCGCTGGCAGGGGCTTGAGGGGTTTCCCACTCGGGTGTGGCTTTGCTCAGCGTTGGTTTGTGGATTGAGTCCGCTCGAGTAAGAGCGAACATTTCAGCGCAATTCCAACGGCCAGTCCATTTTTTTGCACCTGCTTGGGCCACCCAGGCGGCAATCCCCTTTAACATCGAGACATGGGTAAAACACATTTTGGTTTTCAAAGCGTCGATGAGGATGAAAAATCCTCACGCGTGCGCTCGGTTTTTGATTCGGTGGCGCCAAGTTATGACATCATGAACGATTTGATGTCCATGGGACTGCACCGGGCTTGGAAGGCGTACACCCTCTTGGTGGCCGATGTGAGTGCAGGCATGCGGGTCTTGGACATCGCCGCTGGAACTGGCGACCTGAGCCTGGCGTTTGCAAAGAAAGTGGGCGCACACGGTTTGGTGGTTCAAAGCGACATCAACTGGGCGATGCTGAAAACGGGTCGAGACCGCATGATCAATGAAGGTTTGTTGCTGCCCACTGTGGTGTGCGATGCCGAGGGTTTGCCGTTTGCCAGCGCGAGCTTTGACCGGGTGAGCGTGGCCTTTGGTCTGCGCAACATGACGCACAAGGATGTGGCCTTGGCCGAGATGTGCCGTGTCTTAAAGCCAGGGGGCAAACTCTTGGTGTTGGAATTCTCCAAAGTGGCCGCCCCCTTGCGCCAGGCCTATGACTGGTATTCATTCAATTTACTGCCCAAAATTGGCAAGTGGGTGGCCAAGGACGAGTCGAGTTACCGCTATTTGGCCGAGTCCATTCGAATGCACCCCGATCAAGAAACCCTCAAAGGCATGATGAAGGAGGCGGGTTTTGCTCACGTGGATGTTCACAATTTGAGCGCCGGTGTGGTGGCCTTGCACGTGGGCATCAAATGCTAAAGCGAGTCGCTTCATTTTGTCGCAGATGGGTTGCACAAGCCTTTGGCTCAAGCAGGGATCACTCAGGGTCGAGAGTTGACGTTCAAACCAACCATCGCGAGTCCTTGGGTCGGCATTTTTTTCATCGAAAGGCCAAAACCGCAGCAACCGTGGCGGTGCCTTTTCTCAAGCCCTACAACCCAAAGAATGTCGGTAATGACGCTTCTGCCAGACCGTGGGAGTCACCAGAGTCTTTTCGCTGGCAGTCGGGCACTTTGCCCCCTGCGGTGAGCACGGCCCAAGCGGCCCAAGATGTGAGCATTTGGGGTGCGCAACCGGTGGTGAAGGGTTTGGAG
>CAIPFK010000280.1 GCA_903864315.1 uncultured Burkholderiales bacterium | reverse complement strand
GGTGAGTTTGCCTGGTTGCGCCTTGGCCAATGCAAACACGTCTTTCAAACTGTTGGCTGCCAAGGATTGGGTGGCAATCAAGGTGTAGGAGTGGCTCACCACCAAGCGAATGGGGACGAAGTCATTCACCGGGTCGTAGCCAGGTTGCTTGTAAAGGCCCACATTGAGGGCCATGTTGGACAAGCCACCCACCAAGAGGTGGTAGCCATCAGGGACAGACTTGGCAATGCTTTGGGTACCGAGCAAGGTGCCGCTGCCGGGTTTGTTCTCCACCACGAACTGTTGTCCCATTTGATCTGAGAGTTTGCTCGCCAGAACTCGGCCCACCAAATCAAACCCGCCCCCAGCGGTGGAGGGCGCAATGACTTGAATGGGACGCGAGGGATAGGTTTGTGCATCGGCCCATCCACTGAGGAGCCCCGCGAGGGCAACTAGAACAGCGCGAGTGTTGAGCGTGAAGTGTTTCATGGGTTGGGTTGTCTGAGCGTTATCAATGCGAGGTGGCTGGGGAGTTCTGCAAAGAGTCAAGGTCTTGACCTCGGCCTTTGCAGGTTGCATCCCAAGAGTTTACGAAATGCCGAGCTAGGGTTACTACGGAGAGCGGGTGTGATGGCAACACGCGCAAGTCTTGCGGGTTGGGATTTTGTGGCGAATGCTGAAAATTCGATTGGACTTGGAGTGTGAATTTTTGTAAATCGTTTTGGATGCAAATATCCAGTCAAGCTAGGGTAATTGCGTGTGGTCACCCAAGGTGAAGAGGGGTATCTTATGGCTCATCTCGAATCCCCTTGGGTTGCAAGATTGGCGACTCAGATTCCAACGATTTTTTTATTTTTAAAGGGTTCAGCATGCAAGAAGAACAAAAGCCAGTCAAGCCAGCTCGCCGCAAATTTTTAAACAACATGTTGGCTTCAAGCGCGGCGGGTGTCGCCGGTGCCACTGGGGTGATGACGTCCACGCAGTCCAAGGCGGCCGAGGCCACGGGCGCACGTGCACCCACGGCACTGCCGCCCTCTGTGAAAGCCATGGAGAACGAAAAAGGCATGCCCCCACCCGACTTTGGGCGTGTGGGTGGTGTTGCAGGATCCGACTTCATGGTCGATGTCATCAAGACCTTGGACATCAAATACTTGCCCTCCAATTGTGCGTCGAGTTTTCGCTCGATCCATGAGTCTTTGATTGATTACGGTGGCAACGTGATGCCCGAGTACATCAGTTGCATGCACGAAGAGTCTGCAGCGGCCATGGCGCACGGCTACTTCAAAGCCTCGGGCAAGCCCTTGATCACGTTGTGTCACGGGACCGTGGGTTTGATGCACGCCACGATGGCGGTCTACAACGCGTGGTGTGACCGTGTGCCCATGATCATCATGGGGGGCAATGATGCCGACGCCGCCTTTCGACCACCGATGGTGCCCACCTACCACGCCGCCCAAGACATCAATGGCATCGTGCGTGAGTACACCAAGTGGGACGATGCACCGGTCTCATTGCACCACTTCTCACAATCCATGGTCAAAGCCTACAAGGTGGCGATGACGCCTCCTTATGGACCGGTGGCGATTTCGCTCGACATGGGACTGCAGTCCGAGATCATTCGTGAAAAGGGCGGTCGCATGCCCTCGATCCCACGCTACATCCCAAGCTCGCCGCCGCAAGGTGACACAGGGGCCGTCAAAGAGGCTGCAAGGTTGTTGGCCAACGCCGTCAATCCCGTGATCGTGGCCGATCGCTCGGCCAGGACTCCAGCTGGCATTGGCCTCTTGGTGCAACTCGCAGAGCTATTGCAAGCCCGCGTGGTCGATCAAGGCTCACGCATGAATTTCCCCAACACCCACCATCTGTCAAGTCCCGCCAGCGTCATTGCCAATGCCGATGTGATCTTGGGTCTGGAACTCTCGGACTTTTGGGGAACCGTCAATCAGTACACCGACAACGGTTTGCACGATTCGGCTGGCACCCAAGTCAGTCGCATCAAGCCCGAAGCCCGGTTGATCAGCATCAACTCGTCTGAGTTGATCACCAAGTCCAACTACCAAGACTTTCAGCGCCCACAAGAGGTTGACGTGCAAATGCCCGCCGATGCGGAGGCCACCCTACCCGCCCTCATCGAAGCCGTGCGTTCGGCCATCCCCAATAGCGCCAAAGATGCGATCGCCAAGCGAGGCGAGGAGGCCAAGAAAGCCTACCTTCAAGTAAAAATTGCAAATCAACAAGCCGCTGCAGTGGCTTGGAACGCAAGCCCCATCAGCACGGCGCGTTTGTGCATGGAGACCTTCCAAGCGATCAAGCATTTGGACTGGTCGCTCGTGGCCTCTGAGGGCAACGTGAGCAATTGGCCCAATCGTTTGTGGCCGATGGAGAAACACTACCAATGGCTGGGCCGCTCAGGTGGTTTCGGTGTCGGCTATGGTGCACCGGCTTCCGTGGGTGCTGCTCTTGCCAATCGCGATGCAGGGCGTTTCTCGGTGAGCATTCAGTCCGATGGCGACTTGATGTTTGCACCCGGCGTTTTGTGGACCGCGGCCAAACACAAAATTCCATTGCTCTCAGTGATGCACAACAACCGTGGCTGGCACCAAGAGGTGATGCACATTCAGCGCATGGCCAACTTCAGGAATAGGAAAGTCAACAACGGCAACGACATGGGACCCATCGGCACGAGTATTCAAAACCCCGACATCGAATACCACAAACTCGCCGAGTCCATGGGCTGGTGGGCCAAAGGCCCGATCAAGGATCCTTCAAAATTGGCCAGTGCATTGAAGGAAGCGGTCGAAGTGGTGAAGTCGGGCCAACCCGCTTTGCTCAACGTCTGGACCCAACCGCGTTAAACCCATTCAAGCATTGCGACATAAGGACATAGTCATGACTCCATCATTCAATCAGACCCCAGCATTGCAGCCTATTCAAGCCAGTCCAGTGCGTCAACTCAAAGCGTTCAAAGTGAGCGCTGTGGTTGTGCTCACGGCCTCGTTGTGGTTTTTAAGTACCCACAGCGCATGGGCCGCGTCTGCAGAAAAAGGCAAAGAAGCATTCATGAAACACGGCTGCTGGCAGTGCCATGGCACACAGGGTCAAGGTGGCGCTGCTGGCCTCAAGTTGGCCCCAGCGCCCAAGCCTTTGGCCTATATCTCGGCCTTCATTCGAAACACCAATGGTCCCATGCCTCCTTACACCGAAAAGATTTTGCCCGAGAGTGACGTGGCCGACATTCACGCTTACTTGCAAAGCTTGCCGCCTGCTCCCGACCCCAAAACCATACCTATTTTGAACTGAGGTTCGCTCACCAATGATGGGCACGTGACTGGCTTGGCGCTGGGCCAGTCGCATCGGGTGGTTTGAGGCTTGCGTGAGTGCTTTGATGGGCGAGTTACCTGAAGTCTGCAAGGGGCAATGGGTGTGAGCTTTCGGCGACAAGGACCTGTAGGGGTCTTTAGCCTTTGATGGCGCCCATGGTCAAGCCTCGAACGATTTGTTTTTGGAGAACAAATACCACCAGCATCACGGGCAAGAGTGCCGCGATCCCGACGAAGGCCAACTCACCCCAACGCACCCCCTGTGATGTGATGAGTAAGGGTATGGCCACAGGCAAGGTTTTGATGGCTTTGCCCCCGAGCATGAATGAAAACAAAAACTCATTCCAAGCGAAAATAAAACACAACATCGAAGTAGCGACGATTCCTGACTTTAAAAGTGGCAGTACCACGTGAAGAAGAACATCAACTCTTGAGTAGCCTTCAACAAGTGCGGCCTCTTCGAGTTGGATGGGCAAGTCACGGCAAAAGCTCTTGAGTACCCAGATAAAGAACGACAAATTAAAAGTCAGGTAGGCGAGTGTCAAGCCAGCAAAGGTGTCGAGCAAGTCTATTTTTGCAAAAATCAAATACAAAGGTATCACCAAACAAATGGGAGGTGCCATGCGAGTGCCAAGAATGAATAAAAACAAATCATCTTTGGCCTTGATTTCAAACCGAGCAAAAGCATAGGCCGCAGGTGTTCCAATGATCACCACCAAGAGTGTACTCACCAAGCC
>CAIPFK010000279.1 GCA_903864315.1 uncultured Burkholderiales bacterium | reverse complement strand
TTTTCAGATGTTTTTTGGCTAAAGTATAGACTCTGAATACGACCCATTGCGACATGACGACATCCGACCCTCAGCACCCTAGTGCAATTCAAATTCCAACTCATTGCAGTGGTGAAAGGGGTGGCGCCTTGGTGATGGTTTTTTTGGCTCTTGTGCTCTTGGCCATTGGGATCTCCGGCTGGTTGGCCCTGTGGGCCAACTACCCCATGGCGCACCGCCAAGAGATGAGCACCATTGACTTTGAGGTCGAGAGTGGGATGAGTGTGAAGCAACTCATCACCCAAGCCCAAGTCGCTGGTCTTGAGGTGAATGGCATGATGCTTTATTCTCTCTTCAAATACTCAGGCATGGCACGCGAGGTGAAGGCTGGCAGTTATGAGCTCGATGGCGAGGTCAGCCCTTGGACGTTTGTTCAAAAACTCACCCGAGGTGAAGAATCCTTGAAGTCTGTGACCCTCATCGAGGGCTGGAATATGCGGCAGTGGCGTCAAGCGCTCAATAAAACCGAAGGACTCAAGCACGAGAGCCTCAAATTGAGTGATGAAGAACTCATGAAGCGCTTGGGGCAAGAAGGACAAAGTGCAGAAGGGCGCTTTTACCCCGACACCTACACCTTTGGCAAGAGCAGCTCAGACTTGAAGGTCCTTGCGCGTGCCCTCAAGTCCATGCAACGCCACTTGGACGCTGCTTGGCAAGCTCGGGATGAGCACCAGGTCTTGGCCAACAAAGAAGAAGCGTTGATTTTGGCATCTATTGTAGAAAAGGAGACCGGTCAGGCCAAAGACCGTCCCATGATTGCCAGTGTGTTTCAAAACCGCTTAAAAATCGGCATGCCACTGCAAACCGATCCAACCGTGATTTATGGCCTTGGCGAGTCATTCAATGGCGACTTGACCCGCCAGGACCTCAGAACCGATCATCCCTGGAACACCTACACCAGATTGGGTCTACCCCCCACGCCGATTGCCATGCCAGGAGCAGCGGCCATGTTCGCAGCCCTTCATCCAGCAAAATCCAGTGCGTTGTATTTCGTGGCCAAGGGTGACGGCTCTAGCCAATTCAGTGAAACTTTGGCTGAGCACAACGAGGCGGTGAGAAAGTATCAACTCCACCGCCAGTGAGTGGTTCAATGTGAACCTTGATGCGGGGGGCTCACAATTTTTGCTGTTTTTAGTTCATCTGAGTCCAGATGAATTGGAGCACCATCAAGTGCAAGTCCCTGAGTGCGATTTCCCCAATTTGAAGAAGCAGCAAAAGCACAAGCGGGGTCAAATCCAAGGCCCCAGTTGCAGGCATGATTGAGCGAATGGGTGCCAAGAGGGGAAAGACCATGCGTTGGAGCAAGTCAAACATTGGGGTGCTCGTGCTGAACCACGAGAGCAAAGCAAACACCAAGACCAAGGTCGAGAGGCTTGATAGACAAAGGTTCAACAGCTCATAAAGGGCATCGACGGCCAAGGCTGTGGGCTCGGGGCTCAATACGCCCAATAAGCCCAGAATAATGCACTTGATGAGCAAGATCAAAAAGGCCACGAGCAAACTGGCCATGTCCAAGCGTCCCCAAGCGGGCACCAAGCGCCTGAGGGGCATCACACTCCAATTGGTGAGGTAAAAAATATAGGGCGCAAACGGGTTGCCCGAGCGAAGCGACATCGGGATGTGATGAAACTGCAAATACAGGCGCAAAAGGGCAGCACCGGCGATGAGGCTGGCCAAAACTTCCAAGACGAGCGTCAAAATGTGCGTGAGCATGTGGCTATGATCTGGGGTTAAAAAAGAGGGTTTTACAGGGTTTGGGCATCCAAGCACGCCATCATAACGGAACTACAATTGACTTCACGCAAATGTTCAACACCCACAACCCATTTAATTATTCACGACTGACACATGAGCAAGGGACTTTGGATCAGCTTTGAGGGGATCGACGGGGCAGGCAAGTCCACCCACATCGAATCCCTGGCCAAGACTTTTGAGTCTCAAGGCCGCACCATCACTTTGACCCGTGAGCCTGGCGGGACGGTGCTTGCTGAGCGACTTCGCGAGCTCATGCTGGGCACGGACATGGACCCCTTGAGTGAGAGTTTGCTCGCGTTTGCAGCCCGTCGAGATCATCTGAACAAAGTGATCTTGCCTGCATTGAACCTTGGCCATGTGGTGCTGTGTGACCGCTTCACCGATGCCACGTTTGCTTACCAAGGGGGAGGGCGTGGGGTCTCTTTGGCAGTGCTGTCTCAACTGGAGAGTTGGGTGCAAGAAAAAACCATGGAGCCAAGTGAGCATGGTAAGTCTGATGACTCCATGGGCCTGTGGCAACCCGACTTGACCCTGTGGTTTGATCTCTCGCCAGAGGTGGCGGCGAGCCGACTGGTGCAAGCCCGAACACCCGACCGGTTTGAGTCTCAATCGGTGGCATTTTTTGAGCGCGTGCAGGGTGCTTATGCCAAGCGTTTTGAGCTCGATCCCAAGCGGTTTTTGAAAATTGATGCGTCACTCACGCGCCATCAAGTGTGGCAGCAAATCACCAGAGGCCTCACCGCCAAGGGGTGGCTCAGCATCATGGTGCCAACGCCCCAAGCGTCGTCGCAAGCCTCATGAGTGAAGCGCTCGCTCCTTGGATTGAACGGCCCTTGAGAGAGTTGCTCAAGCAAGTTGGACACGCGTGGTTGATTTTGGGGCCCTCGGGTCTTGGGCAGTTTGAGTTGGCACGGGCCTTGTCCAAGGCCTGGTTGTGTGAGGCGGTGACGCCGGCTGGCGCTTGCGGTCTGTGCCCGAGTTGTCACACCTTTGAGTCTCAGACCAACCCAGACCTCTTTAACTTGATGCCAGAAGAGTTCATGCTCGACCATGGCTACACCCTCAGTGAAAAAGTACAAAAAGAGTTGGACGACAAAAAACGCAAACCCTCTCGTGAAATCAAGGTCGAACAAGCCCGAGACCTCATTGAGTTCAGCCAATTGACTCGCTCAGGCAGTATTGGCAAAGTGGCGCTGGTGCACCCGGCTGAGCGCATGAACACCATCACGGCCAACACCATCTTAAAAACGCTCGAAGAGCCCCCCGAGGGCTTTCGATTTGTGCTCACGACCCACGCCGTGCACGAACTCTTGCCCACCATTCGTTCGAGATGCCAGAGTTTTACCCTGACCGGGCCCAGCCATGAGGAGAGCCTGACCTGGCTCCACCAGCGCGGACTGCCTGAGGCCGAAGCCAGCGTGTGGCTCAAGGCCGCTGGAGGCCGCCCTCAAAACGCCTTGGATTTGGCCCAGCATTCAGGCCTGGGGGTCAAGGACTGGGTCAAAATCCCCAAATCGGTTGCTGCAGGCGATATTTCGATGCTCACACAGTTGCAAAGCTCAGAAGTGGTTGATGTGCTGCAAAAGCTCTGCCACGACATGCTCGCCTTGAGTGTTGGGGGAGAGGGCGTCTTTTTTGACACCCAGTGTCTTCCAAAACCAGGCAACTTCCGGGCCTTGAGCGACTGGTCGCGAGACTTGATGCAAAGCGCCCAAACCGCAGACCATCCCTTTAACAAAGGCTTGATGCTGGAGGCCTTGGTCTCGCAAGCCAAAATAGCCATGATGCAGGTTCCATAACGCATGTTTGTCGACTCACATTGTCATTTGAATTATCCTGAACTGGTGGCTCAAATGGGAAGCATCCGCCTGGCCATGCAAGACGCTCAGGTGGACCGTGCACTCATCATCAGTACCCAACTCGAGACCTTTCAAGGTGTTTGTGACTTGGCTTCGCAGTACGATAATTTTTGGTGCACAGTGGGGGTGCATCCCGATGAGGACCACGTCCTTGAGCCCACCGAGGAGGATTTACTCTCTCGCATTGCTTGGGGCAAAGTGGTGGGCATTGGCGAGACGGGCTTGGACTATTACCGACTCAATGGCAGAAGCTACGCAGAGATGGAGTGGCAACGCGATCGGTTCAGGGTTCACATTCGCGTGGCACAACAAGCCCAATTGCCCCTGGTCATCCACACCCGAGACGCCTCTGAAGACACCTTGCGCATCTTGGCCGAGGAGGGCGAGGACGGCAGGGTTGGATCCGTGGGAGGGGTGTTTCACTGCTTTACCGAGAACTGGGAAGTGGCCCAAGCAGCATTGGCCCTTGGTTTTTACATCTCGTTTTCGGGGATCGTGACGTTCAAGAACGCTCTTCAAATCAAAGAGGTCGCCAAAAACGTGCCACTCGAACGCATGCTGATTGAAACCGACAGTCCCTATTTGGCCCCCACACCGCATCGAGGCAAGACCAATAATCCAAGTTTTGTCCCCTTTGTGGCGCAGGAAGTGGCCAAGCTCAAGGGTATTGATGTTGAGGAGGTCGCTCAGGTCACCAGTTTAAATTTTGAAAATCTTTTTAAAAAAACAAAAGAAATTTTTTAATTTAACTTGGCGCGCTCAGAAAGTAAGTGCAACTTTTTTTAACGGAAAATGTTGCATGACCAAGAAATACACACAACTGACGATGGATGAGAGAACTTTTATTCAATTGGGGCTGATGGCAGAGTTAAAGCCAGCTCAAATTGCCTTGGAGTTGTCCCGCTCAGCCTCCACTATAACTCGAGAATTAAAGAGAAATGGCTGGGTTCCCCCTGT
>CAIPFK010000278.1 GCA_903864315.1 uncultured Burkholderiales bacterium | reverse complement strand
GGTGGCGGTGGCGGCGGAATAACAACTTCTTGAATGACAACGGCCTCAAGAGGTTTCTTGATCAGATGCAGGCCCTTTTGCGCCATACCACTAATAAGAGCATAACCAATGAAAAGATGAACAAATGCTACAGTAACCCAACCACGATAGGGATGACTTGAGCCATGAAAAGAATGAACGGAACTACGGGCACTCATTGGACAAACTGCTCACTTCCTATTACTGCTATTTTATTTAGCCCCATACGTTTGGTCGCAGACAAAACGTTAGCGACTATCGAATATTGGCAATCTTTATTGGGTCGAAGATGAATTTCTGGTTGTACCTCCATCTGAGAGGCCTCTGCCATTTTTGAAGTCAATTGCTCTGAAGAAACGACAGATCCCTGCCAGAAAATCATATTTTTAGAATCAATATCAATTTGCACAATCTTAGGCTTATTTGCTTGATTTGGAGGAACTCCAACTGGCATTTCTAAATTAACTGCATGCAATTGGATTGGAATGGTAATGATCAACATCACCAATAAAACCAACATCACATCAATCAATGGTGTCGTATTGACGTCCATCATGACTTCAGGCGTTGTGATGCGTTGTTGGCGTTTAGCTCGTTTCTTGTTCATTGCTTATACTTATTAGTGGTAATGCGACAACTTGAAATTTCATTAATTCAATGCTGGCGGCTCTGTGATAAATGCAACTTTCACAATTCCAGCCATTTGGCAGGCTAACAGCACTTTTCCTACACCTTCGTAGTGTGCGTCCATGTCTCCACGAATTTGAACTTCAGGCTGAGGTTTGATTTTTGCAGATACTTTTAGTTTTGCGACCAGCGCTTCAACTTTATTGATCTTGGCTTCATACCAAAAAATATCACCATTTCTATCTACCGAGATAATGACGTTTTCTGGCTTGGTCTCTCTTAACTCAATGCGCTCTTTGGGAAGAGACAAAGGAATAGAAGTTGTTACAACGGGTACTGTAATTAAGAAAATGATCAACAAAACCAACATTACATCAACCAAAGGAGTTGTATTGATGCTTGAGATCACTTCGCCATCTTGTTGACCAACATTCATTGCCATTAAATCCGCTCCTGGTAATGGTGAAAATAGCTTTACGCAGCTGAGCCCGAAGAGCCGACCAACACACCATTGAGCTCTTCACTGAACTCACGCACGTCATCCATTACAGCCTTGTTCGCCTTTGCAAGCCAGTTGTACCCAAGCACTGCAGGAATTGCAACGGCCAACCCAATGGCTGTCATGATCAGCGCCTCTCCAACAGGACCTGCCACCTTATCAATAGAGGCCTGACCTGAAATTCCAATCGCAGTGAGCGCGTGATAAATGCCCCAAACAGTTCCAAATAGACCGACAAAAGGAGATGTTGATCCAACAGTGGCCAAAAAAGAAAGGCCGTGTTGGGTTTGATTTTGAATTCTGTCTACAGCACTTTGAATATTCATTTCCAACCAATCATTCAATGGAATATTCTTTTTCAAGCCAACGTGACTTTTTACTGCATTTGAACCAGATTCTGCAATGAACCGATATGGACTGGCTTCGTCTAACAGAGCGGCACCTTCTTTAATGCTCTTACCCTTCCAGAACTCCTCATTGGTTTGGTTAGACTGAATACGAAATTTTCGGTTTTGAAAAAACTTAGAAATAATGACATACCACGAACCCATACTCATGATCAACAAAAGTAACAAAACGATCTTGGTAATGCTGTCTGAGGTCTCCCAAAGGGCGCCTAATCCATAAGGATTTGAAACAGGTTCTGCACTGGTACTAACT
>CAIPFK010000277.1 GCA_903864315.1 uncultured Burkholderiales bacterium | reverse complement strand
GTGCGCGCCAGTCTTGGTGAGAGAAGCGCTCGAATTGGGGGTGAGTTTGCAAAGTCACTGCACCCATTTGCTGGTGCATGCCAGTCTGCACGCCCTGGGCTTTGATCATGAGCTTGGGCGTCGCCAGGCCAAGGAGATGGAGTCGCTGGAGATCTCTATCTTGAAGGACCTTGGCATCGCAGACCCCTACAAAAGGTCAATCCCAAACAAGGCACCCACCCAACGCCGCAAAGTTCTCCGCTCCAACTCCAACGCCAGTTGATGGGCGGGCACTGAAGTTCATTGCAGGCCGATGAAGGCCGTTGAAGTTCGTTGCAGTTCCTTGATCTCGAGCTCGAACCTCGCGCATCCCCTCAAAAATCAACGCTCTGGCAAGGGGCTTTGCATTGCCAGGCCATCCGTTTTTGAATTTCAGTCGTGGCGCCCATGAGGGCTCAGCGGGTACCACGGCCATGGATGACCACCCCAAGCGGTGGAGAGCGCTTGTGAGGTGGTTGGACCATTGCCCAATTTCCAATTTCCAATTTCCAATGCTCGGTGCTCAATGGATAAGCCTAAAACACCGCGATTCTTTCACTCAAGCGGGGCCGTCACGCCCAGGGCTGGACTGCTGCGGTGCAAAGGCATGGTGAGCATGCTGCTCCTCAAAGTGCGACTCCAAGTGTGATGGCAAGAGCTCAATCGTGGCCCTGAGGCCTGGCACCGCATTCATGAGCTCGCGCTCAACATTGCCCCGCAAGGTGGCGGCCCGGCCCAAGCTCCAACTCGCGGGCATGTGCATGTGCAAATTGACATAGCGGCGCTGTCCTGCACGGCGCGTGGCCACGTGGTCAAACCGGATCACCTCGTTGCGCTCTGAATGGTGGGCAAAGTTGTTGAGCACGGCGTGTATCTCGGCCTGAACTTGGGGCTCCAAGGCCTCGTCCATCAGCCCTTGTGAGGACTCCCAGAGCAAACTCAAGCCTTCCTTCAAAATCACCAAGGCCACCACCAAGGCCACCACGGAATCGAGCCAGCCCCACCCCGTGATCGCCACCAAGAGTAAGCCCCCGACCACCCCCGCCGAGGTCCAGACATCGGCCATCAAATGCTTGGAGTCGGCCATCAAGGCGATGGAGCGGTGCTCCAGGGCCACGGTTTTCATGATCCATGACAAGATCCAGTTGAGCCCAGAGCTCAGCACCGACAGCGCCAAGCCCCAGCCCAATTGCGTGACCTCTTGGGGATGCAGCAGCCGAGCCACCGCGGCCCACACAATCCCCAGCGCCGCCACCCCAATCAGTATCCCTTCAAAGCCCGAGGAAAAATACTCGGCTTTGTGGTGACCATAGGGGTGCTCCTCATCGGCGGGAAGGCTTGCCACCGTCACCATCATGAGTCCAAAAACGGCACTGGCCAAATTGACCAAGGACTCCATCGCGTCGGAGAGCAAGCCCACCGAATCGGTGATCCACCAGGCCATGGTTTTCATGGCAATGGTGATCATGGCCACCACCACCGAAGCGCGCAAGAGCCCTTTGGGCGTGAGCCACTTGGAGCGCATATGATTCAAAGAATTCGGCAATTGATGTCCTCAATAGAAGCAATAAAAGGCCAGGCGGCGCACAAGCGTGTGGGTGCGGCATTCAACTGAGAGTGTCTCATGAACACATGACAACAGATGACAACCCTTGCCCGTGGGCCCATCCATTGGCGACAGGCCATGCCGACTCTCAACTGAGCGTGACTTTGGCGAATCGGCGCTTGCCCACTTGCAGCACATACACCCCCGCATCCAACTTCACGGCGTGGTCCGACACCAACTCACCGCCGAGCTTCACCCCTTGCCCCGCGATCAAACGGTTGGCCTCGCCCACGGAGGCGGCCAAACCAGCGGCCTTGATCACGGCACCCACCCCCATGGGAGCGCCACTCAAGGCGACCTCGGGGAGGTTGTCCGGGACGCCGCCTTTGCTCCTCAGGGCAAAGTCTTCTTGGGCCTTGGCCGCCGCATCTGCGCCGTGAAAGCGTGACGTGATTTCATGCGCCAAAGCGTCTTTGGCCGTCTTTGGATTCAAGCCCTGCTCGACTTGAAGCTTCAACGCTTGAATGTCCGCCATGGTCTTGAAGCTCAAGAGGGGGTACCACGTCCACATCAACTCGTCGCTGATGGAGAGCACCTTGGCAAACATGCTATTGGCGTCCTCGGTGATGGCAATGTAGTTGTTCTTGCTCTTGGACATTTTGTCCACCCCGTCAAGGCCCACCAACAAGGGCATGGTCAAAATGCACTGCGGCTCTTGGCCATACTCTTGCTGCAAGTGCCTGCCCATCAGCAGATTGAATTTTTGGTCTGTGCCCCCCAACTCCAAGTCGCTCTTTAACGCGACACTGTCGTAGCCTTGCATCAAGGGGTACAAGAATTCGTGAACGCTGATGGACTGGCCCGCTTTGAAGCGCTTATTGAAATCGTCTCGCTCCATCATGCGAGCCACCGTGTAGCGAGCCGCGAGTTCGATCATGCCACGCGCACCCAAGGGGTCACTCCACTCGCTGTTGTAGCGGATCTCGGTTTTTTGTGGGTCGAGCACGCGAGAGGCCTGGGCGTAATAGGTTTTGGCGTTGTCTTCGATTTGCGCCTTGGTCAACGGCGGGCGGGTGGTGTTGCGCCCGGAAGGATCCCCAATCATGGAAGTGAAGTCCCCAATCAAAAAAATCACCTGGTGCCCCAAGTCTTGGAGCTGGCGCATTTTGTTGAGCACCACGGTGTGCCCCAAGTGAATGTCGGCCGAGGTCGGATCCAGCCCCAATTTGATGCGAAGCGGCACACCGGTTTTTTCAGATCGCACGAGTTTTTGTGTCCACTGCTCAATGGGGAGCAACTCATCGCAGCCTTTCACGCTCACCTCCAGGGCGGCTTTCACAGCAGGGCTCAGTTCGGGTTGCGCGAGGCTTGGGGTGGCGATGTCGTTCATGGATCGGTTGGCGAAGTGAGGGGTGGGGGTGGGCGTCAAAGGGCGATTGATTCAGAAAAACGGCGCCTGGGCTTGGGTCCCAAGGCCAGCCAACGCGCAAGGCTGGCACTACAATTTGGGCACGTAAGCACCGTAACGCGGTGTTATACTCTGAACAAAGCCTTCATTGGCATCGTCAAGCCTCTATTTTATCCCTTTGCGACTGCTACTTACACAACAGCAGAGCTTGACACCCTTGTTTTTCTAAAGCGTTTGTCCCGTGGCTGTGGTTCTTTCTGGCTTGAATGGCCTTTGAGACACAGGATCTCCCTTGAGCATTGGGGTCGACAACGTTTTTATTGTTTATGCTTCTTGGCCCTTGAGCGCCAAGAAACACCTTGGTTGTTGAACATGTTGCCTTCTCTCAAAGAAACCGCGTCGCAGTGCTTGCACTGGAGCGTCGATCAAATCAGCCGCATGCGCCGTGGCGAACGCGTGGTCCTCAAAACCGTCTTGCAAGCTGCGTTGGCCCTCTGGGTCGTGAGTGCCGGGGTGTCCTTTGCATTGGTCAATTTGGGACCCGATGCGTCCCTCATGGCCCCAAAAACCATGCTACTCAAGCTCAACTGGGAGCAGTTGCAAGCACTCTCGCCCTCGGCCGAGACGCTCACCCCCTTGGCCAACGCCCCCCACACGGTCTTTGAAGGCAGCCCGCAAGAAGACGGCATTGGCAGCACCATCGGCGAGGCGTCTGCCAGCAGCAGTGCTGCAGCGAACGCCTGGAGCCCCAGCCCAGGCTTTTACCGCACCGATTGGTCGCGTGCCAATGACAGCGCCCAAAGCCTCTTGGCTCGCTTGGACGCGAATGACCCCCATGCGCGCGAGTTCATCGCCAGCAACCCCTTGGCAAGACTCAACCTCTTGGGCAAAACACAGCGTTTGGTGAGTGTCAACACCAACAGCAAACACGAACTCGTGGAGATGGTCGTGCGTTGGGCCCATGACTCAGACCGCCTCTTTAGCCGCCTGGTCATCAAAAAAACCCCCAATGGCTTCACGGCCAAATTGGACGCGGCCCCCATGGCCATTTCTACCCAAATCGCAGGCGCCACCATTCAGAGCTCTTTGTACCAGGCCACCGATGCCGCCCACATCCCCGACAGCTTGGCCAACCAGATGGTGGAGATTTTTTCGGGTGACATTGATTTTCACCGCGCACTCAGAAAAGGTGACCACTTCACCTTGCTCTTTGAAACCTTAACAGCAGACGGCGAAACCCTCAAAACCGCCCGCGTCTTGAGTGCCGAGTTTGTCAACCGCTCACACCCCTACCAGGCCATTTGGTTCAACTCGGGTGAGCCCCAAAGCTCGGGCTACTACACCATGGAGGGCATGAACCTCAAGCGCATGTATTTGGCCGCTCCCTTGGCTTTTTCTCGAATCACCAGTGGTTTTAAGATGCGCTTTCACCCCATTTTGAATGAATGGAAAGCGCATTTGGGCGTGGATTACGCCGCCCCCACAGGCACACCCGTTCGCACCGTTGCCAATGGTGTGGTGGACTTTGCGGGTGCTCAAAACGGCTACGGCAATGTGGTCCTGGTCAAGCACCCCCAAGGCAGCACCACGCTCTACGCCCATTTGTCACAAATTGGTGTGCGCAAAGGCCAGTCTCTGGAACAAGGCGAGCGCATTGGCGCAGTGGGCCAGACGGGTTGGGCCACCGGTCCGCATTTGCACTTTGAGTTCCGCCGCAACGGGCAATACCAAGACCCCGAACAAATGGCCCGACAAAACGCGCCGGTCCCTTTGGCTGCAGGCCTCAAGCCCGCCTTTGAACGCCAGGCCTTGCAAGCGCGCAACATGCTGCGAGAAACCGCCGGTCTTGAAACCGTGGACATCGATTGAGTGTTGTCTTTGACCTAGCCCTAGCTCCATGAGGCCGCCCGCCCAACCATCTTGCCTTTTCATTGGATTGATGTCGGGCACGTCGATGGACGGTGTGGACGCGGTCTTGGTCGATTTTGCCAATGGCTTTGGCCCTCAAGCCGAGCATTTTGTGGCCTACCCTGTTGAGCTCAAACGCAAGCTCTTGGCCTTGAACACCCCGGGGGACAATGAGTTGCACTTGAGCGCCTTGGCCGCCAATGAGGTTTCTCGCCTGTATGCCAAGGCCGTCAACGCCTTGTTGCAGGCCCGCTCTCTCACGCCCCGAGACATCGTCGCCTTGGGCGCGCACGGACAAACTGTGCGCCACCAACCCGGTCTTCACGACCGAGTGGGCTACACGCTTCAGCTCTTGAATGCAGCGCTGCTGAGTGAGCTCACTGGCATTGATGTGGCCTATGATTTTCGCGCCCGCGATGTTGCAGCTCTTGGCCAAGGCGCCCCCTTGGTGCCCGCCTTTCACGACGCCTTGTTCTCCAAGGACCAGGTCCCTGTGGCCGTTTTAAACTTGGGCGGGATCAGCAACCTCAGCTGCTTGCCACCTCGCTTGCAGATGGATCCTGACGAGCATCCCAAACAAGATCAGCAACCCACTGGACTCGAGTCGCGTGCGTTGATCGGTTTTGATGCTGGGCCCGCCAACGTCTTGCTCGACGCTTGGTGCGAGGAGCACACGGGGGAGCCCTACGACAAAGACGGGCAGTGGGCCAGCCAGGGACACAGTCATCCCGGATTGCTAAACGCCATGCTGGCACACCCCTATTTCAAATTGCCTCCACCCAAAAGCACTGGCCGGGATCTCTTCAACCGTGCATGGCTGGACGCACAACTTCAAGCGTGCTTTGGATCTGTCGCCTCAGGCCTGCGACCCAGCGCGCCCGACGTTCAAGCCACCTTGATGGAGTTGACTGCACGCACTTGCATCGACGCACTGCGCGAGCAATGCCGTGGCAGCATTGCACCGACGTCGCTCATCGTTTGTGGAGGAGGGGCCAACAACAAAGCCTTGCTTGCGCGACTGCAAGGATTGTGTGCCCAAGACCCCTTGCTCACCCACACTTCAGTGCAAAGTGTGGCCACGCTGGGGCTGGGGGTGCATTTG
>CAIPFK010000276.1 GCA_903864315.1 uncultured Burkholderiales bacterium | reverse complement strand
TCAGGCATGGCGCTGGCAATCGACCAACGCACAAAGTGCTCGGTCTCATGGCTGCCAAAGTCTCGCCCTGGTGCGAGTGCAATGTGGGCGCGTTTCATGAGCTCAAAGGTGAAGTCCCAACTGTTGTTCACCCCGAACTTGTCGTAGAGGGCGCGGCAGTCACTCCAGACATAAAACGCTCCATCGGGTGAGAGCGGCACGCCAAAGCCCAATTCCCGCAAAGCGGGCACCAAGAAGTCTCGGCGAGCCTTGAAGGCCATGCGACGCTCTTCAAAAAGCGCCAAACTCTGCGGCTCAAAACAAGCCAGTGCTGCATGTTGCGCAATGGTACTGGGACAGATGAAGAGGTTTTGTGCCAAGCGCTCAAGGCTCGGGACCAGGGCTGGTGGGGCGACCATCCAGCCCAGTCGCCAGCCCGTCATGCTGAAGTATTTGGAAAAGCTGTTGATGCTGACCACACGCTCATCCAGTGCCAGCGCTGTTTGCGACAGGTCCTCCTCAAAGGACAAACCCAGGTAGATTTCATCCACCAAGGTGATGCCGCCCTTGGCTTGGACACATTCGTGAATTGCCTTCATGGCCGAGCCAGCAATCGAGGTGCCGGTGGGGTTGGAGGGAGACGCGAGCAACACCCCCCGCGTGCCAGACTGCCAGTGGTGGGCGACTTGTTCTGGACTCAATTGATAGCGGTCTTGCGCGGTGGTGGGCAAGAGCGTGGCGTGCCCATTGGCGGCACTCACAAAATGGCGGTTGCACGGGTAACTCGGGTCGGGCATCAAGATCTCGTCGCCTGACTCGATCAAGGTGAGGCATGCCAGTTGCAAGGCTCCAGAAGCGCCAGCCGTCACGATGATGCGCTCGGGCTCGACTCGAAGGCCAAAGCGCTGAAGATACCACTGCGAGATGGCCAACCTCAAGGCCATGAGGCCAGTGGCTGGGGTGTACTGGGTCTGGCCTGCGTGAATGGCCGCAACCGCTCGGGCTTGCACGAGGGGGGCGGCAGTGAAGTCGGGCTCGCCAATGTTCAAAAAGAGCATGGGCCAATCGTGCCCTGCAAGATCTTGGGCCATGCGCTGTGCAGCCTTGGCGACTTCCATGACAAAAAATGGCTCAATGCGTTGCGCGCGTTGGGTGATTCTCATCTTGGATGGGCTCTGGAGAGAGTCATGCTTGGGGTGGCCAGGGGCTTTTCAGGCCTGAGCCCCAGATTGGATTTCGCTGGCCCTGAGTGTCAACGCAACCTTGTTGAGGACGGCATTGACGTATTTGTGTCCATCGGTTCCGCCAAAAGATTTGGCCAACTCAATGGACTCATTGAGCACCACACGCCAAGGCACGTCCAAACAATGTTGGAGCTCAAAGACACCAAGCCACATCACCGCTCGCTCAATGGGGGAGAGATCGGCCAAGGGGCGGTCGATGAGTGGGGTGATGAGCGCGTCAAGCGCATCGCGCTCAGTCGCGCAGCCGTGCAAGATGGCGCGGTAGTGGTTCAGGTCGGCTTTTTTGAAGCCCACCAAATCCTGGGTAAAGAGATCAATCTCGGTGGGGTCATTGTTGGAGACGATCAGTTGATAAAGGGCTTGGAGCGCGAATTCGCGCGAACGCGTGCGTGCACTCTTGTGGGTCTTGGAGCTTTTGGGACTTGAATCGTCCACCCCCGCTTGAGCACCCAGAGGGTGAGCTGTCTCGCTTTGGAGTTGCTCAATGGCCAAGGCTTTGCGGGTGGGGTGTTCGGTGTGTTTCACGCCCAAGTCTCCAAGAGGAGAACCATCTCCAAGGCCACCAACGCAGCTTCTTGGCCTTTGATGGTTTGGCGGGCCTGGGCTTGCTCTGCATTTTCGGTGGTCAAAATCGCGTTGGCAATCGGAATGTGAAAATCCAAGGCCACTTGACTGACTCCGGCGCTGGACTCTTGGCTCACCAACTCAAAGTGAAAGGTCTCGCCGCGAATCACGCACCCCAAAGCGACCAAAGCGTGAAAGGTTTGGGGTTCGTCCATTTGCGCCAGGGTTTGCAAGGCCAAGGGAATTTCCAAAGCACCCGGCACCTCGATGAGGGTGATGTTGCTCTCGAGCACCCCACGCGCCAAGAGTTCATGCACGCAGGCGTTTTTGAGCTCATTGGTGATGTCTTCGTTAAAGCGCGCTTGCACGATCCCAATTCTCAATTCTTGCGCGTCTTCGGGAGATATCCTCAACTCAGTGCGATGAGACCTCTCGCTGCTCGAGAGCAAGTGCTCGGGCAAGGCGCGGCGCGCTGGGTGCTCAGTGGATGAGGTGCTGTTGGGGTTGCGTGCAAACATGGAGTCTTCCTTGATAGGCCTTGTATTGATTAACAGATGGTGTGATGGAGTTCAATGTTGGCTCGACCGCAGGGAGTCTGCTGTTGAGGAGAGCTTTCCAGTCGCGATGTTGGGTGTTTCTTGGTGCCTTACTGGGGTGCAGGACTCTCTTGGGTCTTTGTCAGATATCCCTTGATCTCCAAGCCATAACCCGCCATGCTGGGCATGCGCCTGGGGTGACCCATCAAACGCATTTGATGCACGCCACAGTCTTTGATGATTTGTGCGCCCACGCCATAGGTTCTGAGGTCCATCTGGCCTCTCACTGGAGCCTGTGACGATTGTGCTGTGCCTTGAAACTGGGCGAGAAGCTGCTCGGCGTTTTCGCCAGCGTTCAATAGCACCAAGACGCCAGAGCCTTCGGCCGCGATGCGGGCCATGCTCTCATCCAAGCCCCAAGAATGCATGCGGCGATTGGGCTCGAGCAAGTCAAGCACTGAGAGCGGCTCGTGCACGCGAACGAGCACTTCATCCGTGGGCTTCCATTGTCCTTTGACCAGGCTCAAATGGAT
>CAIPFK010000275.1 GCA_903864315.1 uncultured Burkholderiales bacterium | reverse complement strand
TTTTGGTGGGACGAGCGAGATTCGAACTCGCGACCAACGGATTAAAAGTCCGCTGCTCTACCGGCTGAGCTATCGTCCCACATTCTCTCTTTTGGCAGATTGCTCATATGCCGCCAAGCCTGCTATTGTAACAAATTTTTAACCCAAATTAAAGCCCAAACTCAAGCAAAAAGTTTGGGCTACAGTTTTTTTGCTTTTTCTTCTATTCGCCAACCCAAAATGACCCCACGTGATTCAAGTGTTGGCGATTTCTTGGAGCATCCAGCCCGCTGCGCAATGTCCAAATGTTGCCGTCACGGCCACACTCGAGCCATAGCCGTGACAATTCAATGATGAGTCATTGTCTGCTGATTCGGTCCCTTCTGAGCCCCAAGGATTGATCACTTTTTCAGTGCTAAAAACACACTGAATTTGGGATTTTTTAACCTCCTTGGCCATAGCCCCCGAGCGACGCAAGCGATAACGAACCTGCGCCATCAGGGGGTCGTGGGTGACATCGATCAGATCTTTGATCTCCACTTGATGAGCCGCCCTCTTGCCTCCAGCAGCACCGACTGTCACCATATGGGTGCGAGTTTGCAGACCCCATTCACACAACGCCACTTTGGCCAAGGTTTGGTCGCAGGCATCAATCAAGCCGTCGATGGGATGCTGCAACTGAGTGACCATCTGAGCCCAATTCTCAGGGGTCACGAAGTCCTCAACCGCAGTGACCAGGCAGCCTGGATTGATTTCAAGAATCCTCGACTTCATTGCCAAAACCTTGGACTGACCAATGGTATCTGTCAAGGAGTGAATTTGACGATTCACATTGGAGACTGAAATGTGGTCCATGTCAATCAAGGTGAGGCGCGCCACCCCACTTCTGGCCAGAGTCTCAGTCGCCCAAGATCCCACACCGCCAATTCCCACGACGACCACATGGGCGCCAAAAATACACTTCGCGCCCTCAGGTCCATACAGGCGGACCAAAGCGCCAAAGCGCCTTTCAAACTCCTCGTCTGTCTTGTATTGATCCAACATAGTATCCACTGGGAGATTCAAAAAGGTGTCGCTTTCAAAGTATTCGCTCAAGCCGCCAAGTCTGGTACCGGAATGCAGAAACACAACCAATGACAATGAAGAGCACCACTTCAAAGGCATTGATACTGAGTGTTGAAAACCCACTCATGCCTTGCCCAAAGGTGCAGCCCATGGCCACCACGCCGCCCACCCCCATCATGGCCGCACCGATTAAATGCAACTCCAAGTCCTCTGTACTGCCAAACCCCTCCCAACGTAAACTGCGGCTCAACAAGGCACTCAAAAAACTCCCACTCACCACCCCCAACGCACAGACCGCTGCATAGCCAAGCACCTTGGAGGCATCGGAGTAAAACACCAGCCAGTCCAACACATAGGCCATGGGCGACACAAAGGTCACCGCCTCGATTTTTCCAGATTGACTCGCCAAAAAGACCTCCTCCAGGGTCAGGGGATTCTCGCTCACATGCCCCACCACCCCGCTCAAAATCCAGGCCAGCGTCACGACCAAGCCCACCGCCAAGCCAGGATAGAGGCGTTTAAACACCGCTCTAGCGCCAAGGGGCTCGGATTCATGGCGTTGCAAAAGCCACCAACACACCCAGACCATCAACACTGACGCGCCCAACGCCATGAACGTGAACCCAGCAGCGTGCACGGGTGCGCCCAAAAAGGTCCTATTTTCCAAGGCGGCACTGCCCAAAAGCAACTCGGCCCAACTCCCGCCACCGGGCAAAGTCACAAAGAACGTCTCTAAAACATGCACGCGAAAGACCGCGGTGATGCCTTTGAGCGAGGCCCAAGCGGCAAGCCCCATCACCAAAAACACCACCCAGGACTTGAAGTTGCCCGAGCCCATCCGGATGAGTGTTTTATTGCCACAACCAGACGCCAAGACCATGCCCGCACCAAACATGAGGCCACCCAAGGCGTCAGAGAGCCAAAACCATTTGGCCGATGCATACAAGGTTTGGGTGGGGTTGATGGCACCCAAGCCCGTGAGGAATGAAAAGCCCAGCAGGCTCACCGCCATGGCCAGCAAGACCTGACAGGCGCGCGTCCAAGACCCAAAACTCAGCACATCGACAATGGCGCCCATGGTACAAAAATGGGTTCGGTGGGCCACAAACCCCAACGTGACCATCATGGCATATGCAAGCCACAAGACCTGAAGGGTGAGCGCGTGAAAGTCGGCGTCTTGCATGGCGTGGAATTTTGTTGGGGGATCAGGTGACGTAGAAAATGAAGATAAAGATAGCGTTCGTGAAAGCGACTTCACTCACGTCAACCAGGGCTTGGCCACCCATCCCCAGGGGGACCCGCGAGCCCGGGATTGTCACCGAGCCAGCGTGGGGCATGCCCTTCACAATCAAATCATCACTTTAACTTGGTCAGGCGGTCTCGCGCAGTTTGAGCGGCATCGCTTTGGGGAAACGTCCTGATCAGTTCTTCCAGTGTCTTGCGCGCACCCTTGATGTCTTTGAGCTCGACTTGGCAGCTGGCACTCAAGAGCTCACTGTCTGGTACCTTGGGGTGATTGGGGGCCGCAGTGCCCAAGGCCTTGAAGGTCTGAATCGCTCCCTTGAAGTCTCTGGAGGCGTACTGGGCAGTGCCCAACCAGTAAAGCACCAGTGCAGAAAAGCCGCTGCTCGGGTAGCGTCTGGAAAAGTCCGTGAACGCAAGCACGGCTCCAGCGTAATCGGCCTTCTTAAAGACGGCCAAAGCGTTGTCATACTCGCGCATCTCCGAGGGCTCAGCGGCAAACTCCACCCCATCCAAGCTCACCTTTTGGGGCTCAAACTTGGAGAGTCGATTTTCGAGGACCTGGGCTTGGTCTTTGATCATCATCTGGGTTTGGGACAACTGACGGGCCATCAAGTCTTTGTCACCATTGACATGGGCAATCTCTTGTTGGAGTTTGTCGATGTTGGACTGCAGGTCCAACAAAGCCGTTCGCAGCTGTGCATTTTCTTGGCCCAAGGCCTTGATTTCATTGCGTGCCGACTCCAAGCCTGATCTTTGAACTTCCAGCTTTTGACGCAAATCCAAAATGGCACGACGGGCTTCGTCGTCATCAAATAGAGAAGCATGGGCCGAGGCCCCCAGCATCAAGGGGACCAAGAAGGCAGCAATCCACACAAAACGGCTCATGAAAGGCATCAACGGTAAGAAATTTCTACGCGACGATTTTTCGCGTATGCCACTTCATCCGACCCTGTTGAAGCAGGCTTTTCTTTGCCAAAACTCACCGACTCCATTTGGGGCTCACTCACCCCCAAGAGTGACAAGGCTTTGCGAACGGCGTCTGCTCTTTTTTGACCCAAGGCAAGGTTGTATTCACGGCCACCGCGCTCATCGGTGTGACCTTCCAAAGACACTTTCAGCGATTTGTTGGACACCAAGAATTTGGCATGTGCTGCAATGGCGGGTTGGGCTTCAGGGCGAATGGTGTAGCTGTCGTAGTCAAAGTAGACGATCTTATCGACGCCCACTGGGCCAGCGTTCATGCCCGAGAGGGAATTGGCTTGAACGTTGGTCACGCCAGTGCCGGACTTGGCATTCAAGGATGGGTCCACATTGACTGAACTTGACGATTTGTCCTCAACAGGCACCTCGTTGAGTTTGACCTTGGAGGCACAGCCGGCAAGAAGCACCATGACCGTGATGACCATTGCGCTGAACAGTTTAATTCTCATGTTTATCCTCAGGGTTCATTGATTTGATGAAAGGTTGAAAGCAAAAAGGGGGAAATTCAATGCATTGTGCCAACCAACTGGGGTGATTGTATTCATTTTTTGATGTCAAGCCAAAGACAGCGGGCCTGGGGATCGGCGAGGCTCACCATCAATTGAGTTTGGCGTAGGGACCCCAATGTGGCTCACGAATGTCACCCTCTTTTCCGCTCAAGCGGGTGGACATCTTGTTGTCAGGATTGACCATCATGAGCGCCTCACGGCCTTGCAACTGTGTGGCATAGATGATCAACTTGCCATTGGGCGCAAAACTGGGGCGTTCATCAAACGCGGTGTCGCTCAGGGGTTGGGCTTTGTCGGTGCTCAAGTTCATCGCATACAGCTTGAACTGACCGCCTTGGCGGGAGATGTAAGCCAGGGTATTGCCATCCGGGCTCAACGCAGGGGAGATGTTGTAGTTGCCCGTGAAGGTGACCCGTTGGGTGGGCCCGCCTTTGGCTGGCATGCGGTAAATCTGTGGGGAGCCCGCGCGGTCACTGACAAAATAAATCGCACTCCCATCGGGCGTGAAGACCGGCTCCGTGTCGATGCCACTGCTTTGAGTGAGCCGGGTGGGCTCACCGCCACTCACAGGGACGGAGAAAATTTGAGACCCCCCATCCCGACTCAAGGTGACCGCCAGGGTTTTGCCATCGGGAGCCCAAGTCGGGGCACTGTTGGAGCCCTTGAAATTGGCCACCACGCGGCGCTTGCCACTGGCCACATCGTGCACATAGACCACGGGTTTGCGAGTCTCAAAGGAGACATAGGCCAGTTGCAGACCGTCTGGCGACCAGCTCGGTGAGATGATGGGCTCGGGAGAGCTCAGAGCCGCCTGGGCGTTTTCTCCATCGGCATCGGCGATCCACAAATGAAAACTGCTCTTGACCTTGGTGACATAGGCGATGCGGGTTGAAAAAATACCTTTGACACCCGTGAGTTTTTCGTAAATGTAGTCTGAAATTTGGTGGGCTGATCGCCTGAGGTCGGTGCTGGAGACGGCATAACTGGCGCCCCCCAAATCTTGGGACTTCATCAAGTCCCACAAACGAAAGCGCACGTCATAGCGTCCATCGGCCAATTTGGTCACACTGCCCGAGACAAAATTCTCCATGGCGCGCTCTCTCAAAACAGAAAAGTCTGGACGCGAAGTCTCATCCATCGAGAGCGCTGTGGTGGTGAGTTTGAATTGCCCGGCTCGCTCCAAATCAGCTTGAACAATGGCCGATATTTTTTGACTGGCACTCGATTCGTCTCTGAAACCATTCATGTTGAGCGGGATCAGCGTCACCCCAAGACCCGTCACCTCCACCCGAAGCTGAGCGCGGCTGGTGAGGGGTGCCATCATGAGGCCGAGCAAAACCACCAGCAGGGATACCCAGTACACCAATGCCGCCTTGGCACCCGCTGAGCCCCAACTCGAGCGAGCCAAGAGGAGCAACCCCGACCAAGATAGCTTGGGTCGCAAGACAATGACATGGGAATTCAGTTGGATTGGGTTCATGGCGAAGGTGAAGACAAATTGATCAGGTCAATGGTTCTGGGAGTTGATGCGCGGGTTCGCAGGCAACAGGAAATTCAAACAAAGCAAACATCAACATGCGCTTGGGACTCAAAGACGCATCATACAGACAAGCCGGTGCACAGCGCCAAATCACGCTCAATCCAGTCCGGCAAAGACACCAAGGGCCGACCGACCCCGCAAAAGAGCCCCCCAAAGAGCCCTCTTAAGCGCCTGACGTTGAACCGCAGATGCGGGCCGACCCCAACGACCAGGGGTTTGGCCACGATCCCATACAATCGGGCCGTGAGCATTGGCCTGGCTTGGCCAAGAGACTATTTTTGTGCTGCGCAGCATTGTTGACCCACCGATGGCAACCTTGTTTGGTTCCAGATTTTAACGCCTCACCAGATGACAGCCCGGTGACAACCCAACGACACCTTGAACTCCCCTCTTCAATGAACGACATCCCAGTTGAATCCTTTTGGCGACGTTTTAAACGGGTTTTGCCGTATTTCTCCAAGCCCGTGGGGGTGTGGGCGGCAGCAGTCGTGTCCGTGATCGTGGTGTCGGCCTCGGAGCCCATGATTCCAGCCCTCTTGAAGCCTTTGCTCGACAACGGCTTTGTCACGGGCTCCTTGAACCTGTGGCTCGTGCCTGTCGCCATCCTCACCTTGTTCACCGTTCGGGGTTTGGGCGCATTCGTGGCCCAAGTCTGCTTGGCCAAAATTGCCAATATCGGGGTGCTGTCCCTGCGGCTCGAGATGTTTGACAAGCTTCAAAAAGCGCACCCCAGCCTCTACGCAAGTCAAGCCGGCAGCGCCATGGCCAACACCTTGGTGTTTGAAGTGCAAAATGGTGCGGGCACGCTCGTCAATGCTTTTTTGAGCCTCACCCGTGACTCCCTCACCTTGGTGTTTTTGGCCAGCTATTTGCTCTACTTGAATTGGAAATTGAGCCTCATTGTGGCCCTCTTGCTGCCTGCGGTGGCTTGGGTGATGCGCATCTTGACTCACCGACTCACCCGACTCACGCATTTGAGCCAGGCGAGCACCGACGCACTGGCCTATGCGGTGGAAGAGAACGCCTTGGCCTACCGAGAAGTGAGGCTGCAAGGTGCACAAGAGCAGCAAACACGCCGCTTTGGGGATCTGGGGCTGTCCTTGCAGTCTTTGGTGATGAAGGGCATGGTGTCTTCGGCCGCCATCACGCCACTCACCCAAATCCTCTCGGCTGTGGCACTCTCGGCCGTCATCAGCGTGGCGCTGTTTCAAAGCAACACGGACGGCACCACCGTGGGTGGCTTTGCATCCTTTGTCACCGCGATGCTGATGCTCGTGGCCCCCATCAAGCATTTGTCGGAGATCGCCGCCCCCATCACCCGGGGCCTTGCTGCGATTGAGCGAGGCCTGGATTTGATCGAAAAGACCGCTGACCAAGACGAGGGCGAGTTTGAACTTGAAAAAGCAAAGGGTCTGGTCGAATTCAATGCCGTGCGGGTGCGCTACCACGCCGATCGACAACCCGCCTTGGCAGACCTCACCTTGCGAGTCAATCCAGGCGAAGTCCTGGCCATTGTGGGTGAATCGGGGTCGGGAAAAAGCACCTTGGCCAATTTGCTGCCCCGACTCGTGGATGCAGAGGCCGGCGAAGTGCTCATCGATGGTGTCAACATTCGCCAGTGGCGCTTAAAGAGCCTCAGACAGCAAATTGCACTGGTGAGCCAAAACGTGATTGTGCTCAACGACACCTTGCTCAGCAATGTGATGCTCGGGCAAAAGCAGGACCCGACTCGGGCATTGGCCTGTTTGGAAGCGGCCAACTTGGGGGAGTACATCCAAACCTTGCCACAAGGGGTGAGCACGCGGGTGGGACACAACGCCTCACAACTTTCGGGCGGTCAGCGCCAGCGCTTGGCCATCGCCAGAGCACTCTACAAAGACGCGCCGATTTTACTGCTCGATGAAGCCACCTCGGCCTTGGACAACGAGTCTGAGCGACTCGTGCAAGAAGCGCTCAACCGCTTGACCGTGGGCAGAACCACACTGGTGATTGCGCACCGCTTGTCCACCATCGAGCACGCCCACCGCATCGTCGTTTTGGTCAAGGGGCAGATCGTGGAGATGGGCACGCACGCTGAACTCTTGGCCTTGGGACGGGTCTACGCCTCCTACTTCAAACTCGGGCAAATGGCGCCGAGCGAGAGCCTCAATTCCAAGGCGTGACGCTGGGGACGTCGCAAGGACCATCAACCGCGATCGAGCCAAAGTCAGCGGGACCCACAATCTCCAAGTACTCCATGTCGGGGGAATAGTCAAAGAGGTAGTGCACGATGCCAGGACGCTGGTGCACACAGTCACCGGCTTTCACCAACGTGGGCTGGTCTCCATACATGAAGCGCGCCCAGCCCTTGAGCATATAGACGATCTGAAACTCGGCCACATGGTAGTGCCACCCTGTGCCATCGGTGGGCGGCAAATTGGCTTTGGCAATATGCGCGATCACTCTGCCATGGGTGGCTTTGGACACGCCAAGGTCTTTGTAGACAAAGAAGTCTCTGAGTCCTCCAGGCAAAAACTCAGTCTCCTCGCCTTTGACGTGTGAGAAATCAGTTGCAAATGTTGATGGCGATGATGGCGATGATGGGGTAGAAAGTTCAGTTGGGTTCACAGCATTCATGTTAAAACTCCACTTCTAATTCAACAATGTCCTCGGGCTCTGCTCTTGCGGCCAGGATCCACTCTTGGACTGCTGGCATCTTCAAGATCTGCTGACAGTAAGCCTCACACACCGGATCCATGGCAATGCCATAGGTGCGCAAACGCATGACCACGGGCGCAAACATCGCGTCGGCCAAGCTCGCTTTCTTGCCAAACAAGTAAGGCCCCTTGTAAGTTTTTAAACAAGAGGTCCAAATCTCAAAAACTCTGTCCAAATCCGATCTCGCTTTGGCCCACACCTTAAAGCCCTTGAATTGCGCCTTGATGTTCATGGGCAATGAAGCCCTCATCGCCGAAAACCCCGAATGCATCTCTCCACACACCGCACGACAATGGGCACGGTGCACAGGATTGGGAGGCAGCAGTCCCGCTTTTGGTGCAACTTCGTTCAAGTACTCACCAATGGCCAGAGTGTCCCAGACCTTGACTTTGCCGTGATTCAAACACGGCACCAAGATCGAAGGCGACAACAGCAAGAGCTCGGCTCGGGCATGCTCCGAGTCAGTCTCCACCATCACCTCTTCAAACGGCAGGCCTGACATTTTGAGCATGAGCCAGCCCCTCATCGACCATGACGAATAGTTCTTGCTGCTCAATGTCAACGTGGTCGTGCTCATCGTGTGTGTGTCTCCTAATTGAAAACCAACTCGCAAAAAATATGCCAAATGAGGCATAGCTTTTGCTTGGTGGGTTACACCATGAGCACAATGCTCCAAGACAAGGCAATGCCGTGATGTATCAGCAATTTGACAACCTCGCTCGCCTGCGCCAGCCCGTGCGAGATTTCGCCCAGGTCTCTAAAGACTGGCTCCAGCACTGGCGGCAATTCTCAGACAACCCGCTCATGCGCAAATGCCTGGGGATGAACGAGCAAGTCGCTTTGTTGGGCTTTACGCACGAGCGCGAGGACTTTGACATCCAAGCCGTGGTCGATGCCAAGGGCTTTGCCCATGACGTGGAGCAAGAGCAAGTGTGGAGCACCGATTTTTGTCATTTGTTGCGCTTTAAAAAAGCCCACAGTCAACACGAGCCGCGCGTGCTCTTGGTGGCCCCCATGTCGGGGCACTTTGCCACGCTCTTGCGCGGCACCATCCAAGCCTTGGTGCAAGACCACGAGGTCTACGTCACCGACTGGATCAACATCCGAGACGTGCACCCAACGGCGGGGGACTTTGATTTGGACAGTTACACCGAGCAGTTGATCGTCTTGCTCCAGCACATGGGGCCTGGCAGCCACTTGGTGGGCGTGTGCCAGCCCACGGTTTCGTGTTTGGTGGCCACTGCGGTGATGTCAGCGCAAAAAGATCCCTGTGTGCCCATCAGCCTCACCTTGATGGCGGGCCCCATTGACACTCGACAAAACCCCACCAAGGTCAACGAATTGGCCAAGAGCAAGAGCATCGAGTGGTTCAAGGACAACTTGGTGAGTCAAGTCCCCCTCGGTTACGCAGGTGCTGGGCGCGAGGTCTACCCTGGATTTGTGCAAGTCGGGGCTTTTTTGAACATGAATTTGGAGCGACACCAAAAGTCGCTCAAGCGACTATATGAATTGCGTGCTTTGGGTCACGACAAAGAGGCGCAGCCGATCTACGATTTCTACAAAGAGTATTTTGCGGTCATGGATTTGCCGGGCAAGTTTTACCTCGAAACGGTCAAAGAGATCTTCCAAGATCACGCCCTGCCCTTGGGGAACATGCATTACAAGGGCCAATTGGTGCAACCCCAACTCATCAAGAGACCGTTTTTACTCACCATCGAAGGCGAGCGCGACGACATCTGTGGCCTGGGCCAGACCATGGCCGCTCAAGACCTGTGTTCAGGCATTGCTGCTTGGAAAAAAACCCATCATTTGCAAGCGGGGGTGGGACACTACGGTGTCTTCAGTGGCAACAAGTGGAGCACACAAATTTATCCCGTGGTGAGGCACCATATTCAAAACGCGCAGTCGATGTTTGACTGACTCTTGCCCTGCCCCGCTGGCACGCTCTTGGGCGAGTTCAAGCTCGCTGCACGCCAAGGGCTCATCATTCGCTGATCAACCGATCAGTCTCTCAACGGCTTGCAACACCTCAGGCACACTCGGGTTGACAACGCGCTCGCACCATGACACCCCATGGTAGGAGGCCGGCTGGTCAATGACAAACCACACCAGTGTGGAGACCTTGAGCCCCACCGCCATGTGATACGGCCCAGAGTCGGTGCTCAAAAAAAGCTCACAACAAGTGATCAACCCCGACAAATCACGCAAACTGCCCGTGCCCGCGGCATTGAGGAGTAAAGGCATGTGCACTGGTGGATGGGCTAACGCGTTCATGCGTTCATTGAAGGCCTGAATAAATTCCTCATTGACCTCGCGCTCAAACGCGGCCCCGGTGAGCACCACATCAAATGAATGGCGCTGGGCCAAGGCGACAACACTCGCGACCAAGTCGCTCATGTGGGGACGCTTGCCCAAGGCATCTGGGGTGCCACAACCAATGTTGATCCCCCAAACTGGGCGTTGGCGGGGTGAAGGGTGCAAGCTCCCAGTGTGCGACAACACGTCTTGAAAGGCCGCGCTCAAGAGCGCATGGGCTTGCAGAACACTGGCCTCAGATGCATGCAGTTCAATGGGCGTGTTCCCGCGCTTGAGTCCCAAGGCACTGAGCACCACAAAGTCCCGATGGGTATAGTCCATGGGCGTGGTGAGACCCTCTTGCTGCATGTAGGTTGGCAAACTCACCGACGAGTTGGCGTAAAACCACGCGCGTGGCCAAAACTGATTGACCCCCAGTGTCTGGATGGGAGCGCCTGGGCGCTGCCTCCATGACGGCTTTGCGCCGTGTCTGAGCGCCCAAGTCAACCACGCTGTTCTGAGCCCATTCATCTCAAAATCGATGACCCAGTCCACTTGCTTTGCCTGGGCAATGTCGCGCACTTGGGTGAGAATGTGAGACATCTTCACGCGGTGTTTGCCAGGGTGCTGGGGGCTGCCTTCGCGCAAGGTGATGAAGTGCGCGCTGCTGAGCAAATGGTGCCCAGCGATCAAGTCTTGGGTGGGGTAGCCCGGGTGTTTGCTCAAAAAAAGCAAGTGCAATTGGACACTTGGCCAAGCGTTTTTCATGACCCGCCACGCCGCCGAGCTTCGAAGCAAGTCCCCCACGCCAAGGCTATGGGACTTGATCATCAAAACGCTCTTGGGGCCTGGGTCCGGGTGAAGTGCAGGTGTGCTCTCAGCCATGGCCTGCCCCTTGACCCAAGGGTGCACTCACACAGGCTTGGGAGAGCACGGCGCGGTAGACCGCTTCTTGTGCCTCGCACACACGTTGCCAAGTGTGCGCCTGGGCCCAGGCGTGGGCCTGCGTGGCCAAGGCGCGACCGCGCGACTCCTCAAGGGTCAAGGTGAGTGCTTGGGCCAAGGCCGGCACGTCTGTTGGATCGTCCAAGACCCAGGCCTCTTGGGCATGGGTCAAATGACCCGTGATCCCACAAAACTCTGGCGCACTCACCACCACCGCTCGAGCCCAGGACATGGCTTCGAGCACCACCATGCCAAAGGTGTCCTCCAAGGTTGGGTGCACGAGCACGTCACAGGCCCAATAGGCTGGGCTCACGTCCTCCATGGGACCCAACCAGGCGACCCGAGAGGCCACCCCTTCCTTCACGGCGAGCGCCTTGGCACTCGCACTCAAGGCTCCTCGCCCCACCACCATGAGCCCCACAGTGGGGGCCAAGTTGGCCAAGGCTTGAATGATGGCACTCAAGCCTTTTTTCTTGTCATCGTGCCCCACCCACAGCAGCCACTGGGAGATGGGCTGGTGCGCCGCCCCCCCCAATTCCAATTCCAATCCCAATCTCAACTCCAAACCCAAGGCCAAGCGTGCTCGCGCCTTGAGCGCAGGTGAGATCAAAAATTCACTCGAGAACTCAGCTGTTGCGGTGTCCACGTCGTGGGCGCCCACCAACGTGCTTGGCAGCAGCACTTCAAGCCACGGATTGGGGCTCACCGCGTGAGCGCGCTCTTGGGCTTGGCGCCACCACGCCAAGGGGCCAAGAACGGCAGGCATCAAGGTGTGAACCCGCTGGGGCTCGAGCGGGAAACAGCCCAAGAGTTGTTCTGTGAGCGAGGCCGACACACTGGTGATGTGACGACTGACATGACGCCCGCCCTGCTTGAGTCTCGAGTGCTCGAGCCACAAATAACTCATCAACCGCGGACTCAAGAGCACATTGAGCCACTTCAACGCGGTGAGGATTTTTTCACGCGCGCGCGCGCCACACCACTGTCTCAAAAACTGCGCTCGCTGAGGTTTGAGGGCAAAATAATGAATCCACACAGGCAAGACGTGGACCGTCTGCACATTGCCGTGCCAGGTGTTCTCGTGGGCATGCACGATGTCAAATCCAAAGCGGGTTTGCCGCCACGTGGCCCAAGCGTACCACCACTGGTTGAGAAAGCGAGGACGCGCAAAAGGCTGACGAATCCGGTGGTAGTGCACGCCAGGCCAATGGTGCTCAATCGTTTGGGCAAACACATGCACTTCGTGGCGAGCCGACAAACCCTCGACCAAGGACATGGCGTAATGCTCCGCCCCTCCCGCCTTGGGGGAAAAATCCCGGGTGAGCACCGCAATCTTCAAGAGGCCGCCGCCTGGGTGCGAGTCTTTGGGGCGTTGTCATGTCGATCCTCATACCGACTCAACAGCTTGAGGAGGAACTGTGTCCAATGGGTCGAGCGCACGATGGGCACGCGCGAGAGTTCAAACCACGCTTGGGCAGCTCGCTCACCCACTGTCTCGCGCGAGCGTTGGGTGGTGGTGGCGGCCACGTAACCCGCTTGAGCGGCTAGCCGCGCGTGCAGCGCATTGAACTCACCATAGGGGTAACAAAACTGCGTCACAGCCTGTCCCAAGAGGTCTTCAAGCTCCATTTTGGAGAGCGCAATTTCTTGCCGCGCTTCGTCCTCGCTGCACTGCAAGAGCCGCACATGGTGCCTCGTGTGTGAGCCCACCTCTTGGCCGGCATGCGCCCAAGCCTTGAGCTCAGCCTCGCTCATCAAGGCGCTTTTGGGCACACCCATGTCTTGGTCCCAGACGTTGCTTTGCCCCAGGCGCTGAGACACGGCGTAAACGGTGGAGGTGAACCCAAAACGCTGCAAAACCGGCAAGGCATGGGTCAAATTGTTTTGATATCCATCATCAAACGTGATGCCCACCACCCGACCCGTTCGTTCGCCCCTCAGGTAGGGCATCAACTCGCTCATGCAAAGCCCCTGGTAGCCCAGGCGGTTGAGCCACGCCATTTGCGACTCAAAGTGAGCCTTGGGCACAGACAAGCTGCGAAACGGAGACGGACTTGCAGGAGGCGTTGCAATTTGGTGGTAGGTCAAAATCGGAATCACCGCTCAAGTCCTCACAGTAGCACGATGTCAAACTGCTCTTGCCCCATTTGCGCATCGAGTTGCAAGGAAATGGGTTTGCCTATGAAGTCCGAGAGGCCTGCCAAATGCTCGCGCTCTTCGTCCAAGAGAAGCTCAATGACCGAGGGGCAGGCCAAAATACGAAACTCTTTGGGGTTGAATTGACGCGCCTCGCGCAAAATCTCTCTCAAGATGTCGTAGGCCACGGAACGCGCCGTTTTCACATACCCCTTGCCTGTGCAAGCCGAACAGGGCTCACACAGCAAATGCGCCAAGGACTCGCGGGTGCGCTTTCGGGTCATCTCCACCAGCCCCAAGGCCGAGAAGCCACTGATCATGGTCTTCACCCGGTCTCGCAAGAGGTGTTTGCTGAACTCAGCGAGCACCCCTTGTCGGTGCTCCTCGCTCACCATGTCAATGAAGTCCGCAATGATGATGCCACCCAAGTTCCTGAGCCTTAATTGACGGGCAATGGCCCCGGCCGCTTCCAAATTGGTTTTGAACACCGTTTCTTCAAAATTTCGATGTCCCACAAACCCACCCGTGTTGACATCGATCGTGGTCATCGCCTCGGTTTGGTCAATGATCAAGTAGCCCCCAGACTTCAAGTCCACCCGTCGTCCCAAGGCGCGGGCCATGTCCTCTTCAATGCCAAAGAGATCAAAAATCGGTCGCTCTCCCTTGTAGTGAACGAGTTGACTCACGGCCGCGGGCATGAACACTTGACCAAACTCCAGCAAGGCATCGTACTGCTCGCGCGAATCGATTCGAATGCTTTGGGTCGACTCGCTGGTCAAGTCGCGCAGCACGCGTTTTAAAAGATTCAAATCTTGGTGCAACTCGCTCATGGGCGGCAGTCGAGTGCTCTTGTCGCGAATACCGTCCCAGGTTTTTCTCAAATAGGCCAAGTCCTCGCAGAGCTCGGCGTCGCTGGCGTCTTCTCCATTGGTTCTTAGAATAAAACCGCCGGCTTGGCCTTTGGCAAAGTTTTCCTCCACCAAATGCTGCAAGCGCGCTTTGAGCGCATCTCGTTGGGCGGGGGGGATTTTTTGCGAGACCCCGATGTGCTGGTCTTGGGGCAAATACACCAAAAAACGACCCGCAATGCTGATTTGGGTCGATAGCCTTGCGCCCTTGGTGCCAATCGGATCCTTGATCACTTGCACCAAGAGGGTCTGACCCTCAAAGACTTGTTTTTCAATGGGCACGAGAGCCACGGCCTCTTTGGAGTCGGTGTCGGCATGGCGGGCATTGACGCTCGAGAGCAAATCGGCCACGTGTAAAAAGGCCGCCTTCTCCAGGCCAATGTCAATGAAGGCCGACTGCATGCCTGGGAGCACGCGTGCCACGCGTCCCAAGTAGACATTGCTCACGATCCCACGCGCCAATGTGCGCTCGAGGTGAATCTCTTGCAATGCGCCGCCCTCCACCACGGCCACGCGGGTTTCATGGGGCGACCAGTTGATCAAGATGTCTTGTTGCATGGAGGGAATAATAACCGCAAAGAAGGATGGGCTGGCCCCCCACCCCATTAGCAGGCGCTTGTCTGGTCACGACGCCCCCCAACGCCTTACGCGTGGGAGCGTCCCCGTTGCACAAAGTCCTCTAAGAGCTCAGCCGTCTCAAAGAGCGGCAAGCCCATGATGCCCGAGTAACTGCCCCGGATCTGAGAAATAAACGCTGCAGCGCGTCCCTGCACCGCATAGCCCCCGGCCTTGCCCACCCACTCTTGGGTTTGGAGATAATCCTCCATGACCCGCTCGCTCAAAGGCGCAAAGCTCACCCAAGAGCGCGAGACACGCTTGGCTTGGTGTCTCAAGTCCCCCACCACCACGCAGGTGTAGACGCGGTGGGTGCGCCCCGACAAAGCGCGCATCATGGCACGGGCCTCGAGCGGGGTGTGTGGCTTGCCCAAGATGGTTTGGTCTAGCACCACCGTGGTGTCAGCGCAGACCAGTGGGCACGTTTGGTCGTAGCGTGGTCCCAAGCGGCTGGCCAGATGCCTGGCGAGTTCAAACTTCAAATGGGTCACGCGTTGGACATAGGCCAATGCACCTTCGCCCTCTCGCACACGCTCCAAGTCTTCCAAGGCCTGGGACAATGAGGGTGAGGAAGCCGGAGCATTGATATTGATATTGATATTGACATTGGCATTGTCATGGGCATTGGGTTTGAGCCGATTGGACCCCACGCGATTGGCAAGGGCCTCCACCCCCACCCCCACATTGCTTTGCAAGCACTGGAGTCCATGGAGGTCCGACAAAGCGCTTGGCAGCAACAGCTCAAAGCGCCAACCCAATTGAGCGAGCAACTCTTGCCGCCTGGGGCTTTGTGAGGCGAGGTAGACCTTGGAGGCCGAGGTGCTGCTTGAAGAGGACTCGTTGAGAGTTTGGGCTCTTGACTGGGAATGCTCGTGCTTCATGGGCGTGGCGAATTGGTGAGGCTTACTCGCGGTGATAGGGGTGTGCGTTTTGAATGGACCAAGCCCGGTAGAGTTGCTCAATGAGGAGCACGCGGACCATGGCGTGGGGCAGCGTCATGTCGGAGAGCCGCATCAATTGGCGGGCCTCCTCTTTGAAGTGAGGATCCAAGCCGTCGGGGCCGCCAATCACAAAGGCAATATCGGCAAACTCCAAGGACCAAGCTGCAATGGCTTTGGACAGGGCCTGGGTGGTGTAGCTCTTGCCCCGCTCGTCCAAGGCCACCACCAACGCACCGGGTGGCAACGCTTGGCGCAAACGCTCGGCCTCCTGGGCCATGAGCTTGGCACTGGGTTCTCCCTCTCGGGCTTGGGTTTTGACGGTTTTGAGGGTCACCCGCCAATCGGGGGGGAAACGCTTGTGAAAGTCATCAAACGCCTCTTGAGCCCAATGGGGGGTGCGCTGACCCACCGCAATCACCCACAAACGCATGGTGGCTTAGAGCGCGCGTTTGCGGCTCGCTGGGGCTTTGGCAGCAGGCTTGCGGGATGTTTTGGCCGGCGATTTTGCAGCGGGTTTGCTCGACGTCTTGATGGCAGGCTTGGTGTGCGGCTTGTTCACGGCTTTGATCACAGGTTTGGTGCTGGCCTTGTGGGCTGGGGCCTTGGCAGCGGTCGCCTTGGGGGCAGACTTCTTGGCTGCAGCCGGTGGCGACCTTGGCGTTTCTTTCTCCAAATACTGGGTGACTTTTTGAGCGCGCTGGGTGCTGGTGAATCGCCTGGCCGCATTGTTGGCCGCGGTTTTTTTGGCCGCGACTTTTTTGGCCACGAGTTCGGGCTCGGCACGGGACGTTTTGCTGCTCTTTTTGGGCGCCGCTTTGGCCTTGGGCTCTTCGGCCTTGGCCACGACGGGCTTGGGCGCACCGAACTTCAAACGAACAGGCTTGTCGCCCCAAATTTCTTCCAAATGGTAATACTGACGAATCGAGGGTTGCATGATGTGGGCCACCGCCGCACCGCAGTCCACGATGATCCACTCGCCATTTTCTTCACCCTCAATGCGAGGCTTGGCAAAACCATTTTTGCGAACTTGGTCCCTGACACTCGCGGCCAGGGCTTTGGTTTGGCGGTTGGAGGTGCCGCTGGCGATGATCACGCGCTCAAAGAGGGAGGACAAATGCTCGGTATTGAAGACGCTGATGTCTTGTGCTTTGACGTCCTCCAGGGCATCCACCATCACACGTTGGAGTTTTTGTACGTCTTTTTTTTCTGCGGTTTCTGTCATGAAGTAAAGTGGTAGAGTCCCTGTTGTTGAATGTAGCCTAGCACTGAATCAGGGATCAGTGAGCTCACGTCTTGACCGCGGCCAATGGCTTCGCGCACTTGGGTCGCACTCAGCTCAAAGGGCCCACAGCGCAAAGCGATGAATTGCCCCAAGGCCTCATTGTGCCACTGATGGGCGACGCCCGCGCGTTTGGCGACCACAAGACGGGCCAATTGGCGTATTTCGTCGTGGTTTTTCCACGTTTGAAACTTTTGGGCCTGGTCTTCACCCATCACCACAAAAAATTCAGCCCCCCCATACTGGGCTTGGAGTTCATGCAAGGTGTGGATGGTGTAGCTCGGCTCAGGCCTGTTGAGCTCTCGCTCATCGATCAACACGTCGCATCCCGTGAGACGCGCCTCACTCACAACACCAGCAAACGCCAAACGCGTCATCTGCAGCCGATGCACAGGCGCAGTGAGCTCGCCCGTCTTGTGCCACGCCAATCCTGTGGGCACAATGTGCAGCACATCCAGCCCCAACTGCTCGGTGGCTGTTTGGGCAAGCTGCACATGCATCTTGTGGGGCGGGTCAAATGCACCCCCAAAGAGTCCCACCTTCATGCTGCGCCCCAATGCATCTGGGGCCCCATGCGGCAAGGAGGGTTCAAAGCCAATCACGGTGGGGCAAAAAGTCAGTGAGCAAGGCCGCCTCCGCTGAGCCCGGCGGGTTTTGGTGCTGATAAGACCACGACGCCAAGGGCGGCATGGAGAGCAAAATCGACTCGGTCCTGCCCCCCGATTGAAGCCCAAAATGCGTCCCCCGGTCCCACACCAAATTGAACTCCACGTAGCGTCCTCGGCGGTAGAGTTGGTGATCTCGTTCACGCTCGCCGTAGGGTGTGGAGTGGCGCTTGTGAACAATGGGAAGATAGGCTCCCAAGAGGGAGTCCCCCACCGACTGCATCATCTCAAAGCTTCGCTCCAGTCCGAGTTCACAAAAGTCGTCATAAAAAATACCACCCACCCCCCGTGCTTCGCCGCGGTGCTTCAAAAAGAAATACTCATCGCACCATTTTTTAAACCTGGGGTAGAGCTGCTCACCAAAGGGCGTCAAGGCGTTGCGACACGAGGTGTGAAAAGCCACCACGTCTTCATGAAAACCGTAGTAAGGCGTCAAATCCATGCCCCCCCCAAACCAGCCCACAGGGTTGGCCCCGTCCCCCTGGGGTGTAGCCCACAGCATGCGCACATTCATGTGCACCGTTGGCACATAGGGGTTTCTCGGATGAAAGACCAAGGAGACCCCCATTGCCTCGAAGGCTGCGCCATTGAGTTCAGGACGGTTTTGTGTGGCAGACGGTGGCAGTGACGGGCCCCTCACGTGCGAGAAGCCACACCCTGCTCGCTCAAAAACGGCGCCCCCCTCCAAGATCTGGGTGATCCCATCGCCTTGCAGCGCCTCATGCGGCTCTTTGTGCCAGGCGTCCACGGTGAAGGTGCCGCCATCGAGCTCGCTCAAAGCCTGAACGATCTTGCGCTGCAAGGACATCAAATAAGTCCTCACACGAAGGTTTAAATCGGGTTTTAGGGGGGCTTGTTCGCTCATGAAAGGGAGTTTAACTGATTCGATTGAGGTTCAACACTGAGGTGATGTTGGGGTCATGTTGGGGTGATGTTGGGGTGATGTTGGGGGAAAGCTGTGCAGATGTTGATTGAGCCGCTTCTCGTGTGGGTGCTGGCAAATTGCCACGACGACCTCTGAGCTCAGGCCTTCAACGTCTCACTGGCTTTGCCCTTGACTTGCCAAGTGATGGGTGCCGCCAGTTCAGGGTATTTGCCCTGCACACCGGCGTAGACCGAAGCCACCCGCTCAATGTCATGCTCGAGATCCCCGCTCAGGCGCAAAAAATGGGTGAACGTGATGCTCTTCTTGGCGTAATCCAACTCCACCAACCCGAGGGGCAATTGGGCTTGCAACGCCATGCTGTAAAACCCACTGCGCCAAGCACTCACATACGAGCGTGTGCCCTCGGGTGTGAGGCCAAGCCACAAGGGCTGGCCCGTGCGCTTTTTCTCCTCAAAGATCTGCACCATTTGGCCCACAACCCCATGGGCCGATTGGCGGTCCACGGCCAAGCCCCCCACATGCCTCAACCACCGCCCCACAAGAGGCCACTTGAACAAGCTGTCTTTGGCCATGAAGTGAGCGGGCACGCCAATGGCCCATTTGGCCAATATCATGACCACAAAGTCCCAGTTGCTCGTGTGCGGATACACAATGGCCACCCCCCAGGGGCTAGGAAAGCCCTCGCTGTAGAGTTGCCAGCCCATTTTTGCAAGCACCCAACGAGCCCAAGGCCTGGCACGGTCTTGGAAATGAATGAAGGGGGGGTGGGCATCGTCATTCATGCGCTGCGGGACTCCATCAAGGTTTGGGCTTTGTGACCATGTCTCGCTGTGGCTCAGTGCTTGGCGCGCCAACCAATGTCGCGCCGGTGCTGCTCGCCCTCGAAATGAATTTGATCGACGAGCTCATAGGCGTTTTGCGCGGCTTTTTGCACACTCTCGCCCAATGCGCACACGCACAGCACACGTCCACCGCTCGTCACCCAGTGCTCGTCTTCACGGCGTGTCCCCGCATGAAAGACTTGGGTGGTGTCGCTAGGCGCCGGCAAGGTGGCAATCGCATCCCCATACCGAGGGGTGTGCGGATAGCCATGGGAGGCCATCACCACCCCCAAGCTCACACGCCTGTCCCACACGAGTTCAACGTCATCAAGGGGGTGCGCGCTTTGCATCACGTCGCTGTGGCCCATCCCCAATGTGGGAAAGTGCTCCAAAGTGTGGGGCGCATGCGCTGGAGCGCTTGCCGCCCACAGCACCTCAAACCAATCGCTTTTCAAGCGCAACATCATGGGCTGGGTCTCGGGGTCGCCCATGCGGGTGTTGAACTCCAAGGTGTGCACCTCACCCTTGGGGCTGATCATGAGCCCAGCGTACAAAAACCCCGTGAAGGGCATCCCCTCAACCATCATGCCTTTCAAGGTGGGCGCAATGATCTCTCGCATCACCTTGGCATGGATGGCCGGTGTCACCACACCAGCCGGTGAGTAAGCCCCCATGCCACCGGTGTTGGGACCCTGGTCTGCGTCCAGGAGCCGTTTGTGGTCTTGCGAGGTGGCCAAGGGCAGCGCCGATAAACCATGGCAGAGCACCATGAACGAGGCCTCTTCGCCATCTAAAAACGTCTCAATGACAACACGCGCCTCACCCCCCGTGGGCACCACCACATTGGCATCGGGGCTGAGCATGTGATCAATCGCCGCGTGGGCCTCTTCTAGACTTTGCGCCACCACCACGCCTTTGCCCGCGGCCAAGCCATCGGCTTTGACCACAATGGGAGCACCCACACGGTCCACGTGAGCGTGGGCCAGTGCGGCGTCACTGAAGGTTTCAAACTCGGCGGTGGGTATGCGGTGGCGCTTCATGAACGCTTTGGAAAACGCTTTGGAGCTCTCGAGCTGAGCCGCGGCCTGGGTGGGTCCCACTATTCTGAGTCCTGCATCGCGAAACACATCCACCACGCCTTCAGAGAGCGGCCCCTCCGGTCCGACCACGGTCAAATCAATGGCGTTGTCAATGGCCCAGTGCTTCAAGTCTTGCACATTGCTCAAGGGCACATTTTGCATTTTGGAGTCGCTGGCCGTTCCCCCGTTACCGGGCGCCACATAGACACATTGCAGTTTGGGAGACTGGGCAATTTTCCAAGCCAGTGCGTGTTCACGCCCGCCCGATCCAATGACGAGGACTTTCATAGTTGAGCGTTGTGGTAAACCTCTTGCACATCGTCAAGATCTTCCAAGGCGTCCAAAATCTTTTGCATTTTGACGGTGTCGTCATCGCTCAGCTCAATGGCGTTGTCGGCGCGGTAGGTCACCTCGGCCAACTCGGGGGTCAAACCCGCCGCTTGCAGTGCATTTCTCACTGCCTCAAAGTCCTGCACTGGGGTGAGCACCTCGATCACCCCATCAGGCGAGGTGATCACATCGTCTGCCCCCGCCTCCAAAGCGCACTCCATCACCTGGTCCTCCGAGGTGCCTGGCGCAAAGAGCATCAAGCCACAGTGCTTGAACTGAAACGACACCGACCCTTCGGTGCCCAAATTGCCACCGTGCTTGCTGAACGCGTGTCGCACCTCTGCCACCGTCCTCACCTTGTTGTCGGTCATGGTGTCGACAATGATGGCCGCGCCCGAAATACCATAGCCCTCGTAACGAATTTCTTCGTAACTGACGCCCTCCAGTTGCCCTGTGGCTTTGTCAATGTTTCTCTTGATGGTGTCTGCCGGCATATTGGCCGCCTTGGCTTTCTCAACTGCCAAACGAAGCCGGGGATTGGTGCCCAAGTCGGGACCGCCCGCGCGGGCTGAGACCATGATCTCACGGATGACTCGGGTCCAAACCTTGCCGCGCTTTTCGTCTTGTCGGCCTTTGCGGTGCTGGATATTGGCCCATTTACTGTGTCCTGCCACGGGATGCCCTTTGGTGTTGGGTGCGCACAAGCCGTTTTTGTAAGGGCTTGCATGACGCGTTGATGAAAGGTCTATTTTAATACCGACAAAAAAGCCCATGGGGGCGAGTCATGGGCTGGGGTTTGAAGGTGAGGTTCGCGCCTAGGACGCTGGTGGCGCGTGGCTCAACTGGCGGCCGCCTCTTCAGGCTCGGTGGGCTCAGACTTGGACGCGCGAGTGTCCTTCTTGGGCAAGGGGGTGATCTCAAGCACAGCTTCACCTTTGTCGTCGACATCCACATTCAAGCGTCCGCCATCGACCAAACGGCCAAAGAGCAGCTCGTCGGCCAAGGCACGCCGAATCGTGTCTTGGATCAAGCGCTGCATGGGCCTGGCCCCCATCAAGGGGTCAAAGCCCTTCTTGGCCAAATGTTTGCGAATGGCATCGGTGAAGGTGACTTCAACTTTTTTCTCCGCCAACTGGGTCTCAAGCTGGAGCAAGAACTTGTCCACCACCCGAATGATGATTTGCTCATCGAGGGCTTTGAAGCTCACGATGGCGTCCAAGCGGTTTCTGAACTCGGGGGTGAACATGCGCTTGATGTCCACCATCTCGTCTCCAGACTCGCGAATATTGGTGAATCCCATGACCGATTTGTTCATCGCCTCGGCCCCCGCATTGGTGGTCATGATGATGATCACATTGCGGAAATCGGCTTTCCTGCCGTTGTTGTCGGTGAGCGTGCCGTGGTCCATCACTTGAAGGAGCACATTGAAGATATCGGGGTGGGCTTTCTCGATCTCGTCGAGCAAGAGCACACAGTGGGGCTTTTTGGTGACCGCCTCGGTCAAGAGTCCGCCCTGATCAAAACCCACGTAGCCCGGAGGAGCACCAATCATGCGCGAGACGGCATGGCGCTCCATGTACTCAGACATGTCAAAGCGAATGAGCTCAATGCCCATGATGTAGGCGAGCTGTTTGGCCGCTTCCGTCTTGCCAACGCCAGTGGGGCCACTGAACAAAAAGGCGCCAATGGGTTTGTCGGCTTTGCCCAGCCCCGATCTGGCCATTTTGACGGAGGCGGCGAGCACCTCCAAGGCCTTGTCTTGACCGAACACGACGCTCTTTAAATCGCGCTCGAGCGTTTGCAACTTGCCGCGGTCGTCATTGGAGACGTTGGCGGGCGGGATGCGCGCGATCTTGGCCACAATGTCTTCGATCTCGGTTTTGCTGATGGTTTTTTTGCGCTTGGAGACTGGCAAAATGCGCTGCGCAGCACCGGCCTCGTCGATCACATCTATGGCCTTGTCGGGCAAATGACGGTCATTGATGTACTTGGCACTGAGCTCGGCTGCGGCTTGCAAGGCGGCCAAAGCGTATTTGACATTGTGGTGCTCTTCAAATCGCGACTTGAGCCCTTTGAGAATGTCCACGGTTTGCTCAACCGTGGGCTCGACGACGTCCACCTTTTGAAAACGCCTTGAGAGTGCCGCGTCCTTTTCAAAAATGCCGCGGTACTCGCTGAAAGTGGTGGCTCCGATGCATTTGAGCTGGCCCGAGCTCAAGGCGGGCTTGAGCAAGTTGGAGGCATCCAAGGTGCCACCCGATGCGGCACCCGCACCAATCAAGGTGTGGATTTCATCGATGAAAAGAATAGCGTTGGGGCGGTCTTTCAAGGACTTCAAGACACCTTTCAAACGCTGCTCAAAGTCTCCGCGGTATTTTGTGCCCGCAAGAAGAGCGCCCATGTCCAAGGAGAACACTTGCGACTCGGCCAAAATCTCAGGCACGTCTTTTTGCGTGATGCGCCAAGCCAAGCCCTCGGCAATGGCGGTTTTACCAACACCGGCCTCGCCCACCAAGAGTGGGTTGTTTTTCCTTCTGCGACACAGAATTTGAATGACCCGCTCGACTTCGTAGTCTCGCCCAATCAAGGGGTCGATCTTGCCGTCCTTGGCCAATTGGTTCAAATTTTGAGTGAATTGCTCGAGCACCGAGGCTTTTTCATTTTTCTCGGCCCCCTCCTCCACATCCTGAGTCGAGTTCTCTTGGGGCTTGGTGGGTTCGGGCGGATCGGTCTTTTTGATGCCGTGCGCGATGAAATTCACCACATCCAAGCGAGTGACGCCTTGCTGGTGCAAGTAGTACACGGCGTGGGAGTCTTTTTCCCCAAAAATAGCCACCAACACGTTGGCACCCGTCACTTCTTTTTTGCCGTTCCCAGTGGACTGCACGTGCATGATGGCGCGCTGGATCACGCGCTGAAAGCCCAACGTGGGCTGGGTGTCGACTTCTTCCGAGCCGGCGACTTGCGGGGTGTTGTCTTTGATGAAGTTGCTCAGTGACTTTCTCAAGTCATCCAAATTGGCCGAACACGCTCTCAAGACTTCGGCCGCCGAGGGGTTGTCCAACAAAGCGAGCAACAAGTGCTCGACCGTGATGAATTCATGGCGCTGTTGACGGGCCTCTACAAAGGCCATGTGCAAGCTCACTTCTAGTTCTTGGGCAATCATCTCTTCATCCTTTACGCTTGCAACAAATTAAACCACTTCTCTGAGGAAAAGCAAAAGTGCGGGTCTTAGGAATACTTTTTTATTCAAGCCCTCATCACACTTTGCGCTCCTCACCGATGGCCCTCGAGCGCACCACCGGCTTTGAATTCATTCTTGACTCAGCATGGCATCCCTGCACCTCAATCGATGGGTTCACTCAAACACTGCAGAGGGTGGCCGTGCTTTTTCGCAGCCTCTGCCACTTGATCGACCTTGGTGGCGGCCACGTCCTTGCTGTAGACGCCACACACACCTTTGCCATCCAAGTGGATTTTTAACATGATTTGGGTCGCTTGTTCGCGATCCTTGCTAAAAAATTCTTGAAGCACCATCACCACAAACTCCATGGGCGTGAAGTCATCGTTGAGCATCACCACTTGGTACATCTGAGGCGGCTGGGTCTTTTGAGTTCTTCTCTCAAGGACCACCGAGTTGCCGTCGTCCGAATCGGGCAACTGAATTTTGGGGTTGGGGGTTTGACTGGCCATGACTGACATTCTATCGATCCAAAAGAAGCCCATAGATGAGCGAGGTCATCCGTTGCAGAAATTTTACAGCCTGAAGCTGGCGTTACGCCAGAGCTGGCCTGGGTTGGGCTACTCAAAACTCACCGCGATGCATTCAATTGCAGCTTCCTCACCATGTCGGGGCGTTTGCACAAAGAACAAGGGGGGTGGGCGCACGTTTTCACGCCGGCAATGGGCCTTGAAGGCTGGGGGCCCCAAGGCAGCAGTGTTTTGCGCAAATGCAAGAGAGCCTTTGGTGGCGCTTCTTGCGTAAAAAAGTGCAAAAAGTGCAAAAAGCGCTCCCAGCTTCCTTGGCACTACAGGTGATTGATGATGCCTTGCCCAAAGGCCGAACAACTCACCTGGGTGGCACCCGGCATCAAGCGCGCGAAGTCATAGGTGACGTGCTTGGTGAGGATGGTTTTTTCCATGGCCTGGATGATCAAGTCCGCCGCCTCGACCCAACCGAGGTGGCGCAGCATCATCTCGGCGCACAAAATGGAGGAACTCGGGTTCACATAGTCCTTGCCAGCGTATTTGGGGGCTGTTCCATGGGTGGCCTCAAAACAAGCCACCGAGTCTGACAAATTGGCGGACGGCGCAATGCCACTCCCCCCCACTTGGGCGGCGAGGGCATCGGTGATGTAGTCGCCATTGAGATTCAAGGTGGCAATGACGCTGTACTCTTTGGGGCGCAGCAAGATTTGCTGCAAAAATGCGTCGGCAATCACGTCTTTGATGATGATCTCGCGACCGGTTTTTGGGTTTTTGAGGGAACACCAAGGCCCCTCGTCGATCAACTTGGCACCAAACTCCTTTTGCGCCAAGCCGTATCCCCAGTCCCGAAAGGCCCCTTCGGTGAACTTCATGATGTTGCCTTTGTGCACAAAGGTGACACTGGCACGGTCGTTGGCAATGGCGTATTCGATGGCTTTTCTGACCAAACGCTCGCTGCCCTCCTTGGAGACGGGCTTGATGCCGATGCCACACATTTGCGGAAAACGAATCTGGGTGACCTGTAGGGTGTGGGTCAAAAAGTCGATGAGTTGCTGGGCTTCAAGCGAGCCAGACTGGAACTCAATACCAGCATAAATGTCTTCCGAGTTTTCCCGAAAGATCACCATGTTGGTTTTTTCTGGCTCCTTCAAGGGCGAGGGCACCCCCTGGAAATATTGCACGGGTCGCACTGACACGTACAAATCGAGTTCTTGGCGCAGCGCCATGTTCAAAGAACGTATGCCGCCCCCCACGGGGGTCGCCAACGGCCCTTTGACAAACACCACATGGCGGTGCAGTGCCTCCAAGGTCTCTTGTGGCAAGCCCTCTTGTGGGCCGTAGAGTTCCACAGCTTTGTCCCCGGCATAGACTTGCATCCAATGGATTTTTTTGCGGCCCACATAGGCCTTTTGAACGGCTGCGTCCACGACCTTGAGCATCACTGGCGTGATGTCCACGCCAATGCCGTCACCTTCGATGTACGGAATGATGGGGTGGTGAGGCACGTGCAGCGAGTGGTCGGCCGTGATTTTGATGGTCTCGCCATCGACAGGGACTTGAATGTGTTGGTACTGCGTCATCTCAAACTCCCAAAAGTTAGGCGCGAATTGCGGTGTGGATCATTCTCACCCACCTCGCAGCTCTCATATTTGCAAGTATGATCCCAAAAACCGCACTTCACCACTCCACACTTACACCTAGAGCGCGCAAGTCGATGTCATTGAATGCCCAAGAAAGCGTGAACGCTCTAGGTGAATGCAAGACCCCGAGTGTGAAAATTTTTAGCGAATTCAACCACACCCTGGGCATTGGGGGATGAGGATCATTTTTAGATGTTCAAGATGACAAAACCGCACATGGACCACAACGACAACAGCACGCTCACAGGATTTTTTTTCATGACCCGATTGAAGGAGGCGTTGTCTGTGGTTACAGACCACTCACGCGCACGAAGCTTGCGTGACGGGCCTTTATTTCGTGAATTGCTGAGTCAATGTTGCCCACCTGACTTGCCTCAATTAGTGTCGACTTCACGATCTTACTTTCAAACTTACGCACCTACTTACGCTCCTACTTGCGCAGTGACTGTCTTACGGCCTGAAGCGCCAAGCCCATCCCCCATGAGCATTTCTCAAGACTGCAGGCGAGACTCTCACGGCTCACTCTACCGGGCTGGGTTGAATGCGTGTGGCCACCTCTTGGTCTTGCTGGCGTTTGGGCTTGGCGCTCATGCACAAGCGCAGGAGCAACCCCAACTCAATTTGCCCCGAGTGAGCATCACCGCGGGGTTCTACCAAATCGATGCCCAAGTCGCACAAACTCCAAGCCAGCGTGAAATTGGCCTCATGTATCGCCAGACCATGCCCCAGCACGAAGGCATGATTTTTGTGTTTGAAGAGCCCGCCATGCAATGCTTTTGGATGAAGAACACCCATTTGCCACTGAGCGCAGCCTTCGTCGCCGACAACGGTGAGATTGTCAACATTGAGGACATGAAGCCCTACAGCACCAACAGTCACTGCTCTGCGCGTGCGGTGCGATTCGTGCTTGAGATGCAGCAAGGCTGGTTTGCCAAGAAAAACCTCAAAGCAGGCTTCAAGCTGAGCGCCCCTCTATTTCAAAAATAAGTCCCTCACATCCACGCCCATGCGTGGGCTCCGGTCGCCATGACCGCCACTGCACCGGGTTATTGAATCCATCAACATTTCAATCAGTGAGCAACACGATCTTGCCCAATTGCGCACGACAAACACCCGCCTATATCAAGCAGATGACCCAAGACTGTGTTTGACAGGGCAAGGCTTGAAGTGGAAAAGTGACCAACCGCAATCTTGGAAGATCTGCAAAATCCGCCGCGTAGAGTGCGTAGAACCCATCGCCATATTCGATGGCTTGTGCAGCAAGCCACAAATCGTTCTAACGAGCTCGAGTCGATCTGATGTGGGTTGCGAGAGGGAATCTTCATCCCACTCAACCGCTGAGAGCGTACGGTTTGATTATTTTGACTTCTCAAAAAACCAAAGCCTGTCGACTTCAACTGTAAGCCTGAGGGCTTGCGTCGAGACGACAGGCTGATTGGATTGGGCCTTTGACTTGGTGAGTGGGCTCAATACTTTAAAGCATTGACTGCCCAGCGCTCAGGGATGACTCCCAAAGCCAACCCACTGCGCCAAACCACTGCTATTTAGGCAAAATTGGTTTCGGCA
>CAIPFK010000274.1 GCA_903864315.1 uncultured Burkholderiales bacterium | reverse complement strand
GGTGGCGTCCTTCCAGTCTTTCTCAAATTGGTGGGAGCTGTCATGAAAGCTTTGCTCAACTTGGTGGGCGGCAGACTCCACGCTATCCTTCATTTTCTTGAGCTCCTCGTTCTCCATGGCGCGGTTGACCTCGGCTTTGACGTCAGAGACATATTTTTGCGCTTTGCCAATCAAGGTGCCCACCGTGCGCGCCACACGCGGCAATTTCTCTGGCCCAATGACAATGAGAGCCACAGCACCAATGAGCGCCAATTTGGAGATGCCAAGATCAATCATGGGCGAGGGAGACAGAACACATCAACATGGGACGAAACAACCTTTCAACACACTGGGCAAGATGCCCATCAAATTTGAAAAAGCCCCCAAGCATCGTCACCTCCATTGTTGTCGTGCCACGCGAGACGGCACGGCTTGGGGAGACTTCAGATTTTTTGCTTGGCCTCGACATCGATGGTGGTTTTCTCGGCCTGGTGAGCAACGCCTTGCGCAGCCACATGGGGGTGGGCTTCGCCTTCAGGCGTGGGCGGTGTTTGCCCGTCTTTCATGCCTTCTTTAAAGCCCTTGACCGCGCCACCCAAATCAGAACCAATGTTCTTGAGCTTCTTGGTTCCAAACACCAAGACAATGATCAGCAAAACGATCAACCAATGCCAAATTGAAAATGAACCCATGTCCCAGTCTCCTAAGCGGTAAATCACCGCCAGAACCAGCGGTGTGTATGAGCCCTATTCTATAACTGCCAAGACGGCGTGATTGAACCACTTGGAAATAAACCCCCAAAGTGAGCACAGACCTCACACATGGAGGCCACTTTCACATCCTGTGACACGAGCCCACCGCACGTTCAGCAACGCACAGCAACGCTCAGCCCTTGGCCCAAGGCCTGGGCCCGCCCATCACATGCAAGTGCAAATGGTGCACCTCTTGCCCACCGTGATCTCCCGTGTTGACCATCAATCGATACCCCCCCTGCGGGTAGGGCAAACAACCCTCTTGACGGGCCAATTCATCAACTTTGATCATCATGCGCCCGAGCAAAGCGCTGTGCTGGTCCTTGAGTTGCGCCATGCTGGCGATGTGCTCTTTGGGGATGATTAAAAAATGCACTGGGGCCCAAGGGTGGATATCATGAAACGCCATCATCTCGTCGTCCTCGTACACCAGTTTGGAGGGAATGTGACGTTGAACGATTTTGCAAAAAATGCAATGGTCATCGTGGTGCATGGCTTGAAAGACCTTGTGTAATGGGTTGAAGAAAGAACACTTGACTTCGGCTAAAACGGGGCCTCACTCGCCTGACACCTCACGGCTCTGGGCTTTCCTCAGGGCTTTTTCTTCCAAACCACTCAAGCCTTCACGCCGGGCCAACTCATCGAGCACCAGTTGAGGGCTCAACTCAAAATACGACAAGGCCACCATGGCGTGAAACCACAAGTCCGCCATCTCGCCCACCAGGCTTTGCGATAGAGCACTGTCGGCACTGGGGTGACCCGGTAAGCTGGCATGCGCAGTGCCCAGCGCGCGCGCCGCTTGCAAATCCTTGGCCGCCATCACGACCTCGGTGGCTTCTTCACCGATTTTTTTTAAAAAAGCATCGGGCCCGCGAGCCAGCAGCCGTGCCACATAGCTCTTCTCAGGGTCCCCCCCGTGCTCGGGTTTTCTAGACTCTATGACCTGGGCCAGGCGGCTCAAAGTATCTGCACTTGGGTTCATGGCGTTTCTTGGGTTAAGTGGTGTGGGACACGTAGATGCTCTCGGGGTCTTTGAGGACGGGCGCAGTGGCGACCCACTGGTGCTGCTCATCCAGACTCCATGAAAAACAACTGTGCCGCCCGGTATGGCAAGCAATGGAGGGGCTGTGACCCTCTTGCGTGACCGTGAGCAGCAGCACGTCCGAGTCACAATCGAGTCGCATGCTGTGCACGATTTGAACATGGCCAGACTCTTCGCCCTTGAACCACAATTTTCCCCTTGAACGACTGAAGTAGACGGCCCGTTTTGTTGCGGCGGTTTTCTCCAACGCCTCGCGGTTCATCCAAGCAAACATCAAGACGTCCCCGCTGTCCTTTTCCTGGGCAATCACAGGCAAAAGCCCCTTGTCGTCAAAGCGCACTTGCTCCAGCCAAGACTCGGTAGCGACGTTGACGGGTGCACAAGGCACAGATGCTG
>CAIPFK010000273.1 GCA_903864315.1 uncultured Burkholderiales bacterium | reverse complement strand
GTGTTCGAGTGTGGGTGTCGAGTTCTTCGTCCTCAGAGTGACGGGCAAGTTGTTCATGCCAGTCCCAGACCCTCTCGCCTTGTGGGCAGTGAAGGCCTAATTTCTCATGAAGGCGCAACTCGGCGATGCGGTGAATGTTTCGAATGGCCTCTTGTTGTTCGTAAGCGGGGGTGTTGCGAAGTCGTCGCTTGAGCGTGAGGATGATTTCTTGGCGGCCCAAGCCCAGTGCCCGTGGGCCCCTCACCGCCAATACAAAGGGAAAGCCGAATTTATGCGAATACGCCAAGTTCAGTTGCTGCAGTTCTTCGTATTCCTGAGGACTACAAAACGCAAGACCGGCCAAGGATTGTTCGTTTTGAGAGTCCTGGGTCAAATGGGTTTTGTCAATGGCTGCTTTGCCGGTGAGTTCAGGGTGGGCTTGAATCAGGCGAAGTTGTGAAGCTGCGGTGGAGTGGCCAAGCGTTTGGGTCAACTGCCACAGAAGGTTGGCAACACTTGGGAAAGGGCGTTGCTGCAATGTGTCTTTGACGATCCACTCGGAGTGCTCATAAAGTCCTTCCAAGGAGCGCAGGACATCCTCAAGCGGCAATCTGTTGATGTCTTCTAGGGTCAAAGCCTGAGAAATGTGCTGTTGCATGTTGGATGGTGTTGGTAAGCGTTGGAGAAGGGACTGGAGAGGGGGTGGTGTATGAGGGGTGATTAGGGGGCAAAGTGAGCAAAGTGAGCAAAGGGTGTCTCAAGCACCCACATAGGGGTGGTGGGCTCGCCAGTGGTTGGCAATGTCGATGCGTTTGCAAACCCAAACGCGGTCATGCTTGGCGATGTGATCCAGGAATTTCTGCAGTGCCACAATTCGCCCTGGTCGACCCAGCAGCCGACAGTGCATGCCCACACTCATCATTTTGGGGTGCTCTTCGCCTTCGGCGTAAAGCGCATCAAAACTGTCTCTGAGGTAGATGAAAAAATCTTCCGCTTGAGAAAAGCCCTGGGGCAGGGCAAAGCGCATGTCATTGCAGTCCAAGGTGTAGGGGACGATCAAATGGGGCAGGAGTTCATGGGCAGAGTTCTTGACTTGCATCCAAAATGGCAAATCATCCCCGTAATAATCGCTGTCGTAGTCAATGCCACCATGGTCCACCAAGAGCCTCCTTGTGTTGGGGCTGTCTCTGCCGGTGTACCAACCCATGGTGTTTTTTTGCGTCATGGCTTTGATGCTGTCAAAGCCCTTTTGAATGTGTTCTCGCTCAAGACTTTCCTGCATGTCTTGGTAGTGCACCCAGCGCCAAGAGTGGCATGCAATTTCGTGGCCCAGTGACACCAAGGCCTGGGTGAGCTCAGGATGACGCTCAAGCGCCATGCCAACGCCAAAGACGGTCAAAGGCAGGTGTCGTTTTTCGAATTCGCGCAGTATTCTCCACACACCCACGCGTGAGCCATATTCATAAATGCTCTCCATGCTCAAGTGCCGAGCTGGATAGCTTGCGGGGTTGAACATTTCAGAAAGAAACTGTTCTGAGCCAGGGTCGCCGTGAAGAACACTGTTTTCTCCGCCTTCTTCGTAGTTCAAAACAAACTGAACGGCAATTTTGGCGCGGCCTGGCCAATTCACTTGGGGTTGCGCTTTGCCATACCCGATCAGGTCTCGTGGGTAAGCTTGGGTACTGTCATCGTGACTCATGTTGTTGACCGCGGTTAAAGTGTTGGAGCAATAAAGGACCTTGCTATTGGGCAATCGGGGTCTTCTCGGCTTGGCCCGGACCATGGTTGTCGAAAAGCACAACCATGGCCATAAGTCTAGCTCAAAAGGGGAGGATGCACTCTTCGTGCCAGCTCACTTAAAAGGGAGAAGCCGGTAGAAAATGGATTGAGCTTTTCGGGGCATTCTGGTACTAAAATTGGTCATAGACCAAAGCGAGACGCTTTGAAATTGTGGTGGTTGCAAGGGAGTCGTGAACGATGGGATTGAGTACACATGCGTTGGATACCATGCACGGCGTGCCTGCTTCGGGCATGAAAGTGACTCTCGCGCGCCTATGGCCGGACCGTATTGAAACGCTCAGTGATTGGGTGTTGAACACAGATGGTCGAACCCATAGCCCATTGCTGAGCACCGATCACTTGGAAGTCGGGCGCTACCGATTGAGCTTTTCAGCGGGCGACTACTTTCGCGCTCGGTGTAGCGATTTGGCAGAACCCTTGTTTTTGGATGTGGTCCATCTTGATTTTGGCGTCTCTAGCGCCAAACAGCATTATCATGTTCCTTTATTGGTCAGTCCTTGGAGTTACTCCACCTACCGCGGGTCTTGAAGTCGCGACCAATTGTTGAACCCAGCGCGAAGTTGAATTCACGGGGTTGAACAAGTTGATCGGCCTGGGCTTATTTTTTGCTTTGAGACACTGGGCCCCAGAGATCTAAATTCACTGTTAAATCATCAAATTAATCATGACAGAAGTTACCAACACCGTACGTTTTGCTCTGGATGGCCAAGTGGTGGAGGTCAAAGGCGAGCGCCGCACGACCACAGTACTCAATTATTTGCGAGAAGAATTGCGCCGCACAGGCACCAAAGAGGGGTGTGCCGAGGGCGATTGTGGTGCTTGTGTCGTCTTGGTGGGGGAGCTCAACCATGACGCTTCGGCCATTGATTACGTGCCCGTCAACTCGTGTTTGCAACTGTTGCCCACCTTGGATGGCAAGTCCTTGAAAACCGTGGAGAGTTTGAGCCGCCCTGGCGTTGCCCAGCATCCGATTCAAGAAGCCATGGTGACTTGTCATGCGTCGCAGTGTGGTTTTTGCACGCCTGGCATCGTGATGAGTTTGGTGCAAATGGCGCAAGTCACGCCTGAGCCCACAAGACAAGACATCACCGATGCATTGAGTGGCAATTTGTGCCGTTGCACGGGCTACAAGCCGATCATTGATGCGGCTCAAAAAGCTTGCGAGAATACTGCGTCCTTGAGCATCCAAGACCCAATGGACATCAAGCTTTTAAAGCAAATCAAGCGCAGCGATCACCCGACCTTGAGTTTGGAGGGGGACATCATTGTGCAGCCGGTGGTGAGAACCCGAAAAGGCAATGAGTTTGTCTCGCCGGGCACCTTGGCCGAGTTGTCTCACTACCTTTTGGAGCATCCCCAGGCCACATTGGTGGCGGGAAGTTCTGAGATCGGCTTGCAGGTCAATAAAGATTTCGTCAGGCCCGATCACATTGTCTACATCGGGCATGTGAAGGAGCTTCAAACCATTCAAACATTGCCCAGTCATTGGCGAGTTGGTGCAGGTGTGGGGTTGCAAGAGGTGATGCATTTGTGCGCCAAAGAGCTACCTGACTTCTCAGAGGTCCTCAGGCGGTTTGGCTCGCCCCCCATCCGTTACACGGCCACGTTGGCTGGCAACATTGCCAACGGGTCCCCCATCGGTGACAGCATGCCTTGCTTGATGGCCTTGGGCTCTCAGCTTGGTCTGAGGCACGGAAAGAAGACACGCGAAGTGGCGTTGGAGGATTTTTATACGGGGATCAAGAAAAATATTTTGCAGCCTGGTGAATTCATTGAGTACATCACCATTCCCCGTTTAAAGGCCAATGAACGCTTCGCTGCCCACAAGGTCAGCAAGCGATTTGAGCAAGATATTTCAGCCACCTGTGCAGCGATTCGCTTCACGCTCTCGGGTGACAAACTCACCCACGTGCGCTTGGCTTACAACGGCTTGTCGCCTTACCCCGCTCGTGCAAAAAAGATTGAAAAAGTCCTTGAAGGAGTTCGCCCAAGCGACGTCAAGACGAGTGATCTGGATCAGGCCATTGCACAGAGTTTTACGCCTCGCGACGGGCTGCGTGCCACTTGGGCTTACCGTGCGTTGCTCGCCAGAAATTTGGTGTTGAAATTCATTCATCCTCTTGACTTGGAAGTGAGCCCATCATGAATGCTCCAGACAAAATCAATCAGTTGATCAAAAGCGCAGAGCAAGGCCGTGAGCTGGTGCATGAGTCGGCCCATTTGCACGTGACGGGCAAAGCTGTGTACACCGACGATGTGCCTGAGTTGGCCGGCACGCTGTACGCTGCGTTGGTGCTCTCACCGGTGGCGCATGGCGAGTTGATTGGCGTGGGCGTTGACAAGGCCGCCATTTTGGCTCAGCACGGCGTGATTGCCGTCTACACGGCCGAGGACATACCCGGTGAAAACAACTGTGGCCCCATCGTGCATGACGACCCATTCTTGGCCGACAAAATTGTCCAGTACGTGGGGCAACCTGTCGCGGTGGTGGTGGCGCGTGACATGCTGTATGCACGAGAAGCGGCCAAGACCGCACGGGTATTGGTCCATGAGTTGCCTGCCATTTTGACGATCGATGAGGCAATGAAGCATGGGTCCTTCATCATGCCTGCCAAAAGCATCACACGAGGTCACCCAGATGCGGCCATCCAAGAGGCGCCTCATCGCCTCAAAGGGCAAACGACCTGTGGCCAGCAAGAGCAGTTTTATCTGGAAGGGCAAGTGACGTACGCCATCCCTCGTGAGGATGGTCAATTGACGTTGTATGTCTCGACCCAGCACCCCGATGGCAATCAGCGCGAGGCCGCAGCGGCCTTGAACCTCTCAACCCACGACGTCGAGGTGATCTGTCGTCGCTTGGGCGGCGCTTTTGGCGGTAAAGAAGGACAAGCCAGTATTTTCAGTCAAAGTGCGGCCTTGGCTGCGTTCAAACTCCAGCGTCCCGTGAAGTTGCGGGTCAATCGCGATGACGACATGACCATCACCGGTAAGCGCCATGATTTCAGAGCGGATTACGAGGTGGGTTTTGATGATCAGGGCAAAATCCTGGGTGTGGATGTGGTGCTTTACTCACGCTGTGGTTACAGCACGGATTTCTCTGGACCGGTCAACGACCGTGCGCTCTTGCACATTGACAATTGTTACTATTTACCCAATCTCAAGGTGATCACTCACCGCTGTAAAACCAACATGCAAAGCGCCACCGCTTTCAGGGGCTTTGGTGGGCCGCAGGGCATGTTTGCCATTGAGACCGTCATTGAGGAGATTGCTCAACGCCTGGGAATGGACTCTTTGCAGGTGCGCTTGGCCAATTTATACCAAGACCCCAAAGGGTCGGGCAATCCAGAGTCCATGACCACCCAATATGGTCAGCAAATTGAAGACTGGGTCGCCGACAAAATTATCGACCAATTGCAAGTTCAGTCCGAGTACAAAGCCCGCCGTGCACAAGTGCAAGCGTTCAACGCCACGCATGTCCACAAAAAACGTGGATTGTCTTTGGTGCCCTTGAAGTTCGGCATCAGTTTCACCGCCACCATGCTCAATCAAGGCGGTGCATTGCTCCATATCTATCAAGATGGTTCTGTGAGCGTGAACCACGGTGGAACCGAGATGGGGCAGGGGCTGAACACCAAGATGGCCCAAGTGGCTGCAGATGGTTTGGGCATCACGGTCGATCATGTGCGGGTGACTGGCACCGATACTCAAAAAGTCCCCAACGCATCAGCCACCGCTGCATCCAGCGGTGCAGACATCAATGGCGCCGCGATCAACCATGCCTGCTTGCAAATGCGCGAGCGCTTGAGCCACGTGGCTGCCAAGCATTTGGGTTGCTCTCCCACGGAGGTGAGCTTTGCGCAAAACCACGCCTGGTTTGGCAGTGCCAGCATGCCATGGAAAGACTTGGTCATCCAAGCCTGGTTGGACCGCGTGGGCTTGTCGGTCACGGGTTTTTACAAGACGCCCGAAATTGCTTATGATTTCAATACGCTTTGGGGGCGCGCTTTTTATTACTACTGCTATGGTGCAGCCGTGAGTGAAGTCGAGATCGACACCTTGACCGGTGAGTGGTGGCTCAAAGCGGTGGACATCTTGCACGATGTGGGTCAAAGTATCAATCCTGCCATTGACATGGGGCAAATTGAAGGGGGCTACGTCCAAGGCATGGGCTGGCTTACCATGGAGGAGTGCATCTGGAGCGGCAAGGGTAAATTGTTGACCCACGGGCCCTCCACTTACAAAATCCCAGTCGCTGGAGATATCCCAGAACACTTCCATGTCAAGTTCTTTGATGGCAGCAACGTCAAGCCCACACCGTTTTATAGCAAAGCAGTGGGCGAGCCGCCATTGATGTTGGCGCTCTCAACTTACTTTGCTCTGCGCGATGCTGTCAGTGCCAGTGCCGGCCACCAAGTGCCACTCAATATGGATGCGCCAGCCACGCCCGAACGCATATTGATGGCGTGCGAAGCTTTGCGTTCTGCACAACCGACTTGAACCCATCACAAGACTGCCCATTGCGGTGAACAGGCACTTAACCGAGTTCTTGAAGGCACTCCAAGCGCTCCCCGCCAATGAGTGCGCTGTGCTGGTGTGTGTTCAATCGGTGCAGGGCTCGGCTCCTCGAGATGTGGGGGCTTGGATGGCGGTGTTCAAAGGCGAGACCCAGATCAACACTTTGGGAGGCGGTCAACTCGAATACCAAGCCACCGAGGTGGCGCGCGCCATGGTCAATGGTTCTGAGTCGTCCCCACCCGCCATACCTGCATCTGCCAATTTGCCGGCTGTTCTCACCCAGTCTTCGACTGCCATCACCCGCACCTTCAGCATGGACGACACGAGCACCACTGTGCTGCGTTACCCCTTGGGGCCAAGCTTGGGACAATGCTGTGGAGGGGTGGTGAATTTGAGCTTTGAGAAAGTATTTGCTCAAGACCAAGCCCGCTTGGCTCGGGCTTTACAAAAAGTGGAGCCCCGCCTTGCACTCTTTGGTGCGGGCCATGTTGGACACGCCTTGATGCGGGTCATGTGCACATTGCCGTGGCAGTTGAGCTGGATTGATTCGCGCGAAGATATTTTCTTGCAGCAAGAGTTTCCCAGTGTCGAGATGGAGCACTCACAGCCGGTGCAGATGGCCGTGGACCACCTCTCGCCTCAAACCCATGTGTTGATCATGAGCTTTAGCCATGCCGAGGATTTGGACATTGTGGCCAGGTGCTTGCATCGACAAAGACGTCAGCACGATTTGGCCAGTGTGGGTCTCATCGGCAGTCAGACCAAATGGGCCACATTTCAAAACCGGTTGCGCGAGCGTGGTTTCACCCAAGACGAACTCGATTGCGTGGAGTGCCCCATAGGATTGCCAGGTATTGAGGGCAAAGAGCCGGAGGTGATCGCTTTGTCGGTGGCGGGGAGGTTGCTGCAACTTCAAGCCCAGAGTCTCCCCCTTGCGAGCGAGTAAGCACTTGGCGGGAATGCACATGCAGCGTGTGAGTGCGAGGTCGGTATTTTTTTTGTTGAATGGAGATTAGTGTCATGGATCCCTATTATTTAGAGTGGGCCAATTTGCTATTGCGATGGTTGCACTTGATCACGGTCATTGCTTGGGTGGGGTCGTCCTTTTATTTTGTGTTCTTGGACAGCAATTTGGTCAAACCCACGTCACCTGATTTGCTGGAGAAAGGTGTTGATGGCGCCATGTGGGCTGTCCATGGGGGTGGCTTTTACAACCCACAAAAGTACATGGTGGCACCGCAAAAAATTCACAGCAAGTTGCATTGGTTTTATTGGGAAAGCTACTTCACGTGGATGAGTGGCTTTGCACTGTTCACCGTGCTGTATCTCTACAACGCCAAAACGTTTTTGATCGACCAGTCGTTGATGCCCTGGACGCCATCGCAAGCGATTGCGGTGGCCTTGGCTTTTTTGGTGGTGTTTTGGCTGGTTTACGACCGCGTGTCTCAGTGGTTGGGGTTTCGTGAAAACGGAGAACTCTGGGTCGGAGTTGTGATGCTGCTCGTGATCACTGCGGCGTCCTATTTGGCGTGTCACTGGTTTGCAGGTCGCGCGGCCTTTCTCTTGGTGGGGGCCATGATTGCGACCAGCATGTCGGCCAATGTGTTTTTTTGGATCATCCCAGGTCAGCGCAAAGTGGTGCAAGCCATGACCACGGGCCCGAAGTTGCCTGCCGAAGAATTGATCATGCACGGCAAGCGCGGCAAGCAGCGCAGTGTGCACAACACTTACTTCACCTTGCCTGTGATTTTTGCCATGATGAGCAATCATTATGGTTTTTTATATAGCCATCCCCAGCATTGGATCATCTTGGTGGTGATGATGTTGGCTGGCGCGTTGATTCGCCAGTTTTTTGTGCAGCGACACGCGTTTCATCAAGGCCGTGCTGGCAACCCTTGGCCTTACGCACTGGTGGGTTGTGTCGTCATTGCGGGGGTGATTGTGGCCATGGCGCCCAAGGAGGTGGCCAACAATTTTGCAGCCAACGCCGCGCCAGAGACTGCTGAGCCAGTTGCTTATCAGCAACTCGCAGTGGTCTTGCAAGCGCGATGCTATTCCTGTCACGGTGCAGCGCTCCAGATGAAAAACGTGCGGCTCGATTCACCCCAAGGGGTTGCACAAAACGCATTGAACATTTATCAACAAGCCGTGGTGCTTGCACAAATGCCCATGAACAATGCAACAGGCATCACGCCACAGGAGAGGGCTCTCATCAAGCGTTGGTACGAGCAAGGGGCAAGAGTCACGCCTTGACTGCAGGTCTGGTCTTGCCCAGATCGGTGTAAACCCGCCTAAAAGTTTCTGGCCTTCTCAACGAGGTCCATGGCGAGTTGATTGTGCCGCTGGATCAAAGGGGGGAGTTCGACCCGGGTCAGCACGCCGTGATCGACCAAGACCTCGCCATTGACGATGGTGTAATCGGTGTTTTGACTGGCGCACAGCAGCAGTGCACCCACGGGATCGTGGACAGCCCCGCCAGCTTGCTCTAGCGTGTCGGTCCTAAAGAGCGCCAAGTCAGCGCAGTCTCCAACTCGGAGTTGACCAATGTCTTGACGCCCCAACGCTTGCGCACCTCCTCGCGTGGCGAGTCTCAAGGCGTCCCGAGGCGTCATTTCTTGCGGACCGCTATCGCAGCCAAAGGGTTCGAGTGACTTGGCCACTCGCGCCAAGAGCATGGCTTGGCGGGCTTCCCCAAGCAAATGTGCGCCATCGTTGCTGGCACTGCCGTCAACCCCCAGGCCCACATTCACCCCCAGATTCAAGAGTTTTCTGAGTGGCAAAATGCCACTGGCCAAGCGCATATTGCTGCAAGGACAGTGAGCAATGCTGGTTCCCGTTTGCGCAAATTGAGACATTCCCAGTGGATCGATTTTGACGCAGTGCGCATGCCATACATCCTCACCCACCCAGCCCACATTTTCAGCATATTGTGCCGGCGTGCAATTGAACTTTTCCTGGGTATAAGCCACATCGTGGTCGTTTTCTGCCAAATGCGTGTGCAGTCGCACACCATAGGCTCGGGCCAGTTTGGCCGACTCGCGCATCAGGGCTTGGCTCACAGTGAATGGCGAGCAAGGGGCCACAGCAATGTGGAGCATCGAGCCATGACTGGGGTCATGCCAGTGTTCAATGAGCTTTTGGGTGATGGACAAGATGTCTTCTTCTTTTTCCACCACTTGGTCGGGAGGCAATCCACCATTGGATTGGCCAACACTCATGCTGCCCCGAGTTGCGGTGAATCGAAGCCCCATGGTCTTGGCCGCTTGGATGCTGTCTTCCAGTCGCGCACCGTTTGGGTAGATGTAGAGATGGTCGCTGCTGGTGGTGCAGCCCGAGAGCAACAATTCGGCCATGGCGACTTGGTGTGAGACTTGAATCATCTCAGGTGTGAGACCAGCCCACAATGGATACAGCCCTTTGAGCCAGGAAAAAAGTTCGGCATTTTGAACACTTTTCACGGCTCGGGTCAACGACTGCACCATGTGGTGATGGCAGTTGACCAAGCCCGGTGTCACCAAGTGGTTTGTGGCATCGATCACACGATCGGCAGCTCTGAGCAAAGGCTCCCCACGCGCTTGAAATTGCGCTGGGTCCATGATGTCTTTGATCACGCCGCCCTCGATGTAGATCGAGCCGCCTTGAATTTCGCGTTGGTCGTCATCTTGGGTGCTGATGCAATGTGCTCGGTGTATGAAGAGTTTGCTCATGTGATGATGAAAAATGAATGAGTTTTAATGCCCAAGCCTGGCTGAGAAAGACGTTGGTGAGTTGAGCGCAAATGAAGGACCATTGTGCTGCGTTTTGAGTGAGCAAGAATTAGACCCGAAGAACGCCTTGGGTCAGAGACCTGCCAACGACAAGCACAGCAATGATATTCTTTTTGTGGTGGTGCTCGACTATGATGCATGCTTGAATTGAGCGCCACAAGGAGGTCGCCGTGATTGAACCGTTTGAATTTTTAGAGCAATTGTTCCAAGTGGCTGTAGAGCGTGCTGCGCCGGCCACTTTGTTGGCGGCGCATTTGCCAGTTCCTCCCAAAGGAAACACATGGGTGCTCGGTGCAGGCAAGGCCAGTGTCTCCATGGCCATGGCCTTTGAAGCGGCCTGGGATGCCGCCTTCCCCAGTGCCCCGTTGAGCGGTGTGGTGGTTGCGCCTTATGGCCACTTGCCAGAGAGCTTCCTTGCGGAGACCTCTCGCATTGAGGTGATGCAAGCCTCGCACCCTGTGCCTGATCAACGCAGCATAGACGCCGCTCAAAAGATGCTTGGCTTGGCCAAGAGACTCACCAAAGACGATTTGGTGGTGGTGTTGATTTCTGGCGGGGGCTCGTCCTTGTTGTGCCTGCCCATTGAGGGTTTGACTCTGGAGGACAAACAAGGGGTGAACCGCGCATTGCTGCAAAGTGGGGCGAGCATTGATGAGATGAATATTGTCCGCAAGCACCTGTCTCAAATCAAAGGTGGGCGTTTGCTGCAGGCACTCCAGCCCGCTGAAGTCCTCACCTTGTGCATCAGCGATGTGCCCGGAGACGATCCCCAGATCATTGCAAGCGGGCCGACGGTGCCCGATCAGAGTACATCTAGACAAGCTTGCGATATCTTGCAGCACTACGGCATCGCACTGCCCAAAGCGGTGAAGGATGCCTTGGCTGTGGGTGAGCTAGAAACCCCCAAGGCCGAGAGCTTTAAACATTCACGACATCAAGTGCGGGTGATTGCGTGTCCCAATGATGCCCTCAATGCTGCAGCCGCGCATGCCAAACGCTTGGGCATCGAGCCCTACCTATTGGCCGATGATGTGCAAGGCGAGTCCAAAGACGTGGCCATGGTGCATGCAAGCCTGGCACGGTATGCAGCCCAAGGCATGGGTCCGTTCAAGAAGCCTTGTGTGCTTTTAAGTGGCGGAGAAACCACCGTCACCATCGAGCCCAAGTCGGTCTCTTTCAGGGGCGAGCCTTGTGCTGAGGATGGTCGTGAAGTGCGTGCTGCTCGTGGTGGGCGGGCGGGTGAATTTTGTTTGGCCTTGGCCAAGGGCTTGAATGCCACACCAGGGGTCTGGGCCTTGGCGGCCGATACCGACGGCATCGATGGCAGCTCAAGCGCAGCGGGTGCACGCGTGGGCCCACACACGCTCTCCAAGGCCAAGGCGCTTGGGTTGAATGTGAACGATCATGCGACTCGGCATGATTCGCATGGTTTTTTCAGCGCCTTGTCGGACTTGGTCGTCACGGGACCGACCTTGACCAACGTCAACGACTTCAGGGCCATTTTGATTGTGTGATCCATCACCAGAATGGGCGAAAATGGTGCCCTTGGATTGGCCACGCTGTTGTTGTAAATTTTTGTGCGCATTTTGGTGCATGAAAAATGGGTGGTGTGAATTCAGGCTTTGGAGAGCCGCGATGGGCCCGCTTTGGGCTTAAGATCACCCCATGCGCTGGCCAGCAGCCCATTCAGTGGTGTCACATGGACTGTTCCGTTTGGCATTGGTATTGGCATTGGCCTTGCTTGAAGTCGCAGTGAGATCGTTCGAGACTGCTTGCAAGAGCGTCTAGACACCATCATCCCCGTTGGAATACCCGCTAACCCTTTGTCATGACCCTTCGATTAGATTTAAAAGGCATTACCAAACGCTACCCGTCCGTGGTGGCCAATGATGGTATTTCCATGCAGGTGCAAGCTGGGGAGATTCACGCTGTTTTGGGTGAAAACGGCGCGGGCAAATCGACGTTGATGAAAATCATCTACGGCGCCGTGATGCCCGATGCCGGAGAAATCGTCTTCAATGGTCAACCTGTCGTGGTGAAGTCCCCGCAGCATGCCCGCAGCTTGGGCATCAGCATGGTGTTTCAGCATTTCAGCCTTTTTGAAACCTTCACAGTCGCCCAAAACGTGTGGCTGGGTTTGCAAACCTCATTGAGCTTGGAAGAGGTGAGCGCCTTGATCGTGGACAAAGCCCAAGCCTACGGGCTGGAGATTGACCCCAGTCGCCCCATTCACACCTTGGGGGTGGGCGAGATGCAGCGTGTGGAGATCATTCGCGCCTTGCTCACCGAGCCCCAGTTGTTGATCATGGACGAGCCCACCTCGGTGCTCACCCCCCAAGCGGTGGAAAAACTCTTTGAGGTGCTCAAACGCATCTCCGACCAAGGTTGTAGCATTTTGTACATCAGTCACAAGCTCCATGAAATTCGAGAGTTGTGCAGTCACTGCACGGTGCTCAGAAATGGCCGAGTGAGCGGGGTGTGCAGCCCTGCCAAAGAAAGCAACGAGTCCTTGAGCCGACTCATGATTGGTGCCGAGCCACGGGCCTTGGTGCGTGAGGTCCAAGAAAAGGGGGACTTGCGCTTGAAGGTGCAAGCCCTCACCCTTACTGCGCTCGATCAGTTCGGGGTGGACTTGCAAGATCTATCCCTAGACGTTCACTCTGCAGAGGTGGTGGGCATTGCCGGCGTGTCTGGCAATGGTCAGCGCGAGTTGCTGATGGCGCTCTCGGGCGAGGATGTCCG
>CAIPFK010000272.1 GCA_903864315.1 uncultured Burkholderiales bacterium | reverse complement strand
GCAACGACGCGACATGCTCCCCTCCAAATACCTCAAGCAATCTGACTTTGATACGGTCGGCACGATCTTGACCATCAGCCACGTGACCCAAAAACAAAACGTCGCCAAATCCGAGGAGGTGCCGGATATGAAACACGTGCTTTTCTTCAATGAAATGGGCGACGTGGGCTTGGTTCTCAATGCTCTGAACACAAATTTTTTGTTTGACCAACTTGGCGAGAACTCCAGCGAGTGGAGCGGCCAAGAGGTGGTTTTGTTCGTGGACCCAAATGTGACATTTGGAGAAAAGCGAGTTGGCGGGTTGCGTATTCGCGCCCATGCGGCCTACCAAGCCCCAAAGGCCGCACCGCCTCGACCCCCAGGTGCGTTTGCCCAGAACACGGCTCCTAGTTCCCACTCGCCAGCCCGACTCCTCTCGCGTGCGCCACCCCAGCACGATGACGACGTCCCCTACTAAGGAATGATAATGGATTTGCACCTTGACCTAGAGACAATCCCAACGAGTCGGCCCGATGTGATGGAGGAAATTAAGAAGAGCATCAAGCCGCCTGCAACCCACAAGAAGGTGGAGACCATTGCTGATTGGCACAGAGTGGAAGGACCTGGCGCAACAGATGCTGCTTTGCGTAAAACCGCCCTAGAAGGCACTTTCGGCAAAATTTGCGTCATCGGTTGGGCAATTGATGACGGGGACGCGCAGTACCTGGCAAACGACAAAGATGAGGGCTCGTTGCTGAGCGAGTTTCATGCCATTTTGCAGCGCGAGTTGCGCCGCTCTGACGATTACACAGTGCGTGTTGTTGGCCACAATGTTTCGGCATTTGATCTTCGCTTTTTTATTCAGCGCTCGATAGTGCATGGTATCCAGCCCCACATCTGTATTGCACGGGCTGCGCGGGCCAAGTCCTGGGAGAGTCAGGTTGTGTTTGACACGATGATTCAATGGGCCGGGGTGGGTAAGACCATCAAACTGGACACGCTTTGTAAGGCCTTGGGAATTGAGTCACCTAAAGGCGAACTTGACGGCTCTAAGGTTTGGGACTGGGTTAATGCTGGCCGCATCAAAGAGGTGGGCGAGTATTGCATGAAGGATGTCGCAGCCACGCGTGCCGTGTTCAAGCGAATGGTGTATCAATCATGAGGGCCCTCACACCGCTCAAGACCGCCGCTAGCACCGCTAAGTTGGTTGGCCCCTCCAACTCCTTTGTAACACTTGCCATTGTTTCCCAAGACCATTTGGGTGTTGGCCTGAAAGAGGGAATGCAACTGCGAGATTACTTTGCCGCCAAGGTGATGGCTCAGATCCACAAGCAATGGCCCCAGGGCCACTGTGATGGCTGGGACGGCATGGCCGCCCTAGCCTATTCATATGCAGACGCCATGATCCGCGTGCGTGAAATCAGCCTGGGGGGCGAGACAAATGACTGATGGAGCCCAATTCTTGAGCCTGCGCGGCTCGACTTTGACCGCAAAGTTGTTCAACTGATTTCCAAGGGAAAGACGAAATGACAAAAATTTTATCTCTTAGCGCGGCAAAAATTACAATTCAACCCATTGCCCTAGAAAGAGACGATGCGGCTCAATTTGTCGGATTATCTATAAGT
>CAIPFK010000271.1 GCA_903864315.1 uncultured Burkholderiales bacterium | reverse complement strand
GAGCCAAATGCCTTTGAGCCCTTTGGGGTCCACCGCCAATGCCGCCAGGGCCCACAGTGCATCATCCCAAGCCAAGTTGCTCATGCTTGCTCGATGGCATGGAGTGAAAGAGGGGGATTGGCTCTCACCGCGAAGGCCTCAGATGGCGAGCTCTTCAAGCGCGCGTTCAACCCGTGCGGCCGAGCCGGTGTCGTCCAATGGGTCTCGACGCAACCGGTGGCACAAGGCCATGGGCGCGATGACTCTCAAGTGTTTGGCCTCGACCTTTTTGTCGCCTTCAAGGGCCGCGTAGGCTCGGGTGGCTCTCATGAGGGTGAGCTCAGCCCTCAGTCCATCTGTCCCCAGGGTCAAGCACAACTGGGAGCACAAGCGCAAAAAATCATCGTCCAAGACCACTTTGTCCAGGCGTTTTCTGGCTTTGAGAATCTTGTCGCGCAAAGCCTCGTTGGCAGCCATCCAATCTTGTTGAAATTGGCGGGGATTTTTTTCAAACGCATCGCGACGCTTGATCACCAAGATGCGTTCATCCAAGTCCTTGGGTGTTTTGACTTCGACACACAAACCAAAACGATCCAACAATTGAGGCCTGAGCTCTCCTTCTTCCGGGTTGCCACTGCCCACCAGCACAAACCGTGCTGGATGGCGCACACTCAAGCCTTCACGCTCGACCAGGTTTTCTCCCGAAGCAGCCACATCAATCAAGAGGTCGACCAAGTGGTCTTCGAGCAAATTCACCTCGTCGATGTACAAGAACCCTCGGTTCGCTTTGGCGAGCAAGCCAGGGGAAAATGACTTGATCCCCATGCTGAGGGCTTTCTCCAAATCCAATGCCCCCACCACGCGGTCTTCAGAAGCCCCCAGGGGCAAGTCGACCACGGGCACGCTCACCGATTCACTGGGTACGTTGCTGTGCGTGGCTTTGAGCTTGGCGCACTGTTCACACGAGACGGTGTGGTCCTTGGGGTCACAGCCGTAAGGACAGTGTTTCACCACTTTGATGGGGGGCAGCAAATCGGCCAACGCCCGCACCGCTGTGGACTTGCCCGTGCCGCGGTCACCCAGGGCCAAGATGCCATTGACACTGGCGTCGACTGCCACGATTTGAATGGCAGTTTTCATGTCATGCTGACCAACGATTGCAGAAAAAGGGAAGGGGATGGCCATAGGGAGAGTTGCAAATGAAGGGTGACCCAAACGCGTGGGCCTACGTTGTAAAAGGATCAGGTCTTTGTGGGATCAAGTCTTGTTGAGCTGCAGACCCACCGTGTTGAAGTCCATGCTCGCGTGATCCAGCACAGGGTGTAAAGAGGCAAATCCACCCTGGCGCTTGGGTCCTGGTTGATGGGCGCAACACAGCTTGGCACCAGGGTACTCAATAAACGCCCTCCAAGCGATCTTCGAGCTCTTCACTGGCGAGTTTGAGTTGTTCTAGCATGTCTTGCGAAGGGCTCCAATAGTTGCGTTGAGACGCTTCGAGCAAACGGTTGGTCAATCGCATGGAAGCGGTGGGGTTGAGTTCAGCCAATCTCTGTCTCATCTCAGCGTTGAGCACAAAGGTCTCGGTGATTTGTTTGTAAACCCAGGGTTGAACCTGGCCTGTGGTCGCCGACCAGCCCATGGTGTTGGTGAGGTGGACCTCAATTTGTCGCACGCCCTCAAAGCCATGTTTGAGCATGCCTTCATACCATTTGGGATTTAAAATCCGAGTGCGAGTTTCTAGATCAACTTGATCGGACAAGCTTCTGACTTTGCCCTCGCCTTTCGTTTGGTCACCAATGAAGACGGGCTTGCTGATGCCACCGTTGGCTTGTTCAACCGCTTTGGTGATGCCACCCAAGGTATCAAAGTAGTTGTCGATGGTGGTGACGCCCAATTCGACGGAATCGAGATTTTGGTAGGTGAGTTGAACATCGGCCAAGGCGGATTTCAAGATGCCCGAATTCTTCACGGCCATGCCATCCACACCAAAGGCAAACCCTTTGCGTTGGCTGTAGGTTTCGCCCAATTCGTTCTCATCTGACCATGCGCCACTTTCGATCAAATTGTTCACATTGGCGCCATAGGCACTGTCGGCGTTGCCAAACACCCTGAGGGCTGCCGTTTGCAAGTCACAGCCGTGCGTGCTCATGTAGTTCAAGGCGTGTTTTCTGACAAAGTTTTGTTCGAGGGGTTCATCGGCACTGGCGGCCAATAGGGCGGCTTCGGCAACAAGTTTGATTTGAAGCGGCATGAGGTCGCGAAAAATCCCTGACAATGAAATCACCACATCGATTCTGGGGCGTGCGAGTTCTTCAAGACTCATGAGACTTGCACCGACCAATCGGCCAAAACTGTCGAATCGTGGCTTGGCTCCATAGAGTCTGAGCACTTGGGCGATTTGTGCACCTTCAGTTTTTAAGTTATCACTTCCCCACAGCACCATGGCGATCGACTCGGGCAAGGGTAGACCGTCTTCGCAGTAGCGCTTGAGCAGTTTTTCCGCTTGAATGGCACCATCCTTGACCGCATAGGCGCTGGGGATTCGAAATGGATCAAATCCGTGTAGATTTCTGCCCGTGGGCAAAATCTCCGGCTTGTGAATGATGTCACCCCCTGGTGCGGGTCGGATGTATTTGGCGTCAAGCGCTCTCAAGATGCCGTTGAGCTCTGAGTTTTC
>CAIPFK010000270.1 GCA_903864315.1 uncultured Burkholderiales bacterium | reverse complement strand
GGTATCGACGTGAGGCGTATAAATGGCCTTGTGTTTGCCGCGTAAACGGAGTGCAGCTTCGCTGGCAACACGTCCGAGCACCAAATCGGTGGCGTCAATCACAAACCACTCGTGCACCACGTCAGCGGGTTTTGCGCTGAATGTAGACATGGAAAATTCCTTGAGTTGGGTTTGTTGGATCCTTTTGCCACGGTCGGCGTTCTTCTGACGAGAACCTCTTAGGTGGTGAATTGTTGCACTCCGCCGCGGGATACCTGAACGCTGCGAAGCCTTCCATTATACGACGCCACCACGATTGATGGCAAGATGGCTTTTGAGTTTTGAGGGCAACGGGAGTCCAGAGGGAGCCAAGTCACCCCAAGGCGCCCCAAGAAGGAGTGTCTGGAGTGTCTGGAGGGACCAAAACGTTGTTTTCAAACACATGTCCTTGGGGTTTGAGTGCCTTTGGGGGGTCAAAACCTCTTTTGACGCGCTCCAAGGGCCCCCCAGACGACGTTCAGTGTCTCACAGGGCTTCATCAACACAAGTCTGTGCGCCTGAAGCTCACTTAAAGGTTACCATTGCACCCCTATGTTCAGTTATCGTCACGCCTACCATGCCGGCAACCATGCCGATGTTTTAAAGCACAGTGTGCTCATCTCCATTGTCAAATACATGACAGAAAAGCCCGTGCCCTTGTCCGTCATCGACAGCCACGCCGGGGCTGGTCTGTACCGCCTTGATAGCCAGGCCTTGGCCCTGAGCGGCGAGGCTGGGGAAGGCATCGAGCAGTTTTTAAAGGACCCTCGGCCCTTGAAGAGCACCTTGCTCAAAGACTACGTCGCCACCTTGGAGGCCTTCAACACCGGCAAAAAAACCACGCTCTATCCTGGCTCGCCTTTCATCATCCAGCACTACTTGAATGCGAGCGACCGCTTGAAGCTCTTTGAGTTGCACCCCACCGACACCCGACTCTTGGAGCAGCACGTGGCCCAACTGAGGGCTGGCCGACAAGTCGCCGTGCTCCGGGAAGATGGCTTTGAGGGGATGAAGAAATTTCTCCCGCCCAAGAGTCGGCGTGGCTTGGTCTTGATGGATCCGAGTTATGAGATCAAGTCCGACTACGCCAAAGTGGCTCTGAGCATCCAGGACTGTTTGCGCCGCTTTGAAACCGGCACCTACATCGTTTGGTATCCCCTCATCGCCCGGGCGCATGCGCACGACCTCCCCAAACGCCTCAAAACCCTGGCCCAACAAGCCAAGCGTCCCTGGTTGCACCTCTCGTTGATGGTCAAGTCGGCCAAATTCACCGCCTTGCCCGGCCAACTTGAACAAGTGCTAGAGCGTCAAAAACGCCCAGGCCTGCCCGGCAGTGGTCTTTTTGTGATCAACCCGCCCTACACCTTGGCCGCCTTGGCCAAGGAGGCCATGCCCGAGTTGCTCGAACGCATGGGCCAAGACGACCACGCCAATTTTGTCATGGACTCGGGCGGCTAAGACCAAAACCCAAGGGGCCGCACGGCCCCATGGGGATGCGGCTTGACGGCCACAATAGTGGCTCAACACTGGATCGGTGCGGTCTCAGCGCCAGCCCAAATTGTCACAAATCCCCAAAATCGCTTCGCTGTGGTTGAGGCTATAAAAGTGGATGCCGGGCACCCCGCCCGCTTGGAGCTCCTCGCACAAGCGAGACATCACATCCAGCCCAAACGCCTTGATCGAGGCCTGATCGTCCCCCAGGGACTCCAAGCGCTGGCGAATCCAGCGTGGCACCTCGGCCCCGCAGGCATCTGAGAACCGCAGCAATTGCGACGAATTGGTGATGGGCATGAGGCCGGGCACGATTGGGATATTCACAGAGTGAGTGCTCACATCCTCTACAAAACGGAAGTAGGATTGGGCGCTGAAAAAGTATTGGGTGATGGCCGAGTTCGCGCCGGCGTGGACTTTGTCGACAAAGGCCTTCAAGTCGGCTTGGTAAGTTCTGGCCTGGGGATGGGTCTCGGGATAGGCCGCCACTTCGATGTGAAAAACCCCGGGGAACTCGCGCACCGCAAAGGCCACCAAATCTTTGGCGTAAGTGAACTCGCCACTCGAGCCAAAGCCACTGGGCAAGTCCCCACGCAAGGCCACAATGCGGCGCACCCCCATCGCGGCCAAGCGAGACAGATGCGCATGTGCACTCGCCGCCGTCGCCCCCACACAGGAGTAATGCGCCACACCCTCATGGCCTTCATGGATGATCTCTTGCACCGTATTGAGGGTGCCCTCTTGGGTCGAGCCGCCGGCGCCAAAGGTCACCGAGCAAAACTCAGGCTTCAAAGCGTAGAGTTCATGGCGAACCACCCTCAGGCGCTCTGCGCCCTGGGGGGTCTTGGGTGGGAAAAACTCAACGCTCAAAGCGGGTCGGGTGCGGGTGTGGTGGGTCATGGTTATTTGTGGATGATGCGTTCATGGCCTGGCTAGCGCCCCCATAGGTCCAGGTCCTGGTCCTGGACCTGGACCCGAGACGTGGTCAAAGTCAATGGCGCCCCGGGCAGGGCCCCTGCGTGAGGATCCCACCCGTGCCACCGGTCCCGACAGACTCACAACAGCATCAGCGTGCGTTGCCAATGAGTCTGAGGCATCTTGTCTGGGGACAAGACGGACAGTGCTGGCCCGGGCGGACTGAGCGCTAGATCAGGAGACAAGCTCAACGTTGAATTTGCTCGCTTCAAAATAGAGGGGGCCAGTCAAAGCCCCACCCCCTTCTCAATAGCGGTACGTATCGGGCTTATAAGGACCTGATTTGCTCACCCCAATGTAGGCGGCTTGCATGTCTGAGAGTTCGGTGAGCATGGCGCCCACTTTCATCAAATGAAGTCTGGCCACTTTTTCGTCCAAGTGTTTGGGCAGCACATAGACCTGACCAGACTCATAGCGCTCGGGATGGCTGAAGAGTTCAATTTGCGCAATGGTTTGATTGGCAAACGAAGAGCTCATCACAAAACTGGGGTGGCCCGTGCCACAACCCAAATTGACCAAGCGGCCTTTGGCAAGCATGATGATGCGTTTTCCGTTGGGCAGCAGGATGTGATCGACCTGTGGCTTGATCTCTTCCCAGGTGTAGGCTTCCATCGCCGCGATGTCGATTTCATTGTCAAAGTGACCGATGTTGCAAACAATGGCTTGGTCTTTCATGGCGAGCATGTGTTCGTGACTGATCACATGCTTGTTGCCCGTGGCCGTGACGAAAATGTCCGCCTTGTCGGCCGCGTACTCCATCGTCACCACTTTGTAGCCTTCCATGGCCGCTTGCAGTGCATTGATGGGGTCGATCTCGGTCACCCACACTTGGGCGCTCAACGCACGCAAAGCCTGGGCCGAGCCCTTGCCCACGTCGCCATAACCGGCCACCACGGCCACTTTGCCCGCGATCATCACATCGGTGGCGCGCTTGATGCCGTCCACCAAGGACTCGCGGCAACCGTACAAATTGTCAAACTTGCTCTTGGTGACAGAGTCGTTCACGTTGATCGCCCTGAACATCAATGTGCCAGCAACCGACATTTCTTTCAAGCGATGCACACCAGTGGTGGTCTCTTCAGTGACACCAATGATCTGCGCCCCTTTTCTGCTGTACCAGGTGGGATCTTTGGCCAACTGCGCCTTGATGGCGGCGTACAAACACACCTCTTCTTCGCTCGTGGGGTTGCTGAGCACCGAAGGATCGGTCTCGGCGCGCTTGCCCAAGTGCATGAGGAGGGTGGCGTCGCCACCATCGTCCAAAATCATGTTGGGGCCTTCGCCAGGCGCGTGGGCGGCACCGAACTCAAAAATGCGGTGGGTGTAGTCCCAGTATTCCGTGAGGTTTTCACCCTTTTTGGCAAACACAGGGGTGCCTGCGGCAGCAATCGCTGCCGCAGCATGGTCTTGGGTCGAGAAAATATTGCAAGACGCCCAGCGCACTTGGGCGCCCAAGGCCTGCAGTGTCTCGATCAACACGGCCGTTTGAATGGTCATGTGAAGCGACCCCGTGACTCGCGCACCTTTCAAGGGCTGAGCCTTGGCGAATTCATCGCGGATGGCCATCAAACCGGGCATTTCGGTTTCGGCAATTTTGATTTCTTTGCGGCCCCAATCGGCCAAGGACAAATCGGTCACCACAAAGTCGGTGGTGTGCAGGGGCTTGATCGCAGCGTTCATGTCTTGATACTCCAAAGAGAATGATGAAGACCACTGCGTTGTGCGAACAATGAAGGCCGCGCTGGGCTTGCGTCAGTGTGCTCGAACACCCCACAACCTCAGGGCTCAACCACTCACCTCACAAACTCGCAGTGGGTGAGCGCCGTTGATGTGTCGAATCAACCGAGCCTCATTTTTAGTCTGCTCAAAGGGCCCGACAATTCATCGGCCCCAGGATCGCATCAACAAAAACTGCATCGCTCCTCGGTCGCCCAACATTTTAACCAAACTTGACGCTTGGCGTAAAGCCCACCCCGTGAAAGACCCTTTTTGAGCGCACTGGGTCTAAAAAAGGCACCCCCATGGGGGCCAGAGCAGCGCGTGGCCCTAAAATAGACCCCTTCACCGACACCCCCAAGAGCGAGAATCAGGTTATGCAACACGGCTCCTTAGCCGATGAGGTCAAGCGTCGCCGCACCTTTGCCATCATCTCCCACCCCGATGCGGGCAAAACCACGCTCACAGAAAAACTCCTGCTCTTTTCTGGGGCCATCCAAATCGCCGGCTCCGTCAAAGCGCGCAAAGCCACCCGTCACGCCACCAGCGACTGGATGGAGATCGAAAAACAACGCGGCATCTCGGTCGCCTCCTCGGTGATGCAAATGCTCTACCGCGAGCATGTGATCAATTTGCTCGACACCCCAGGGCACAAAGACTTCTCTGAAGACACCTACCGCGTGCTCACGGCCGTCGACTCCGCCCTCATGGTGATCGACGCGGCCAACGGGGTGGAGGCGCAAACACGCCGCTTGATTGAGGTCTGCCGCCAACGCAACACCCCCATCATCACCTTTGTCAACAAAATGGACCGCGAAGTGCGCGACCCCTTGGACATCTTGGACGAGGTCGAACGAGAGCTCGGCATGCCGTGCGTGCCCATGACCTGGCCGGTGGGTCAAGGCAAGACCTTTGGCGGCATCATGGACTTGAAGGCCAACAGCATGAAAGTGTTCGAGTCTGGATCGGAGAGACGCCCCCAAGACTTTGAGACCATGCCCTTGGACCATCCCGAGGCCTTGCTCGCGCGTTTTGGCCAGGAATACACCACCGCGCTCGAGGCCATGGAATTGGCCCGTGGCGCGTCTCCGAGTTTTGACCGCGAGGCGTTTTTGGCGGGACTTCAAACCCCCGTGTTCTTTGGCTCGGGGGTGAACAATTTTGGCGTGATGGAGGTGCTCGACGCCTTGGTCGACTTGGCCCCTGCACCCAAAACCCGGACCAGTTCATTGAATGGCAAGGGCGAGCACGTGCTCACCGCCATCGAGCCCGATCAAGCGAACTTCTCGGGCGTGGTCTTCAAAGTTCAAGCCAACATGGACCCGTCTCACCGCGACCGCATCGCCTTTGTGCGGGTGGCCTCCGGTCGTTATGCACCGGGCATGAAACTCAAAGTGCAGCGCACCGCCAAAGAGCTGCGACCGACCTCGGTGGTGACTTTTTTAAGCCAACGCCGAGAGGCGGTGGAAGAGGCCTACGCGGGCGACATCATTGGCTTTACAACGCATGGTGGCGTGCAACTCGGTGACACCATCACCGATGGCATGACCGCACAATTCACGGGGTTGCCGTTTTTCGCACCCGAGCTCTTCATGACCGTGGTGCTCAAAAACCCACTGCGCACCAAGCAGCTGCAAACGGGACTGGCCCAACTCGGCGAAGAAGGTGCCATCCAAGTCTTTCGACCCGAGATGGGCGGCTTGATGCTCTTGGGCGCCATCGGGCAGTTGCAGTTTGAAGTCGTGCAGCACCGACTCAAAGCCGAATACGATTGTGATGTGCGCATGGAGTCCTGCCCCTACACGGGCGCGCGCTGGATCACGGCCAAAACACCCCAAGAGCTCAAAGAGTTCATTGCCGCCTACCCC
>CAIPFK010000269.1 GCA_903864315.1 uncultured Burkholderiales bacterium | reverse complement strand
TGGCTTGCTGGCGCAGTTTGTTCTTGGGTTGTGCGTTGAGAACTTTCAATATCAATGACGACAGCGTTTTATTGATGGGCGACTACATGCGCTTGGCCGCAGAGTTCTTCAAGCTGCCTGCGCCTCTTGCCTTGAGTCGCGATCAGGTTCAAGGTGAGATCTCTGCCATGCAATGGAGTTTCATGCAAGAGTCTCGCAAAATGATCAATGCGAGAATGAAAAAAGAACTTCGCATGAGGCTTCAATACCCAACCCCACTTCAAGGATGGGGCGGGACGTAGCTTATTTCAACCCTAGCACGGTGAACCACTGCCTCAGCGTTGTGCGTTGGTGCTGGATTCAAAAATGTGCGCGGCCTCTTTGGGCAGACACCTCCAGTATTGGCGACTGGACTTCACATGCCCGCCAAGCTGTGCGGCCGCACTCCACACCCAGCGGGGATTGAAGAGAACTGCACGCGCCAAGGCGATGAGATCGGCGTCGCCTCGGGCCACAATGTCCTCGGCCTGTTTTGCGTCAGTGATCAAACCAACAGCGGTGGTGGCCAGACCTGATTTGTCTTTGACTTGTTTGGCGAATGGAACTTGGTAGCCTGGTGAGAGAGCAATTTTCTGGGCATGGTCAACTCCGCCGGTGGACACGTGAATAAAGTTGGCGCCTGCGTCTTTGAGTCTCACTGCAAATTCAGCGCTCTCCTCGCCAGTGAGCCCTTCAGTTGACCAATCGGTGGCGGAAATCCGCATGCCCAAGACGCCTTGATAGGCCTGTCTGACCGCTTTGAAAACTTCCAGTGGGAAACGAATTCGATTTTCAAAACTTCCACCATAGGCGTCTGTTCTGTGGTTGGAGAGTGGCGAGAGGAATTGATGGAGCAAATAGCCATGAGCGCCGTGCAGTTCAATGGCCTCAATGCCGATGTGTTGTGCGCGAACTGCTGAAGCCACAAAATCTGCCTTGACTTTTGCCAAGCCCGCTTCATCCAAGGCCAAAGGGGCGGGTTCATGCGGCGTGTGCGAAATGGCACTGGGTGCCAAGGTCTGCCAGCCTCCCACATCTGGCGACAATAGTTTGCCGCCATTCCAAGGCGTGGCACTGGAGGCTTTGCGCCCCGCATGCCCGAGTTGAATGCACACGGGAGTGTGGGGAGCCAATGACCGTGCTTTGTGCAGATGTGTGGCCAGTGCATCTTGTGTGGTTTCGTCCCACAGGCCCAAACACCCTGGTGTGATGCGCCCCTCAGAAGAAATGGCCGTGGCCTCCAGCGTCACCATGGCAGCACCTGAGTTGAGCAAATTGCCCCAATGCATCAAGTGCCAATCGGTGGCCTGGCCATCCATCGCGGAGTATTGGCACATGGGTGCGATCACCACTCGATTGGCCAGCGTCAAAGGCCCCTTGGGAGAAGGCAGGTCAAAGGTTGAAAAAAGCATGGACATGGCGTGTGACTTCTATGAATTGTTTCTAACTGTTTTGATTGGATTCAAGCATACTTGCCTTTGCTTGGGGCAAGAATGGACTTTATTGGGGCTCAATTTTGGCGTCCCTGATGGCCTTGGCCCATTTGGCTGTTTCCAATTTACTGCGTTGCATCAAAGCATCGGGTGTTCCGGGTTCGGTATCAAAGCCAATGTCGGCAAATTTGTCCAGTATTTCCTTGCTACTCGCAGCCGTGTTGCTGGCGTGGTTGAGTTTCATGATCACGTCCTTGGGTGTGCCTGCAGGGGCGAAACTGGCAAAGTAAGCAATGAGCTCGTAGCCTTTGATGCCAAGCGCTTCATTGACGCTTGGCAGATCAGGAATGGCCTTGGATCGTTGTGTGGACGTCACCGCCAAGCCGCGAATCTTGCCAGCCTTGACCTGGGGCAACATCACTGCAAAGTCGGCGGTGAACATCATGACTTGGCCACCAATGAGGTCCGTCATGGCGTTGGGACCACTTTTATAGGGCACCGAGGTCATCTCCACACCCGTCATGCCTGCGAGCATGGCCGAGGAGACCAGCTGAGAGGTCGATGCCGAGGCAAAGGTGACGAAGTCAGGCTTGGCTTTGGCAAGTGCAATGAACTCTTTGAGTGTTTTGGTGGGCATGTCGTTGTTGACCGCAACGATCAAGGGCACCGAGCCCATGAAGGCCACCGGTGCAAAGGCCGTGTCTTGATCATAAGGCAGCTTTTTCATGAGACTCTTGAGTGCTGCATTCGTGCTGTTCGTGCCAAATAAGAGCGTGTAGCCATCAGCCGCAGACTTGGCAACATAGTCGGCCCCGAGCATGCCATTCACCCCCACCTTGTTGTCCACGATCAAGGGTTGCTCCAACTCTTCCCCCATCTTGGCGGCAAAAGCGCGCCCGATTTGATCGGTCGCAGAGCCCGCGGCAAAGGGCACGATCACGTGAATGGGTTTGGTTGGAAAAGACTGCGCGTGGGCTGTCAAGCTCAGAGTCAGCAAGCCTGAGATCAAAACCAGTGCCCATGTCCAAGCCGTTGGCAGGTCCATGGTGGGTCGTGCTGGGTTCAATGGTCGAGAGCTTGGGCTCTTGGCGAAGACTTGGTGTTGCATGGTTTGTCCTTTGATGGAATGAATTCAAGCTCTTGGGGCTTGATGGGTGCAAATGCAATGGGCATTCGGGATCTATGCTCATCCCACAATGATGGGGCACAGCCTGAATGCAGCGCAATCGCTGGGTCACTGCGTTGTTGTCTCAATGCCAATCATATCCAACATTCAAGGCTCACGCCAGCGTCAGAGCGCGAGCGAAAATGCCAGGGGGTGGCGCACGCCGAGCCCAAAAGCTTAGAGTCTGGCTCTTCATCATTAAGGCCGGCGATGTCGAATGCTGAGGTTTGTATGAACCAGTCGTCTGGTTGGGGTGCCATGGATTGGGTGGCACCCTGAGGATGGTGCAGTCCTCAGGAGCGATACAATTCAATGGTGCCGAAGGCCGGAATCGAACCGGCACGGTGTTTTGCACCGGCAGATTTTGAATCTGCTGCGTCTACCTATTTCGCCACTT
>CAIPFK010000268.1 GCA_903864315.1 uncultured Burkholderiales bacterium | reverse complement strand
TTCATCATCAATGCCTTGATGTTTTGGTGGGCCTCGGCTTTGATACAAGGCTTTGAAATTGCACATTTCTCAGACGCCTTGCTGGGCTCCTTGCTCTACAGCCTGTGGGGGGTGGCGCTCAACTCAGCGCTGGAGTGATTGCTCGCGCCGTGTCACCAGCAGCTCTCGCAGTCGCGTGTCGATGATGGAGGCTTCCATCTCTTGTGCACGAGTCATGAGGTGGTCATGGGCGAGTTGTTTGGCCAAATTTTGCGCGGCGATCATTCGGTCTACAGCGGCATTGACGTCAAACTTGACCGCGAATGATTCTGCCAAGGAGCGAGTTGCCCCCAGTGCATCAAGGCTCGCCCTTTGAGCCTGTGACAACAACTCCCACGCTTGAGCGTCTCGGGGATGCAAGACCACCCATTCATGCAAATCGTTCACGCTCTGGGTGGGCAGGTTTGTACGATGGCTCAAGTTGGGCGCAGGGTCTTGCAGTCTGGCGGGCGTGATTTGAAGCCGCGCCTGGTTCAAGAGCAGCAAGCGAGCACGTGTGTGGCTCAAGGGCTCGAGCAAGGCAATCGTCTGCTCTGGGGCTTGGTTCATGAGCGCCACCTCGGCGCGCAAGAGCGCGACGTTGTAACGTGCGGCTTCATTGGCCGAAGTGGAGAGCCAAGACTGCAAACGTTCAAGCATCTGCTCAGACATGTTGAAGTCGTTCATGTAAGCACTGGCCAGCACCCCAGCATAGAGCGCTCCAATGCGGTTGCCCAAGGGCTCTTGAGGGCTCGATACGGCATGCTGTGCCAATTGAACATGAAGCCTCAAGGCGTCGTGCTGCGTGCGGGTGAGCACCCGTGCGCGTGCAGACATCATGAGGTGTGACCAATTGGCTGCAGAGGCGTTGATGTTGGCCATATTCGAGTCGCCCCCCAGGCTTCTGGACTGCATGTCGCCAATGCGCTCGGTGGTGAGCGGGTGAGAGCGCAAATAGGGGTACTGGCCATTGTCATTGAAGCGCGAGCCTTGTTGGAGCTTTAAGAACATGCTGGCAAAGCCCGCGCCATCAAACCCCGCTTGGGTCATGACCCCATAGCCCACTCGGTCGGCCTCACGCTCCATGTCGCGCGAAAAGTTGAGCTGGTTTTGGGCGGTCACGGCTTGACCGCCCACCATCAAGGCACTCGCGGCATTGGGGCTTTTGCTCGCAGCCAAGACACCCAAGAGCATGGCGCCAATGAGGAGCGGGGTTTGTTGGGATTGCTGTGCAAAAAGTCGAGACAAATGTCGCTGGGTGATGTGGCTGAGTTCATGCGCCAACACCGAGGCGAGTTCATCTTGGTTGGAGACCACACCAAGGAGCCCGAGGTGAACACCCATGTAGCCTCCGGGTAGCGCAAAGGCGTTGATGCTGGGGTCCTTGATGAGGAGCACTTGCCAAGCGAAGCGCTGCAGCATATCACTGGACAACTCGCCACGCAAACTCGCCGCTTGGATCAAGGGCTGCCAAAGCGACTGAATGTAGTCCACCAACACCGCGTCTTCTGAGTAATCGGGGTCGCGAAAAATCTCCTTGACGACCGACTCGCCAATGCGTCTTTCTTCTGCGAGGCCCATCTCGGAGCCGTCGCCAAGGCTTGGGAGTTGCGTCTCAAGGCGTGCTTTGCTGGAAACGACCCGGGGTGGATTCAAGGGCTCGCGCGTGAGCCCAGATTCTGCAGCCGTGTTGTCTCCTCTCAAGGCTTGAGGCCAGCATGGTGGGGACACGCCCAGTCCCAACAACAACAGCAGCGTGGCCCAGTGCACCGCCCTATGGGGCACCGCAGATGGGCCCAGCACGTCGTTGCGGGTGTTGGGGCTGAAGAATTTCAAGGACAGTTTTTGCACATCATATTTGTCGCAGGCCAGCCCGAAAATCAGCTCACCTGCAAAAGACAACGTTATCATCGCATACCAATGTTAACGCTTTCTTGCAAGGATCTTCCCCATGTCACTGACCCATTTTGATGACCAAGGCCAAGCCCACATGGTGGACGTGCATGGCAAGGACCCCACGCACCGTGTCGCCATCGCGCAAGGCTTTATTGGGATGCAAGCCGAGACCTTGGCGCTCATTCGACAAGGCACCGCCAAAAAAGGCGATGTCTTGGGAGTCGCGCGAATCGCTGGAATTCAAGCCACCAAAAGAACAAGCGACTTGATCCCCTTGTGCCATCCCCTGGCCCTCACCCGGGTGGCGTTGGAGTGGCAGGTGGTGGATGCGCCTGAGTTCGCGCGCTTTGGCCTGGAGTGTTGCGTCACGGCAGAGACCGTGGGGCCCACAGGCGTTGAGATGGAAGCCCTCACGGGGGTGCAAATTGCGCTCTTGACGGTGTATGACATGTGCAAAGCCGTGGACCGAGGGATGGTCATCACCGAGGTGCGTTTGCTTGAAAAAAGTGGCGGTCGCTCTGGGCACTACCTGGCCAACACGTCCAGACCCAATGAGGATCGTTCATCCTAAGAGACCAGATCAGGATGAAAACAACCAAAAAAGGGCCCTGAGTGGGCCCTTTTGCACGATTGACGTTGATTGCTGGAGACTAATTGTCGATCGCTTCTGGCTCGTGTTGGGCTTTGTTTTTAATATAGTTGCCAATGAGCACCACGCCCAACGCGCACAATCCGGGCACACCGTACTCGATGAGCATGTTGTCAAGGATCAGCGGCTTCAACGCTGAGTCGTTCACCAACGCCTCACCGCCCACCCATCCAATCAAGGCGGCACCTAGAGTGACCAAGATGGGAAAGCGTGTCATGACCGTGATCATGAGGGTGGAGCTGAACACCACCAAAGGAATGCTGATGGCGAGGCCCAAAATGACCAAAGACATCTCACCTTTGGCGGCAGCGGCCACACCAATCACATTGTCCAAACTCATCACCAAGTCAGCGAGCAAGATGGTGCGAATGGCGGCCATGAGACTGGCGTGACTTTGATCTTCTCCATCACCGTCGTCTGATTCAGCGAGCAATTGCACGCCAATCCACAACAAGAGCGCACCGCCCACGATTTGCAAGTAAGGGAATGCCATCAATTGGGCCGCCACGACGGTGAGGATCACTCGCAAGGCCACTGCGACCCCAGAGCCCCAGATGATGGCCAGTTTTCTCTCACTGGGGGGCAAGCTTCTTGCGGCCAGCGCAATCACGACAGCATTGTCACCGGACAAGACCACGTTGATCCAGATGATCTTGAGCAAGTTGATCCAAAAATCTGCATTTTGAAGTTGTGATATGAAATCCATGTGATCGATCCCTACTATAATAAGAGGCCATGAAGACCAAGGTGATAAAGTGTAACGGCAAAGTCCCGATGGTTAACCCTCAATCGACGTGCGGGTCAACTGGATGGCCAGTTCAATGGTTCAAACTCGGTTGGAGCTGGAGAGGACTCACAAGGGCGATGAAGTTTTGCACTCAGGCCCAAGGGTGAGGCCGCCAGAGTGCGCGAACGCGCGCACTCTCTGGGGCGTCCCCCTCAATCTCAGAGCATGCCCTTGAGCAAGGCGGCCATTTCTGATGGGTTTTTGGTGACTTTAAAGCCACAAGCCTCCATGATGGCCAATTTGGCGTCAGCCGTGTCTTCGCCGCCCGAGATCAAGGCGCCGGCGTGTCCCATGCGTTTGCCTGCGGGTGCTGTGACTCCAGCGATGAAGCCCACCACGGGTTTTTTCATGTTGTCTTTGCACCAACGCGCCGCTTCGGCTTCATCGGGTCCGCCAATCTCACCGATCATGATCACGGCATCGGTCTCGGGGTCATCATTGAAGGCTTTCATCACATCGATGTGTTTAAGCCCATTGATGGGGTCGCCTCCAATTCCGACAGCCGACGATTGGCCCAAACCAATTTCCGTGACCTGTGCCACCGCTTCATAGGTGAGGGTGCCTGAGCGCGAGACCACGCCAATGCGACCTTTTCTGTGGATGTGGCCAGGCATGATGCCGATTTTGATTTCATCGGGCGTGATGAGGCCTGGGCAATTGGGGCCGAGGAGAAGGGTTTTCTTGCCGCCAGCGGCTTCCTTGGCTTTCATTTTGTTGCGCACTTCAAGCATGTCTCTGACAGGGATGCCTTCGGTGATGCAAATGACCAAGTCCAGATGAGCTTCAACCGCCTCCCAGATGGCAGCAGCAGCGCCAGCCGGGGGGACGTAAATCACGGAGACCGTGGCACCGGTTTCATCGGCGGCTTCTTTGACGGAGGCATAAATGGGGATGTCAAAAATCTTTTCGCCGGCTTTTTTGGGATTCACGCCGGCCACAAAACATTCGCGCCCATTGGCGTATTCTTGGCATTTTTCAGTGTGAAATTGACCGGTCTTGCCGGTGATGCCTTGGGTGATGACTTTGGTGTGTTTATTGATATAGATGGACATGATGCAAACCTTGGGGCTTATTTGACGGCGGCGACGACTTGTTGGGCCGCATGGGCCATGGTGTCGGCACTGATGATGGGCAGACCCGACTGAGCGAGCATGGATTTGCCCAACTCTTCGTTGGTGCCTTTCATGCGCACGACCAAGGGCACGCTCAGGTTGACCGCCTTGCACGCGCTGATGATGCCCGTGGCAATGGTGTCGCAGCGCATGATGCCACCAAAGATGTTGACAAAAATGGCCTTGACTTTGGGGTTTTTGAGCATGATCTTGAAGGCCTCGGTGACTTTCTCAGGGGTGGCGCCGCCACCCACATCCAGAAAATTCGCGGGCTCTGCGCCAAAGAGCTTGATGGTGTCCATGGTGGCCATGGCCAAGCCCGCACCGTTGACCAAGCAGCCGATGTTGCCATCCAAGCTGATGTAGGCCAGATCAAACTTGCTCGCTTCGATCTCGGCTGGATCTTCTTCGTCCAAATCGCGGTAGGCCACAATTTCTGGGTGTCGAAAGAGGGCGTTGGGATCAAAATTGAATTTGGCATCCAGCGCTTTGATGTGGCCGTCGCCTTGCAAAATCAAGGGGTTGATCTCGGCCAAAGAGGAGTCGGTTTGCATATAGGCTTGGTAGAGCTTTTGCATGACGCTTGCGGCCTCTGCGGCACTCGCCTCGGGCACGCCGATGCCGTGGGCAAGGCCCATGGCTTGTTCAGTGCTCATGCCCTCCATGGGGTTGATGAAGACTTTGATGATTTTCTCAGGTGTCGAGTGGGCCACTTCTTCAATGTCCATGCCGCCTTCAGACGAGCCCATCATCACCACTTTTTGCGTGGCGCGGTCGGTCACCACGGAGACGTAATATTCTTTTTGAATGTCCGCACCCTCTTCGATCAACAGGCGGCGAACTTTTTGGCCCATGGGGCCGGTTTGATGGGTCACGAGTTGCATGCCCAAGATCTCGGAGGCGAGCTGACGAACTTCATCGATGGAGCGGGCAAGCTTCACTCCCCCACCCTTGCCGCGTCCACCGGCATGAATTTGAGCTTTGACCACCCATACCGGACCGCCCAGTTTTTGTGCCGCTTCGACCGCTTCTTGTACGGTGAAGGCCGGGATGCCCCTGGGAGTGGGGACGCCAAACTGCCGCAAAATTTCTTTGCCTTGGTATTCGTGAATTTTCATCAAGTTCTCTTAAAAATCAGGGGAAAATAGAGTTGTTGTCTTGGCCACCCCGTGGGGCGTCAGATAACTGAACTTTGCCGAACAGAACTGTATCATGACCTGGGCAAAATAATCGCTTTTGGCACGCCAGAGTTCAAACCTTCACAAAATTCTCTTCAATTGGTGGTTAATCATGTTCAAAATATTCATTGACGGAGAGGCGGGGACCACGGGCCTCTTGATCAAGGAGCAATTGCAGCGTGAGGCGTCCTTTGAGCTCTTGGCGATTGAACCCCATGCACGTAAGGACGAGAGTGCCAAGCGTGTCTTGATGGCCCAAGCCGATTTGGTGGTGCTTTGCTTGGCCGATGAGCAAGCCAAAGAGTCGGTGGCTTTGATTCAGAGCCTGGGTCCACAGGCCCCCAAAGTGGTGGATGCCTCGAGCGCGCACCGCACCCAAGCGCCTTGGGTGTATGGCTTTCCGGAGCTTTGCCCCGAGCAAGAAGGCTTGATTGCGAACGCTGTGTGGGTGAGCAATCCTGGGTGCTATGCCACTGGGGCGATTGCGCTCTTGCGCCCCTTGCTCGATGCTGGGGTCTTGTCCGCCCAAGCGAGGATTGCGTTGCCCAGTGTGAGTGGCTACTCCGGTGGTGGGCGCAGCATGATTGAGTCCTATGAGAGCGGACAATCTCCCTTGATGGAGTACTACGCCTTGGGGCTCGAGCACAAGCACGTGCCCGAGATCATGCGCTACACCGGCCTCTTGCGCCGACCCTTGTTTGTGCCCAGTGTGGGCAACTTCAAGCAAGGCATGGTGGTGCAGCTGCCACTGCACCAAGATCAATTGGAGAGGCCATTGAGTCGGGACGATTTGCTCGATATTTATGGCCATCACTACGGGCGACTGGCGTTCAGCGAGGTGAGCGTGAACACCCAGGCGCCCACTCGCTTAGATGCCACCGCTCTCAATGGCAGCAATCGGCTCGAGATCGAGGTGGCCACGCACGAGAGCAGTGGTCAATGCTTGATGCTTGCGCGCTTGGACAACCTGGGCAAGGGTGCCAGTGGCGCGGCCGTCCAAAACATTCGTTTGATGTTGGGGCTCGATCGCCAACGCCTGGGCTAGTTTGTAGGGGGCCAGGCTAGGTGTTCTCGGCCTGGGCGTCTTGTGCGGCACGCTTGAAGACGGCTCGCACGGTGTCCATGCTAAAGCCGCGCGCTATCAAGAACCGGCTCTGCCGTGCTTGCGCTTTGGGGTCGACTTCGAGGAGGCCGAATTTCTTTTGCCACAGTGCTTGTGCGCGTTCAACCTCCGTGCCCTCCACCGATTTCAGGGCTTCGATTGCCAAATCGTCGGGCACACCCTTGGCACGCATTTCTAGTTTCAGTCGGCCCAGGCCCAATTTCTCGCTTCTGCGGTTGACCAAAGAGCGAGCGTGTCGTTCCTCATTTAAAAAATCTTTGGCTTGGAGTTCATCCAAAACGCTCACCATCTCGCCCTCGCTCGTTTCAAAGGGTTTGAGTTTTTGCGCAAGCTCAGCGCGGGAGTATTCGCGATGCGACAAAAAACGAAGGGCACGCGATTTAAGGGACATGAGGGGGTAGGGGCGGGGTGAGGTGTTCATGGCGTTAAGACTCTGAGGGGTTGGACAAGTTCTGGCAATTGACAGTGCTGTTGTAGGGTGTGTGTAGGTGTGCGGTGTTTGTGTCTGGATGTACGGTAATGATCGAGAAGAACTTGCTCGCTCAGGAGGCACCACAGGGTGCTTGCGCCTGGATTCTTGTCGGTGGGCGGTTTTTGTCTAAGACAATGTTGGCGCCCAGTTGTTCGACATCGGGTTGGTGTTGGGGTGAGGGTGTGTGCTCGCTTTTGGGTTGGAAGGCTCCTTCACGGGGATGGACGGTGTGCAATTGAAAACGGGTTGAACTCAAACCATTGCGCGCTGCCCCAGGTGTCAACTCGCCACCGTTGGCCAGTCAACACACAGGGCTCAGTGATGGCATCAGTCCTGGGGCATTTCTAGGCTCTTGTCTTGTGCCTTCTCCAGGGCTTTCTCTTGGGCCTTCTCTTGGGCTTTGGTGAGTGTCGCAGGCGCCGCTGCGGCTGCCACGGGTGGGGTGTTCAGTGCTGGAGGCAATGAGGGAATGCCCAGTGACTCGCGAACCTTGTTTTCGATTTCGTGGGCGAGTTCGGGGTTTTCACGCAAAAATTCGCGCGAGTTGTCGCGGCCTTGTCCGATTTTTTCGCCGTTGTAAGCATACCAAGCGCCGGACTTGTCGATCACGCGCGCCGTCACCCCCAAGTCAATGACTTCACCATGCCGGGAGATGCCTTCGCCAAACAAGATGTCAAACTCCGCGGTCTTGAAGGGTGGTGCGACTTTATTCTTGACCACTTTGACTTTGGTCTCGTTGCCAATCGCTTCTTCTCCTTTTTTGATGGTCCCCGTGCGACGAATGTCGATGCGCACAGAGGCATAAAACTTCAACGCATTGCCGCCCGTGGTGGTCTCGGGTGAGCCGAACATGACGCCAATCTTCATGCGGATTTGGTTGATGAAGATCACCATGCAGTTGGTCTTTTTGATGGTCGCGGTGAGCTTTCTGAGCGCTTGGCTCATGAGCCTGGCTTGCAGGCCGGGCAAGGAGTCACCCATGTCGCCTTCGAGCTCAGCCTTGGGGGTGAGCGCCGCGACCGAGTCGATGACGATCAAGTCGACTGCGCCTGAGCGCACCAAAGAGTCCACAATTTCCAGCGCTTGCTCGCCTGTGTCAGGCTGGGAGATGAGGAGTTCTTGCAAGTTGACGCCAAGTTTTTGAGCGTATTGGATGTCCAAGGCGTGCTCGGCGTCGACAAAGGCGCAAGTGCCATTTTGCTTTTGCATCTCGGCAATGACTTGGAGCGTGAGGGTGGTTTTGCCCGATGACTCTGGGCCATAAATCTCGATGACCCGACCACGCGGTAGACCGCCCACCCCCAACGCAATATCGAGTCCCAAGGAGCCTGTGGAGACGACTTGGATGTCTTCGATCACCTCACCTTCGCCCAAACGCATGATGGTGCCTTTGCCAAATTGTTTTTCAATTTGCGCCAAAGCGGCTTGCAAAGCCTTGGTTTTTTCACTCAAAGCGGCTAGGTTCTTGACGGGTGCGTCCATAATTAAATCCTTAAAAATCAATGGGTTAAAAAATAAATCTGAGAAACATCTTTTTTGAACTGGATGCTTAAACAGTAATTTATCCGAAGTGTTAAAACTTGTAAATAGAATATTTGATCAGTTTGCCTTACTATATGGGGATGCAAAAAACCAACCATTCACTCCATGCCACGAGCGTGGATTGGCGTCAAAATCACCTGGGTCGACTCTTGGGCCAAGCCATGCGGCGCTTTGATGAGCGTGTCTTTTATCTGATGGCGCATGACGTGCAAGTGCCCTTGGCCTTGTCCAACTTGGCGAGCAAAGGCCAAGTGAGTGCGGCCCACATTCACTTGACCCGGCATCTGGCCATCGAGGGTTCCACATTGACGGCGTTGGCACAGAGTGCTGGGATGAGCAAACAATCCATGGGCGACTTGGTAGACCAGTGCGCGGCATGGGGTTTGGTGGCCAGGCAGAAGGATCCGCGGGATGCGCGGGCCAAGTTGATCCAATTCACGCCAACGGGTTTGGCCTGGCTCAAGGCGTTTGAGAGTGCAGTCGCTCAAGTGGAGGCGGAATTCAAAGAGGACGTGGGAGAGCAAGTGGCCACTGTAATTGCCTTGGGTTTGGAGGTATATGCAGGTCCTGCTCGGCAAGAAATGCGTTGAGTCCTACAATGATTTGAACCTTTAGAAACAAAGACTCGACTGTGCGCATTCTTCTCGCCCTTGATGATCCCGATCTCACACCCAGTGTTGGCAAGAGTTTGCGCGCCATGGGGGCAGTGATCGATCAGGTGAGCAACGCCGAGCTCGTGCAATCGGGCATGGGAGCACACGCCCCCTTTGAGGTGATTGTTTTGCAAGCGCCCGACAATCAAGACGCTGCACAAGAGGCCATCAAGCGTTTTCGTGTCTTGGCCGGCATGAGTGCCGTGATGGTTCTCACCGGAAGTCAAGACGTGTTGTTCAAAATCATGGCCTTGGATGCGGGTGCCGATGATGTGATGAGCGTGCCATTCGTGATGCAAGAGTTTGAGTCTCGGGTTCGTGCATTGGCCAGGCGCTACACAGGCGCATTGAACACGCTCATTCGCCACGGACCGTTGAGCTATGACCAAATTGGTCGGGTCGCCCGCATGGAGGGCAAGATGCTGGAGCTGTCGGCGCGAGAGTTGAGTTTGCTCGAGGTGTTGCTGCAGCGAAGTGGGCGCATGGTGAGCAAGGATCAGCTCGTGGAGCGACTTTGTCAATGGGGGGAAGAGGTGAGCCCCAACGCCATTGAAGTCTATATCCATCGATTGAGAAAAAAAGTCGAGGTCGGACCCATTCGCATCTTGACCGTGCGAGGCATTGGGTACTGCTTGGAAAAAATGACGGCCAACCCCGAACCCGCCAAGCCAGGTTCACTCACCGACACTGCTGCCCTGCTGGAGCCATGAACACCAAGAAGGTTGAGCGTCAAGGCAAAGAGTTGAAGTTTTGCAGAGGTGCTTCACCAAGCACCTCAATGCGATTCAAGGTCACTCAATGTGACTCAATGCGACTCAATGCGACTCAAGGCTTCTTTGCCTCCAAGGTATTGAGGACCAAGCGTTCGGTGGAAATGGCCCGCGCGATATCGGTGTGCGCGGCGGTTTTTTGAACATGGGCCCACAGTGAGGGAAATTGTGTGGGCTCGAGCTCAGCAATGGTGCCCCAGCGACAAAGGGTCAGGGCGTAGGCGTCCAAGGGGCCCGCATGGTCCCCCGCCAACCAAGGCCTGCCCAAGGAGATTTGCTCAGCCACCAAGGTGTCCAACGTCTGCAAATGTTGTTGGTAGCGAAGTGTGGCGTGCGCTTTGATGTCGGCTTGTACCGCACGATCGGGGGAGTAGTTGTTGGGCCGAAAAACATGGGTAAAGGTGGGGTGGACCGTGTTGTTCATCCAAGAGAGTGTTTGCATTGCCCGTGCGCGTTCATAGGGATCCACCGGCAACAAGTGGGCATTGGGAGAGAGACTGTCCAAATACAAGGTGATGGCCACAATTTGCGTGAGGACACGCTCCCCGTCCACCAAAACCGGAACTTGGCCCTCTGGATTGATGGCCCTGAATTCGGGTGTGCGGTGCTCGCCTTTGTGCAGTTTGATCATGTGGGTCTCAAAGCTCGCTCCCGACAACTCCAGCATGCAGTGAGGGACAAAGGAGCACGCTCCAGGAGAGAAATAGAGTTTCAGCGTCATGAGGTGAGTCCTACAAATGGTTGTAACAAAGGGTCAGCAGTCAGCAGTTAGCAAAATGGAAAGTGTCCTGTGCAGTTCGCCCAAAGCGAGACCCTCAAGCTTTGAAAGAGCTTAGCGCGATTTGAACGCCCGTCACTCAGGTCGAATACTCACCTCAGAGGCTTGGATGGTGTGCACGCCGTCACCCATCTCGAGCAGCAATTCGCCTTGGTCGTTGACCCCAAGAGCGCGCCCGTGTCGAGCGTCTGAGAGATGGACGACACGGCCCTTGAGGCAATCCAAACGCTCAAACTCACTCTTGAATGGGGCAAAACCCAAGGCTTCAAATTGGCCCAATGTGCGAGCCAAGGAGAGAACGATCGAGGCCAGAAGTTCGTGCGTTTGGGTGCTTGACGTGAGTGTCAGCCCCAGCTCCTTGAGCCCAATGGGTGGGGGGGACAGCTCCCCCATCCCATCAAAACGGGGGGTCATCAAATTCAGACCCACGCCCAGTACACAAAATCTCGCCTTGGAGCTCGGCTTGGAGCTCGCCGTTGTGAACGAGCGCAAGCTTTGCGTTTCAATGAGCAAGCCACCCACTTTGGATGGCGTGCGGGCATCTGAGGTCCAGAGGTCGTTGGGCCACTTCAGGCCCACACCACGCGTGGCGCCGAGTGAGGGGGGCAAGTGGCTCTCAAGGGCTTGCACCACACCCACACCGCAGGCCAAAGACAGGCCCATCCAGTCACGCGGCACCAGTGTGCACGCCATCGACAAGGTGATGCTCTGGCGCGAGCCACTCAGCCACTGTTTCCCAGAGCGTCCACGCCCAGCGCTTTGGTGTTGAGCAATCAACACGGTGGGTTGGTAGTCCATTTGATGACCTCGGCGCATGAGCTCCGACGAGGTCGAGTCAACTTCTTGGAGCAGCTCAATGCGCCAGTGCGAGGGCAACTCCGCCAAGGATTGCCGCAAGGACTCTGTGACCCACGGGTGCCCCAACTCGTGCTGATCACTCATTGCGCACCAGTCCACCTGGGAGCGAGAAAATTATTTTTTCGACTTGGCACGTTTGGGTGCCAACAGAGTGCCACGGCATTCGGGTGAACCGCACCAGCAGGGGTACTCGGCTTTGAGCTTGGGGGTGTAGCGCTCGTCAATGATCAGGCCATAATCGTAATTGAGCTCTTCGCCCGCCGCAATGGCACGGATGGCCTTGATGAAGACGCGGCCATTTTTTTCGTCTGCTTCACAATTGGGGTCGCACGCATGGTTGATCCAACGCGCCTTGTTGCCACCAGAGCCGCCATCAATGACGTGTTTTTCATTGATATGAAAATAAAAGGTGTGATTGGGGTCGCTTGGGTCGTGCGGGTGGCGTCTTTGCGCTTCCTTCCAACTGATGACCTCACCCTTGTACTCGATGATTTTTTTACCTGGCTCAATGTCTTGAAGGGCGAATACGCCTTTACCGTGGACCCCGGAGCTGCGGGTTTCAATGCGTTTTTTAGGACTGACGGAAGACTTGGACTTGTTGGCCATGGTGGAATTTCAATTCAAAAAAAGGGCATGTCAAAATAGGGAGGCAAGCACGGTGAAGGGGACAATTTTAGATCGTTTGCAAAGAAGGGGCTGAAAAAGTTGGACAATGCTATGCATCAAGGACACAACTGAATGAGTAAAACACTGGTAATTGCTGAGAAACCGTCGGTCGCACAAGACATTGTGCGCGCGCTCACCAGCGTGGCGGGAAAGTTTGAAAAGCACGACGACCATTTTGAGAGCGACACCTACGTGGTCACGAGCGCTGTCGGGCATTTGCTCGAGATCAAAGCGCCTGAGGAGTTTGATGTCAAGCGTGGCAAGTGGAGCTTTGCTCACTTGCCGGTGATTCCTCCTCACTTTGAGCTCAAACCGGTTGACAAGACCAAGTCCAGGCTCAATGCCGTGGTGAAGTTGGTCAAACGAAAAGACATCACCTCCTTGATCAATGCGTGCGATGCAGGACGAGAAGGCGAGCTCATCTTTCGTTTGATTGAGCAGTACGCGGGTGGTAAAAAAGACCTGAAAAAACCCGTGAAGCGCTTGTGGCTTCAATCCATGACGCCGCAGTCGATTCGAGACGGCTTCAACGCCCTCAGGAGCGAGCAGCAAATGCAAGGCTTGGCCGATGCGGCAAGGTCCCGCTCGGAGGCCGATTGGTTGGTCGGTATCAATGGCACGCGGGCTTTCACCGCGTTCAATTCTCGCGATGGTGGTTTTTTTCTCACCACCGTGGGTCGCGTGCAAACCCCCACCTTGTCGGTGGTGGTGGTTCGCGAGGAGCAAATTCGCAAATTCATCTCGCGTGACTATTGGGAAATTCACGCCAATTTTCAAGTGAAGGCTGGAGAGTATGTCTCTAAGTGGATCAACCCCAACCACAAAAAAGATGACAGCGATGCGGAGAAAAAAACCGATCGCCTCTGGAGCGAGCAAGACGCGCAGGCCATTGCCCAAGCCGTTTTAAACCAGCCTGGTGTGGTGACGGAAGAAAGCAAACCCACCACCCAAGCCGCCCCCGCTTTGTTTGACCTCACGAGTTTGCAGCGCGAGGCCAATGGACGCTTTGGTTTTTCTGCCAAGTCCACGTTGGCCTTGGCACAAAGTCTTTACGAGCGTCACAAGGCCTTGACCTACCCAAGAACCGATTCAAGGCATTTGCCCGAAGACTACTTGCCCACGGTGAAAGACACCTTTGAGATGATTGCAGGCAGTGGCATGAAGCACTTGGCTGGTTTTGCCAAGACCGCGATCAAGAGCAACTTCATCAAACCGAGCAAGCGGGTGTTTGACAACAGCAAAGTGAGTGACCACTTTGCCATCATCCCCACCTTGGAGGATCCCAAGGGATTGTCTGAGCCCGAGCAAAAGCTCTATGACTTGGTGGTGAGACGTTTCATGGCGATCTTTTATCCATCGGCCGAGTTTTTGGTGACCACGCGCACCACCCAGGTCAAGTTGCCAAGCGACACGCATCAGTTCCGTGTCGAAGGCAAGGTGCTGGTGAACGCGGGTTGGATGAGCATCTACGGCAAAGACGCGAGCGACGAGGACTCCAACGCCAAAACCTTGGTCGCCATTGAGCCTGGCGAGCGCAGCATGACGCAAGAAGCCTTGGCCAAGGCCCTCAAAACGAGGCCACCGGCACGGTTTTCTGAAGCGACGCTCTTGGGCGCCATGGAAGGCGCAGGCAAATCGATCGAGGACGATGAGCTCAGAGAGGCCATGCAAGAAAAGGGACTGGGAACACCAGCGACCCGCGCCGCCATCATTGAAGGGCTTCTCAACGAAAAATACATGCTCAGAGAAGGTCGAGAGTTGATCCCAACGGCCAAGGCCTTTCAGCTCATGACGCTGCTGCGTGGCTTGGGTGTAGAGGAGCTCTCCAAGCCCGAACTCACGGGGGAGTGGGAGCACAAATTGTCTTTGATGTAGCACGGTGAGCTCTCACGCGAGTCTTTCATGAAAGACATCGCCGACATGACCGAGCACATTGTCAAAAAAGCCAAGGAGTATGACAAGGACACCATCCCTGGGGACTACGTCACGCTCACGACACCATGCCCCACCTGTGGCGGTCAAGTCAAAGAAAACTACCGACGCTACACTTGCCAAGGCACCGACGGACAAAGCCAAGGCTGTGGATTCTCGTTTGGCAAGACCCCTGCCGGTCGAGCGTTCGAGCAAAGCGAGGTGGAGGCCTTTTTGGCCAACAAGCGCATTGGTCCATTGGATGGATTTCGCTCCAAAGCGGGTTGGCCCTTCAGTGCAGAGATGGCCTTGAAATTCAATGATGAAGAACAAAACTGGAAGCTCGAGTTTGATTTCGGTGAAGACAAAAATGCGCTCGAGAGCGGCGAGTTGGTGGACTTTGGCGAGCAGGTGTCCTTGGGCGCATGTCCTGCATGTGGTGCGCGCGTGTTTGAGCGTGGACAAAACTATGTTTGCGAGCACACGGTGCCCAATTTACTTCAGGCCACACCGAGTTGTACTTTCAAGAGTGGCAAAATCGTTTTGCAGCAGCCCGTTGAACATGAGCAGATCAAAAAATTGCTGGAAACGGGCAAGACCGATTTGCTTGACAAATTCGTCTCCATGAGAACAAGGCGTGCGTTCAAGGCCTACTTGGCCTGGGATGCAACGGCGGGCAAGGTTCAGTTTGAGTTTGAGCCCAGAACCAGCAAATACCCGGCGCGCAAAACGCCGCTCAAAACCGCAGGACCTGTGAAGGCTGGTAAGGCCAGCGCCAAGCCCACTGCAAAAGCAGCAAAAGCAGCAAAAGCGGCAACAACCGAAAAAGCTGCCAAAGCCACCAAGCCCAAAGCCCCTCGCAAACCCAGTGCGGGTCTTTTACCCAGTGCCACCTTGGCGCACGTGATCGGTGGCGAGGCCGCACCCAGGACCGAGGTGATCAAAAAATTGTGGGACTACATCAAATCCAAGGGACTGCAAGACCCCAAGGACAAGCGAAAAATCATGTGCGATGCAGCCTTGCAAGCAGTCTTTGGCAAAGCCGAGGTCAACATGTTTGAGCTCGCGGGCTTGATCGGTGCACATTTGAGCGCGCCCTGAGGTTTCACGGGCGAGACCCAGCACCCCACCCAAGCGTGGGGGTCATCCCGTGGGGCCATCAAGCGTGAATGATCTCCCACACTTTGGCGGGTGTGAGTGGCATTTGAAGCGCTCGCGTTTTGCCCCCCAGCCCATGACGGGCCAAGGCATCGGCCACGGCATTCACCACCGAGGGAGTGGCGCCAATGGTGCCCAATTCACCCACGCCTTTGACGCCAAGCACATTGTTTTTACACGGCACGCTTTGGTCCATGTGGGTGTTGAACCCCCCTGGCATGATGTCGGCGTGCGGGATGGCGTAGTCCATCAAACTGCCCGTGAGGGGCTGGCCCGTGGCGGGGTCATAGATCACGCCTTCGCACAAGGCTTGTCCAATGCCTTGAACAGCCCCACCATCGAGTTGGCCCACCACAATCATGGGGTTGACCACACGGCCCACGTCATTCATGGAGGTGTAGCTGCACAACGCCACCGTGCCGCTCTCGGGGTCAACTTCGACTTCACAGATGTGGCAGCCATTGGGCCAAGTGGCCCCTGAGGCGGCGGTGCTGGAATCGAGCTCAATGCGAGAGTGCTCCTCTTTGGCCGCGAGTTCTCCCAATGAAACCCCAACGTCAGTGCCTTTGACCGTGAAGTGACCGGCCGCGTAATCCAAGTCCGAGGCGGCGGCCTCCAGGCTCTTGGCGGCGAGCTCGCGCGCTTTGTCCAAGGCCTTTTGTGAGCCCACTGACACCGCCGATCCACCGGTGAAGAGCGAGCGTGAACCCACCGACCCAAAGCCAGCACCTCGGTCGGTGTCGCCCATCACCACACGGACCTTGGAGATGTCAACGCCAAAGACATCGACCACGAGTTGGGACAAGGATGTCGCAATGCCTTGGCCCATGGCATTGACGGCGGTAAAGACCTCAATGACGCCATCGGCCAAGATGCGAACATTGACTTTTTCTTCCAAGGCGTTGCCGCCCGTCCATTCGAGAAATGTGGCGATCCCTAGGCCACGCCAAAGTCCTTTTTTCTCGGACGCTTGGGCTCGGGCTTCAAACCCATTCCATTGGGACAATTCCAATGCTTGGTTCATGATGGATTCAAAGTTGCCAGTGTCATAGGTCTGGGCCATGGCATTTTTGTAGGGCATTTGGCTCGGTTGGATCATGTTGGAGCGTCTGAGCTGCAAGCGGTCAATGCCACTCACCCTGGAGGCCTCGTCCATGAGGCGCTCGATGTTGAAGATCGCCTCTGGTCGACCGGCGCCACGGTAGGCGCCGGTTGGCGCAGTGTTGGTCATCACTGCCGTGAAGTGGTAGTCAATGAGGCCAATGTCATACACCCCGGTTTGAACCCATGGGCCGATGAGGAGTTGAATGGCCACCCCAGTCATGCCAGGATAGGCGCCCACATTGGCCTCGGAGTTGACTCTCAGCGCCATGATTTTGCCCTTGGCGTCCAACGCCATGGAGACGTGGCTCACGACATCGCGCCCATGCGTGCAGGCCAAAAAGTCCTCAGAACGCTCGGCCTGCCATTTGACGGGACGCTTCAATTGGTGCGCGCAAAACGCCACCATCAAGTCTTCTGGGTAGGCGCCGGTCTTCATGCCAAAGCCGCCGCCCACATCGCCCACGATCACTCGAATGTCGCTGGCGGGGATGCCAAAGAGGTCGGCAATTTGAGCGTGCGGGGCACTGGGCATTTGTGAGCTGATGCGCACGATGAGTCGAGCGTCTTCGATGTGGGCTTGCACGCTGCGGGGCTCTAAAGTCAAGGGATGAGGCGCTGGTGGGTGATGTCCAGGCTCACCACGTGGGCTGCGGTGGCAAAGGCCCCTTGGCACGCCTGGTGGTCACCATAGCGGGTTTCGGCGACCACGTTGTCGGGGACATCGGCCAGCAAGGGCGCGTCTTTGGCCAAGGCGTCTTGCAAGGTCACAGCACAAGCCAAGGGCTCGTAATCAACGACCACGGCTTCACAGGCGTTTTTGGCCGCCTCTGGGCTGCTGGCCACCACGGCCACGACGGTTTCTCCTACAAAGCGCACGCGATCAGACGCCAAAATCGTGCGCGTGGCCGACGCGATGGGGGAGCCATCGGCACGCTTGAAGTTGACCGGTTTGGCCATGGGTTTGACGCCCAGTTTGTGCATGTCTTGGGCGGTGTACACAGCCAAGACGCCAGGCATTTGTTGAGCCGCAGTGGTGTCTATGCCAGAGATGTTGGCGTGTGCGTGGGGCGAGCGCACAAAGGAGAGAAAGGTCTGGCCTGCGTGCACCACGTCATCGGCGTATTGACCCAGGCCCTTGAGCAGTTGAACATCTTCGATGCGAGAAACGGCTTGACCGCTTCCGTACTTGTAAGCAATTGAATTCACAAAAACTCCCGACCAGGTTGACTGAAAAATGGACTGAACATCAAGCGCCAAGGACGGCCCTGCACACTTGAGTTCTATTATGTCCGTTTTGAAAGCGCAATGTGCAAATGGGGGTCTTGTGCACCGCCCATGGAAGGCGTTGATTGCCACACACTGGCGTTGGTGTGGATGGACTCCAAGGGCAGGTGTTGGCCCTTCAAATGGTCTTTCATGCACTGCAAGACCAAAGGACTCCGGTGGCGAGAGGCGCTGTCCTCAATTTCTTGCGGGCTCATCCACAGGGTCCTCACGATGCCATGGTCCAAGGCTTGAGTCGGAAAATGCTCGAGCAACTCGCCAGCGAAGGCAAAGCGCAAATAAGTCACGTCCTCAAATTGGGGGTGGGTGGCCTCATGCCGTTGAAACCGAGAGAGATAAATCCCGACCAAATGAGTGGGTTGAAAGCGGTGTGCACATTCTTCCAAGGCCTCTCTCACGCAAGCGTCCTGTGGGGATTCACCAGGCTCCAAATGACCGGCGGGGTTGTTGAGTTTGAGCCCCTCAGGGGTGTGCTCTTCGATGAGCAAAAAACGCCCCTCGCGCTCAATGATGGCCGCAACGGTGACGCTGGGTGACCAACGCGAAGAGGCGGGGGCGCTGGTCGCAGTGGAGGGTAAATTCATGGTGTTGGGGCCTTTCGCGATGGAAAAACAAGCAGGTGGTGTGGCCAATGCTTAAAAATGATGCAGAGCAACAAAAATTTACACTGATTTTTGCGATTTTTAGGGAAAACCCAAGGTCTTAACTAAAATAAGGTATCCTATCCGATTCGTTTTTCACCTTAAGCCTGTCCATTCAGGCTGACGGTTTTTTTGGAGCCTATCCCATGAATTTCGGCGTGCCCCTTGAAACCTTGCCTGGGGAGAGTCGCGTGGCCGCGACCCCAGAGACCATTAAAAAACTCAAAGCCAAAGGCCATCACATTGTTGTTCAGGCCGGTGCAGGCCTCAAAGCGAGCGTGACCGATCAAGCCTACGAGGCTGCAGGCGCAGTGATCACCGACCAAGCCGGGGCTTTGTCACAAGACGTGGTGCTCAAAGTTCGTGCACCCAGCGAGCAAGAGTTGGGACTCATGAAGCCCAAAAGCGTCCTCATGGGGATGTTGAACCCATTCGATGCGGCAGGCCTCGAGCGGTTGGCCCAGGCGCAGTTGTGCTCCTTTGCCTTGGAGGCAGCACCCAGAACCACCCGTGCGCAAAGCATGGACGTACTCTCCTCTCAGGCCAACATCGCTGGCTACAAAGCGGTCATTTTGGCTGCCGATTTGTACCAGCGCTTCTTTCCCATGCTCATGACCGCTGCGGGCACCGTCAAGGCCGCTCGTGTGGTGATTTTGGGAGTCGGCGTGGCCGGTTTGCAAGCCATTGCCACGGCCAAGCGACTCGGTGCTGTGATCGAGTGCTCGGATGTGCGCCCAAGCGTGAAAGAACAAGTCGAGTCCTTGGGTGCCAAATTCATCGATGTCTCGTTTGAGACCGACGAGGAGCGAGAAGCCGCTCAAGGCGTGGGTGGCTATGCGCGCCCGATGCCCGCCTCATGGCTCGAGCGCCAAAAGGTCGAAGTGGCCAAGCGAGTCGCCATGGCCGATGTGGTGATCACCACCGCCTTGATTCCAGGCCGTCCCGCACCTGTTTTGGTGACCCCAGAGATGGTGGCCTCGATGAAGGCCGGATCGGTGATCGTGGACTTGGCCGCTGCGCAAGGCGGAAACTGCCCCTTGACCGTGGCCGACCAAATCGTGCAACACCATGAGGTGACGTTGGTGGGGTACACCAATTTGGCCTCCATGGTGGCGGCCGACGCCAGTGCCTTGTATGCCAGAAACATGCTGGATTTTGTCAAACTGGTGACCGCTGAGGATGGCTCATTTCACCTGCCCGCAGACGATGACATCGTGACGGCTTGTTTGATGACGCTAGACGGAACCGTTAAAAGGAAATAAGACCATGGATATCGTTTCACCAACTCTCACGAATTTGATTATTTTTGTGCTGGCCATCTATGTGGGCTTTCACGTGGTCTGGAATGTGACGCCTGCACTGCACACGCCCTTGATGGCGGTGACGAATGCGATCTCTGCCATTGTGATCGTGGGCGCCATGTTGGCTGCCGGTTTGACGCAAACCACCCTGGGCCAAACCATGGGGATCTTGGCGGTGGCCTTGGCGGCCGTCAACGTCTTTGGTGGCTTTTTGGTCACGAGGAGGATGCTAGAGATGTTCAAGAAGAAGGATAAAAAAGCCCCTGCAGCAGCTTCTGCTGCCTCAGGAGTTCAGTCATGAGCATGAATGTAGTCACTCTTCTTTATTTGATCGCTAGCGTGTGCTTTATTCAGGCCCTCAAGGGCTTGAGCCATCCCACGACGTCGATCCGTGGCAATCTCTTTGGCATGCTTGGCATGACCTTGGCGATTGCAACCACGGTGGGCTTGATTTACAAATTGGCCTCGACCATGGTCGGCGATGGCGCAGTTGGCGCGCTCACGGGTCTGGGGCATGTTCTCTTGGGGCTCTTGATCGGCGGCACGTTGGGCGCGGTCATGGCGCAACGCGTGGAGATGACCAAGATGCCCGAGTTGGTGGCCTTCATGCACAGCATGATTGGACTCGCTGCGGTCTTCATTGCCGTGGCCGCAGTCGCCGAGCCCTTCGCCTTTCAAATTGTTCACCACTTGGGAGACCCCATTCCTGAAGGCAACCGTTTGGAGCTCTTTTTGGGGGCGGCCATTGGTGCCATCACCTTCAGTGGCTCGGTCATTGCCTTTGGAAAACTCTCGGGCAAATACAAGTTCAGACTCTTTCAAGGCGCACCCGTCAATTTCGCCTTCCAGCACCCGATCAATTTGATTTTGGGTCTGGGTTGTTTGGGGCTGGGCTTGGTGTTCATGTTCACGGGTGACTGGAATGCATTTTTCAGCATGTTGGCCGCGGCGTTCGTTCTCGGTGTCTTGATCATCATCCCCATTGGCGGAGCCGACATGCCGGTGGTGGTGTCCATGCTCAACAGCTATTCTGGTTGGGCTGCTGCAGGCATTGGCTTCTCGCTCAACAACCCGATGTTGATCATTGCTGGCTCTTTGGTGGGGAGCTCGGGTGCGATTTTGAGTTTCATCATGTGTAAAGCGATGAACCGCTCATTTTTCAACGTGATTTTGGGTGGTTTTGGTGGCGAAGCGGGCACCGCCGCTGCAGGTGACCAAGTCCAACGCAGTGTCAAGAGCGGCAGCGCCGATGACGCGGCCTTCATCTTGGGCAATGCCGAGAGCGTGGTGATCGTGCCTGGCTACGGCTTGGCCGTGGCGCGCGCGCAGCACGCAGTCAAAGAGATGGCCGCCAAATTGACGGCCAAAGGCATCACGGTGAAGTATGCGATTCATCCGGTGGCTGGACGCATGCCCGGACACATGAACGTGCTCTTGGCCGAGGCCGAAGTGCCTTATGACCAAGTCTTCGAGATGGAAGACATCAATAGCGAATTCGGTCAAGTGGATGTCGCGATCATCTTGGGTGCCAATGATGTGGTGAACCCGGCCGCCATGGTCAAAGGCAGCCCCATTTATGGCATGCCGATTTTGGAGGCCTACAAAGCCAAAACCATCATCGTCAACAAGCGCTCCATGGCCTCTGGCTATGCGGGTCTGGACAATGAGCTCTTTTACATGGACAAGACCATGATGGTCTTTGGCGACGCGAAAAAAGTCGTTGAAGACATGCTCAAAGCCATCGAATAATTCTTCGCCTGACCATGCAACGGGCTCCTGAGTCTTCACTGGCTTTGGAGCCCGTTCCTTTTTGGCCTTGCGGCTCGCGTGTGGGCTTGGTGTGCGCCATGCACGAGGAGTTGAGTGGAATCGTGTCCCTCTTGGAGGCCCGGGTGAGTGAGTTGGGCGGTCGTGAGTTTTGGCAAGCGACTTGGCACGGTGTGGAGGTCGTGGCCGTGCTGTGCCGCATTGGCAAGGTGGCCGCCGCCACCACGGCCACCACCTTGATCCATCATTTTGGCGTCACCCATGTGGTCTTTAGTGGCGTGGCGGGTGGATTGGCCTCGGGTGTTCAGGTCGGGGACGTGGTGGTGGCACAGTCCTTTGTGCAGCATGACATGGATGCCTCACCGCTTTTTCCGCGCTTTGAAGTGCCCATGTATGCGCAAACGTTTTTCCCGTGTGACTTGAGTCTGAGCGCAGCCCTTTTGAATGCTGCCAAACGGTGTTTGCCGCAAATTGGACAGCACCTTCACGAGTCGGGCATGCTCACCACCTTGGGCGTCACGCACAAGGACTGGAGAGTTCATCACGGGCTCATTGCCAGTGGCGACCAGTTCATTGGCCAAGCCCATCAGCGCCATCGCATTGTGTCATCACTGCCCGGTGTTTTGGCCGTTGAGATGGAGGGGGCTGCGGTGGCACAAGTTTGTCATGATTTTGGGCTGCCATTTGCCGCTGTTCGCATCATCTCCGACCAGGCCGATGAGACGGCGCATGTTGACTTTGCGAAATTCATTGCGCAAGTGGCCGCGCCCTATGGAGCCGCGGTCATTGAAAGTTTGTTGCAATCAAACCCTATTGCGTGAAGTCCAAAGCCTCCGTGTCAAAGGGCAACAGCCGACGCATTTATTTCAGCCAGCCGCGTTTTCTGAAGTACCACATCGGAACCAAGGCACTGCACAGCATGAGGAGCATGGCGTAGGGGTAGCCCCAGCTCATGCTCAGCTCAGGCATGAATTGAAAGTTCATGCCGTAAATGCTGGCGATCAAGGTCGGTGGCAACAAAGCGACTGAGGCCACCGAGAAAATTTTGATGATCTTGTTTTGATTGATGTTGATGAAACCGACCGTCGCGTCCATCAAAAAGTTGATCTTGTCAAACAAAAAAGCGGTGTGGTTGTCCAAAGACTCTATGTCGCGCAAAATCTGCCGGGCTTCTTCGAACTGATCTGCATTGAGCATGCGCGCGCGCATCATGAAGCTCACCGCACGCCGTGTGTCCATGACGTTGCGACGGATGCGTCCATTCAAGTCTTCTTGCCTGGCAATGTCGCCGAGCACTTCACCGGCCAAGGCGTCGGTCACGTCGCCGGAGAGAACCATTTTCCCAGCTTGTTCAAGTTGGTCGTAAATGTTCTCCAAGGTGTCGGCCGAGTATTCGGCATCGGCATCAAAGAGTTTCAGCAGCACGTCCTTGGCGTCTTCAATGAGCCCGGGCGCACGCCTGGCACGCAGTCGAAGTAAGCGAAACACAGGGACATCTTCGTCGTGGATGGAAAACAGCACGCCCTTGCTGTTGAGGTCTTGGTTGTGTTGATTCAAAATAAAGGCCACGCGAACGGTGCGCGGTGAGTCTTCGTCGGCGATCAGAAAGTCGCTGCGGATATGCAACTCGCCGTTGTCTTCTTCGTAAAAGCGTGCCGACTCTTCAATGTCCTCGTCCATGGCGTCTTCTGGAATGGACAAACCATAGTACTGCTTGATCCAACGCTTTTCGTCCAATGTCGGGGACTCAAGGTCAACCCAAATCGGCTGAAATTTGGAGAGCTCTTCAAGGGATTCGATTTCCTCTTGAAACAAACGGCCACTGGCCAGACTGAAAATATTGAGCATGGCAATCCCTTGCAAAGCAGGTAACCCAAAGGGCAGACGGGGGAGATAACACGGGAGTTATAGGCCGCC
>CAIPFK010000267.1 GCA_903864315.1 uncultured Burkholderiales bacterium | reverse complement strand
TTGCCCCGGTTCAAGCCAAGCAAGTTTTGGATCCCACGGGCTGTGGAGATGCTTGGCGGGGTGCTTTGCTCTTTGGGCTGGAGCAAAATTGGTCGCTTGAGCAATGCGCGCAATTGGGCAACAAATTGGGGGCCTTAAAAATCGCACACCAAGGCCCACAAAACTACCAACTCTAAAGCGCGGCTGCACCCGAGGTGCAGTTATGAGGGCCATGCCAGGGCGCTGCTTGGCCCAAGAGGACACCGTGAACAAAAAAAAGCCCGGTACATCTGCACCGGGCTTTTAGATCGAGCGCTGTATCAATCTTCAGGGCTTTATGGCTGTTGGAAACGGCCATGCAGCTTGAGGGTTGAGCGTCGTTTGCGCTGCAGGCGCTACGTGCGCGCGGGCAGCGGGTTTTTTCGCGGCTTTTTTAGCGGGCTTTTTTTTTACAGCCGCTTTTTTAGCAGCAGGCTTTTTGGCCGCTGGTTTTTTCGCGACGGCTTTTTTGGCCACTTTCTTGGCAGCAGGCTTCTTGGCTGCTACTTTCTTTGCTGCGGGCTTTTTAGCCGCTACTTTTTTAGCAACAGGCTTTTTGGCTGCAACTTTTTTAGCTGCTGGCTTTTTGACCGCTACTTTTTTAGCTGCAGGTTTCTTTGCTGCTACTTTCTTCGCTGCGGGCTTTTTAGCCGCTACTTTTTTTGCTGCGGGCTTTTTAGCCACAACTTTTTTTGCCGCGGGCTTTTTAGCCGCTGGTTTTTTTGCAGTTGCCATAACTATCTCCTAGATCAAGTTTAAAGATCGTTGAGTCAAAAAAAACACTCCATGCTGCTGATGAGCACAAAGCGATTCAAGGTGTTGGACCCGGGTCCAGCACCTTGAACAGGGTGTGTACCACTCATCAAAGCTTGCTCGCGCGAGAAAGCTTTTGGTGAGGTGTACAGATGGGAATGCATGTGTGAGATAGAAGTCTACTCAGTCCCAAGACAAAGTACCACCCGTTTGGTACTCGATCACGCGGGTTTCAAAGAAGTTGCGCTCCTTTTTGAGGTCAATCATCTCGCTCATCCAAGGGAAAGGATTCTCTTCGTTGGGGAACAAAGCGTCTAGGCCGATTTGTGTTGCACGCCTGTTGGCGATGTAGCGCAAATAGCCTTTGAACATGGAGGCGTTCATGCCGAGAACGCCTCTGGGCATGGTGTCTTCTGCGTAGCGGTACTCAAGTTCAACCGCTTTGGCAAAGAGCTCAGCAATTTCTGCCTTGAATTGGCTTGTCCACAAATGGGGGTTTTCAAGTTTGATTTGATTGATCAAATCAATGCCGAAATTGCAGTGCATGGACTCGTCGCGCAAAATGTACTGGTACTGCTCGGCAGCACCCGTCATCTTGTTTTGGCGGCCCAAAGCCAAAATTTGTGTGAAGCCGACATAAAAGAAGAGGCCTTCCATGAGGCAAGCAAAAACAATCAAAGACTTTAGCAAGGTTTGATCGGTCTCGGGCGTGCCGGTGTGAAAGTTGGGGTCCATGATCGCCTGAATGTAGGGGATCAAGAACTCGTCTTTGTCGCGAATGGAGCTGATTTCATTGTAGGCATTGAAAATCTCGCTCTCATCAAGACCCAAGGACTCCACAATGTATTGGTAGGCGTGGGTGTGAATGGCCTCTTCAAACGCTTGGCGCAACAAGAATTGTCTGCACTCGGGTGCCGTGATGTGGCGATAGGTGCCGAGCACAATGTTGTTGGCGGCCAAGGAGTCGGCGGTGACAAAGAACCCGAGGTTCCTCTTCACAATGCGGCGCTCGTCCTCGGTCAGTCCATTGGGATCTTTCCACAGCGCGATGTCACGCGTCATGTTGATCTCTTGGGGCATCCAGTGATTGGCACAGGTCGACAAATACTTCTCCCATGCCCACTTGTACTTGAAGGGCACGAGTTGATTGACGTCGGTTTGACCGTTGATGATTCGCTTGTCGGCGGCATTGATGCGTTTGCCAGACATCACCGGCTTGCTCGCCTGAGCGGGCGCGCTGCTCGAGGCGATGGGTGCACTTGAGACAGGCATCACTGCGCCATCGTTGAGCGTTCTTGTGGTGCTTGGGGTCACGTGTGAAGGTGGGAAAGCCTGGTGACTCAAGGAGTCACTCAAGGGGGGAGTTGGCGATGTAGGTGTAACTTCTTCGTCCCAGGTCAGCATATCTTTATTTTCCAATGTTCGAATTATCATTGCATCACATTGATTTGAAAAGAGTTCAAACCCGATGTGCTGCAAGAGTGTTGTTCAATAGCATCGACTCTCGTGACAAGAGACCACGCCAAAGAAACTGCTATGTTCGTCAAATTGATTAAATTCAAACGAATCAAAGGTAAAAAAATCTAGCGGCAAGGCGTCCTCGCTTTTAAATCTTTTTACCTTTGATTCACACCTTCCACTCTCAAGAGCCGCAAGTGCTCGCGATCAAGAAGGCGTGAATCTCAAGGGCGGTTCAACTCAAATGCATGAATTGAACCGCTGTGGGTCTTATTGGCAAGACTCACACGTTGGATCATCGACCCCACAAAACCGAATGTCCGTCGCGGGCGAATCGGAGAGTTCAATTTGTTGGGCTCGGGCTTGCGCTGCCGCAATCTCGAGGGCAGAGAGGCTGGGTCTGGCCGCGCTGTCGCTCACAGCACTGGCC
>CAIPFK010000266.1 GCA_903864315.1 uncultured Burkholderiales bacterium | reverse complement strand
ATCGCCTGCAACTAATGCATTGATGGCTCCAGACAGTGTGACCGAATTCAGACCCACCGTGCTCACTTTGAGTCCCGCTGTAGAGCTCGGATTGCTGGTATCCACCACGATATCACCGACTTGCACACCAGCGCTTGAAGTAAAGGTCATGCTCGATGAGTTTTGGGTGGCTGCTGCCGTTTTGGTCGTGCTGTTGGTGTGCGTAAATACCAGACTGTCAGTGGTAAAATCACTCACTGATTTGGAGAGCGTGATGTTGTTGCCATTGACTGCCAAGACGGTGTCAGTCAACAAGTTGCTGTTGCTCGTACTGGACGTCAAGTCAGTAATCAGGTCGCCCACTTGAATGGCACCCATGCTGGGAGAAGAGACCACCAAATTGGTACCGTTGGTCAATGTGCCCTTGGTGGACACGGTGCTTGGAGCTACAAAGCTTGCCATTTGGGCATAGACCGGTCCGTGCAAAATGGATGACGAGTTCAATCCGGTTGCCGTGCTACCCGTGTAAGTGGTGGATGTCACGGCAGACGCCAAATACCCACTGCCGTTGTAAAAGGATGCTTGACCCAGTGCAGACGAATACCCATTGGCACCCAGGACATTGGAGGAACTTGAGAGGTTGCTGAAGTTGTAATAATCGGTGACGGCGTTCTCATTGATTTGGGCAGAGTCCAAGGTTTGAACACTTGCCAAAGGAAAGAGCCCAGAACTAGCCGCTGAAATTTGCGTGGGGATGAGCTCAATGGTGTTGCTCAAAGGACCCGGCTCAAGATTGAACACACCGGCAGTGGGAAACTGTGTCAGGATTCCTCGCGCGATGTTGGCACACGTGAGGGATGCACTATTGGCGCCCGATGCAATATCGCCACTTTGAACGGTGTAGCTGAGGGTGGTGGTGCCCGTCAAGCTCGTGGGCAGCGTGATGTTGATCACGTCCCCAGTCTGATAGCTCACATTGGTGCTCGTGGCCGTGGTGCCAATGGTGATCAATTGAATATTGGGGTTGGCCGCGTGGGTGAAGGTGAAGGTGCCGTTGCCCGCGATGACACCAGTGGGTGCAATGGACAAAGTGACCGTGTTGCCGTTCACCGCAATGATTTTGTCGCCCATGGGGATGTTGGGGCCAGCGACATAGTCGCCCACCATCACGCCGTCACCCACCAGTGTTGCTGCACCAGTAAACGTATTGACCGTCACGGGCTGGGTAAAACTCAAGGTGGCCCCGCTTGATGACACCGTCCCATTGAGTGACAACACATCGGGGTGTGACAGCACCAAGGTGCTGCTGCTCGTGATGGGGTTGGTCGGTGAAGCGCTCAAAGTGAGAGTGGGGGTGTTGTTCCCATCGGTGCCGATGCTTTGGACTTTGGTGTTGTTGGCAATGTTGGCGCCAAAGACATAGTCGCCGGCCAGCACGCCTGTTGCGCTCGCGACGCTCACCACGGCTGCGTTGCTGATGCTGGCGGTGACAAAAGGGAATGACGATCCTACAGCCAAGGGAATCCCTGAAGGGGACAATGGGTGCACGAAGGTGAGGGTGTCGTTCAGAGGAATGACGCCTGCGACATTCAAAGACGAGACGTTGGGCGAGGACAAGGTGAGTGTCGTGCCCGAAATGCCCGTGACGGTTTCTGGCGTCAAAATATTGGAGGCGTCAGAGACGATGTCACCGATTTGAATGCCTGCACTGGAGTAAACGTTCAGGGTTGAGGCGCCTGCTGTGGATGCACTCGAGGTTTGGGCTTGCAAGTTGCTCAGAGCACTCGGGTGCGTGAAATTCACTGCTGTGCCCTGGCTCACAGGCGCTGAGATCAAAATGGGAACAGACAGGGTGACGCTATTGGGCCCCGTGATCGCCACGACACTGATGCCAGTCGAGATGTTTTTACCGGAGACCGTGTCTCCAATTTGGATCCCGTTGACGGAGGCTACATTGAGCGTGGTTCCCGTGGATTGTGTGCTAACACTGGTGCTGAAGCTGCTCGGGTGAACAAACGCCACCACTTCCTTGGCCGAGAGGTTGCTAAAGTTGGTGCTGTTGGCGGAACTGGTGATGGACGTGTAGTAAACGGCGCCAGAACTCGTGATGGCATTGACCACCGCATTGCTGGGGATGTTCATTCCCGCGATGGTGTCACCGATTTGTATCCCTCGGCACGAGACGGTTGAGTTGGTGCTGGTGCCATCGGCATACGTTGTGATGAAATTTTGACCCAAAATACCCGTGGCATAAGCGGTTGTGACAGTGGCCGTCGTGGCCGTCTCCAAATGGCTTGGCAAAACCACTGAGCCCACGGAGGTGGTGCTCAACGCGGTCACGACCGATTTGGGGTCCGAGGTGAGCCTCACGAGCGTGTCTGAGGTCTGCGGCGCATTGAAGAGCAGCAACTGGTCAATGTAGCCATTGAAGTTGCCTGGGGTTGAGACTGCGTTGGAGAACGACCCCAGTGCTAAATATGGTGCAGGAGGGTTGGAGGTGAAGGATGCCGTGGCGGGTGAATTGGTGACCGCTGCACCATCCACCACCATGATGACTTGGCCAGAGCTTGTGTCATAGCTCAACCCCACACTGTGCTCAGTATTGACTCTGAAGGATGGTGAGACCAGGGGGTAAGCGCCTGGCACATTTAAATTGAAGGTGAAGTATCCATTGTTGTCAAAGACCAACGTGAGTGCTTGGGCTTGGCCTTGAATCAGCGTCTCGGTGTAGCCCGGTGCTTGTGCTGAAGGGTTGACTGTGATCAAGGCACCACCCGACATCTGCGCCCCAGTGATGGGGTTCAGAACAGGCAACAAGCCCGCAATGTCGTTCGCGCCAGAGAGTAAAATCTCTGCTGGACTGGAACTGCTGGAGCTTGTTAATTTAATGCCAGCGAGGATAGAGGTGGACAAAATGGAATCCCTTGTGAACGAATAGGTGATTGATGCATCATGCTCGCCACCGCTGACCCGAATGGGTCATCATGGGGCATTGATGCGCTTGAACCACCGTGTTTCAATGGCGGACAAAATCCTTGTTCAAACGCAGGCTCAACATGCGTCCATGGGCAAAGATTCGCCTCACGTGTGTGATAAAGCAATTTCAATGCCCAAGAGTTTGGCTGGTAACGGCAAAGAGTTGCCGTTCGTGCCTTGCAGTAAAGTTCAAAACAATGCTTGATTCCATCTAAAACCAAGAGATTTAAATACTGAAGGGTGTCGCGTTTTGGAAACAGTGGATATTGTTGTGATCGGCGCTGGGGTTGTGGGGCTGGCTGTGGCCAGAGAGTTGGCCCAGCATTTTGAGAGCGCAAGCGTCTTTGTCTTGGAAGCCCAAGGGGCCATTGGCACGAAGACGAGTTCTCGCAATAGCGAGGTCATTCACTCCGGAATTTATTATCCAAAGGACTCCTTGAAAGCCCGAATGTGTGTTCTTGGGCGAGAATTGCTTTATGAATACTTGAACGAGCGTGCTTTGCCTTTTGCTCGTCTTGGTAAATTGATCGTTGCCACGAACCCTGAACAATTGAATGTTCTAGCGGCCCTTCAAAGGAAGGCGCAGGGCAATGGGGTTGAAGACCTTGAGTATTTGTCCCCAGAAAAAGTCCACCAGTTAGAACCCGCGTTGACGGTGCAAGGGGCATTGTTATCCCCAAGTACGGGGATTTTGGATAGCCATGCGTATATGCTCAGTTTGCAAGGCGACTTTGAGCGAGCCGGAGGCCATGTGATTTTTGACACACAAGTCACCCATGTCACTTTGCATGATGCACCTCTAGAGTCAGGCGCCACATTGACCACTCAGGATGGAACGCAGATCAAAGCAGGGTTGGTGGTCAATGCAGCGGGTCTTGATGCACCCAAAGTCGCACGACTTTTTCATGGTGTGAATGCGGGTTTTCTTCCTCAAGCGCATTACGCCAAAGGCAATTATTTCGCTTTGAGTGGTCGCTCTCCATTTTCTCGGCTGATTTATCCTGTGCCCGAAGCGGCAGGCTTGGGGGTTCATTTGACGCTGGATTTGGCAGGACGGGCGAAATTTGGTCCTGACGTTGAATGGGTTGAGCATGCCGACGATTTGGTGGTCAATCCAAAGCGTGGGGACGCCTTTTATGAGGCGATCAGACAATATTGGCCAGGCTTGCCGGATAAGTCCCTTGTTGCGGCCTATGCGGGGATGCGGCCCAAGATCAACTCAAAAGATGAGGCTGCGGCAGATTTCAAAGTTTTGGGGCCTGCGGTTCACAAGATCCCGGGCGTGGTGCATCTTTTGGGAATTGAGTCCCCAGGACTCACCAGCTCTCTTGCCTTGGCCAAGCATGTTTTAGAGGAGCTTCAGGTCAAATGAATTCCTGCTAGTTTGTGACGATATAGCCGCGGGATTTGAGGCATTCTTTGGCATAGGTTTGTGTATTATTTTCAATACTGCGAACGGCCAAGTTGGAGCCCGTCATGGTGCCAATCAACAAAGATGCAGTTCTATCGGTGCTGGCCAAGGCACCGAATAAGAAGCCCGAGAGTGCGCCGTAGGCCAAGTCTCTTTGCAGTGTGTACTCCGGCTGCGCGTTGGACTTGGCATAGGCTTCACATTCACGCACATCTTTGGGATTGATTTTGATCAATCCGTCAAAGGTGTCTATTTCTGCGCGATATGGCTGAATAGCACAGGCACTGAGTAGCGTAGCCAAGCCCAGAAAAATGAGTATTTTGGGTTTTTTCATGGCTTAGTAGGCATAGCCGACCTGAAACTTGATGATCGGAAAGAAACGAAGGGCTGAAACGCTGGCGCTTAATTTTTGACTTTGGGTATTGAGATCGCTTGCAATATTGGTTCCCTGAAACCCTGAGAGAAGGCCTGGAGTCGCAGTGATCACGCCATTCATTTTTCCGAAATCAAATCCCATGTCGGTGCTGAATCGCATGCCCGAAGTCTTGGTCAGATCTCCAAATCCCCACCCCATGCCTAGATAGGGCATGGTCGTTGGAAAGGAAATGATGGCATTGATGCCTTGACCAGCACTGACAGGATAACTGGTGGAGCCAAGGGTGATGCGTCCAGACGTTGGGTTGCCCGTCAAACTGATGTTGGTGGGTTTGATGTTCACGCCTGTGGACAAATGGAATGCTGACTTCCATGGGTGGTAGTCGGCATACAGCGCGGTGGTGGTCAAGTTGAAGTTGCCGCTGAAATTATTGCCATCTTGCGTGGTTTGAATGGATTTGCTCAAACTGGTCACTTCACCGCGAAGGACAAAGCCGTTGCTCGTCTCTTTACCCAAGCCCAAGCCCAGGCCGCCGGTGCCTATGACAGAGTAAACCAATAGGTTGTTGGCACTGTCTTGGGCGTGGCAAAGTCCCAAACCCTGCAGTCCAAGCAAAACAAATCCAAGCCAAGTCAGCAAACTCCTGGCTCTTGAATACAAAGACTGTGCCATTGTTGGGTATTTTCTAGTGTGATGCATGGTTTTGCCAGGTTTAATTGGGTGGAAACAGTGTCAGTTTGATCGATCATGGAGTTGCACTCAATTCAGTCATCACTTTCACGAAGACCTTTCAAAAAAATGCATCGACCCCAACTGCAAAGAGTTGAGTTTTTATCAACTCACGCAAAGAAATGCCTGTTATTTAAAAAAATGAGTAACGTTTTAGATATCGGCATGAGCTACAAAAAGTTGAGCCTATTCAAAAAATTTTTCCTTGAACACCTCATGTATTGCGATCAAGTCTTTGTGGGGTCATCGAGTAAAACGTCAAAAATCCAAGCCACCCTCCTGAAGGGCCTGCAATGTTAGGGTAACCATAACCCGGCAATGACGTTGGCAACACCGCATTGGGATGGGGCGTAGATGTTGACACCGAGGGTAAACTCATCATGCGTTCTATTTCAACCCTGTTTGACAAATGCCCATCTGCCTATTTGGGGTACAGCTTAAGCGTCAAGTTCGAAGTCGCGCCAAAAGTAGAGCTGCATTTTCACGTTCTACACCCCGCATCTCTGCCTCATTGAATACACGCGAGGCGTGCAGATTTTCCACATGCTCCATGCCATTACCAAACGGGAAATCTGTGCCAAACAAAATATGTGAGGGCAGTGCGAGTTTTTTGAGCGCCATGAGGGCCAGTGGATTTTCCACACTGGCCGTGTCGTAATAAAACTTCCGTAATTCAGGCAACATTCCACGCGGCATTGCCGATGTTTTTTTCTCGGCGGGTGCCCCCGCGCGAAGAGTTCCATTGTCTTGTAGGTAAGGCGCTAGGTCTCCTAGAAATCTAGATGCAAGATAGGGCATGGTGCCTCCGCCATGTGCGAAGATAAACGTCAGATTGGGGTACCTGGCTGCAGTACCACTGAAAAGAAGGCTTGCGATGGCACGTGTGGTGTCCGTGCCGTACTCGATCAATGAGCCACCAATGCCAGGTTGCGCATCATGACAACAAGCCGCATCCTTGGGGTGTATATATATGATGGCGCGACGGCGGTTGAGTTCTTCATAGATGGGGGCGAGGGATGCATCTCCCAGATATTTGTCTCCATACAGTGGTTTGTCACCAAAATTGGTGAATAGGTAAACGCCATCTGCCTTGAGCGTGTCAAGAGAGTATTCGATTTCACGAAGGCACCCTTCAATATCTGGAACTGGCAATGCCGCAAACATTCCAAAACGCCCTGGGTGGTCTACCACTTGCCTTGCAGCAAACTCATTGACCTCGCGTGCAATCCTGCGAGCATCTGTTGGGTTTCCAAACCAAAAGCCAGGACCTATGGTGGACACGAATGCGGTTGAGACACCACTCTTGTCCATGTCGTCAAGGCCTTCGGCGATGCTTTTATTGGGAAACTGACGCACATTGTTGTCGGAGAGGAACTTCACATAGGCTGGTGCGGTGAGGTGGTGGTGGGTATTGACCCGGCCCGCGAGTTTGGGCATCTGCGCTTGTAACACTTCGCTCGGTAGCAAAGTTCCCGCACCCATTGCAGCCATCCCACCTAAAAAGTTTCGTCGGCACATGCAATTTGACGGTTTGTTTTTTTGTATAGGTTCTAGATGCGTTGTTTCCATGATCTTTCCTGACCTTTCATGCATTTGAATTGTTGTTGGTAAATCAAACTTGATTAGAAAAGCTTGAGCAATCAAAGTCAATCAGGAGAACTTCTCGTCACCTTGGGTCAGACCCAATAACTGCAATTGAAATGCAGTTGATCAATGCCCATACCCGTTAATTGGAAAGAGCCGGATTTTATGGCGATTATTTTTTATTCTGGCGGAAGCGGAGAGATTCGAACTCACGAACGGTTTCCCGTTGCCGGTTTTCAAGACCGGTGCAATCGCCCACTCTGCCACGCTTCCTCTTGAGTGCTTATTGTGCGAGTCTGTTAAACAGATCCCAACGCTTTGGGTCGATATCAAAGCTTTAGCATTATAGTCTGAAGTTTGGGCTGCAAGCCATAGAGAATGCCAGCTTGTATCTTAATCGACTAAAAAGAGACTTTGAAGATCATTGAGAAAGTCAAAACCTTGCTCGCTTGGGGTAATCCAGTTCCCTTCGCGAATCAAGAGGCCTTTTTGTATCCCCGCTTGGATGGGCGAATCGATGCTGCTGGGCGAGAGCCCAGTTCTTTCGAAAAACATATCGATGGAGAATCCGCCCTTGAGTCTCAATGCATTGAGCATGAACTCAAAGGCCAAATCCTGATGCCGGATTTCGTCATGTTGGGCCAAACACTCTTGGAGTTTTGACTTTTCCATATAGAGCATGGGGTCTCGAACTCTGACTTGGCGCACGATTCGATGCGCAAAACTCAACTTGCTGTGTGCTCCTGCTCCAATGCCCAAATAGTCACCAAATTGCCAATAGTTGAGGTTGTGAACACAACCGTGACCCTTCTTGGCAAACGCTGAGACTTCGTAGCGGTGAAGGCCACTTTTTTGAGTTTCTCGCGTGATCAAGTCAAGCATCTCATATGCGGTGTCTTCGCTGGGCAATTCGGTGGGCGGATATTTGGCAAAGAGCGTGTTGGGCTCAATGGTGAGTTGATAAATGGAAAAATGAGGTGGAGAAAAAGACAAGGCCGTGTCCAAGTCCTTTTTTAAATCCTCCAAACTTTGAGTCGGCAAGGCGTACATCAAATCGATGTTGAAGGTCTTGAAGGCAGACGCGGCTTCTGCCACCGCCGCCAACGCTTGATCGCGGTTGTGGATGCGACCGAGCTTTTTGAGATGTTCGTCGTTGAAACTTTGCACTCCAATGGAGAGTCGATTGACGCCGGCCTGGGCAAAGGCTTTGAATCGCTCAGTTTCAAAAGTACCTGGATTGGCTTCCAGGGTGATTTCACAAGCGGGTGCCAAGGGCAGCAAAGCCCGCACTTGTGAGATCAACTGTTCAATGACCTCGGGTTCGAACAAACTGGGGGTGCCCCCGCCAATGAAGACGGTGTGCACGCTTCGCCCCCAAACTAGAGGAAGTGAGGCTTGCAAGTCGTGGAGGACAGCTTGAATGTAGTGCTCCTGCTGCAAGGACTCGAGTCTTGCGGCAACCCCTTTTACTGAATTCAATCCGTGTGAATTGAAATCACAGTAAGGACACTTTTGTACACACCAAGGCAAGTGAATGTAGAGGGACAAAGGAGGGAGTGCTTGGAGTTGGAGCAGTCCGGGGCGCGAGAGATGGCCCAGTTCAATGGGCTTCAAAGCCAGTTGTCCTTCATGAGGATGAGCATTTTTTGTGCGGCTTGTCCGCGGTGGCTGAGTCGGTTTTTGTCTGCGGGGTCGAGTTCAGCCAACGTGGCATCCAGTTGCGCGATGTACATCACTGGGTCAAATCCAAAGCCATGTTGACCTTTGGGGGACTCGGTGATTTCACCACTCAGTCGACCCACAGCAATCAAAGGCTCAGGATCATCGGGGTGGCGCAGGGCAACCAAGGTGCTCACCAAGGCGGCACGTCGGTTTTGTTGTCCTTTGAGCTGCTCGAGCAAAGCGATTACATTGCTATCATCGCCTTTGGGGAGTCCAAAAAGAGTTGCAAAAAAAGCAGTTTGTACGCCGGGCCCTCCTCCAAAATGATCAACACACAAACCCGCATCGTCGGCCAATGCGGGCAGACCACTGAGCTGACTGGCATGTCGCGCCTTGGAGAGTGCGTTTTCTACAAATGTATGAAAAGGCTCTGGTGCTTCAGAGATACCAAGGCTTGCCTGAGAGATGAGCTCTACACCCATTGGTGCAAAGAGTGCTTGGAGCTCGGCCAATTTACCTTGGTTGTTAGAAGCGAGGACCAACTGTTTCATGTTCAATGATGATTGTTTGATGCACACTCTTAAAGTGGCTGACTGAGTGAGTTTAGTTGGGCGAGGACCAATGTTTTGATGCCATCTTGCGCCAAGTCGAGCAAGGTGTTCATTTCTTGCCGGGTGAACGCTTGCCCTTCAGCGGTGCCTTGAATTTCAATGAAATGTCCTGAGCCCGTCATCACCACATTCATGTCGGTGTCGCATTGTGAGTCTTCTTCATAATCCAAGTCCAACAGCCCTTGTCCATTCATGAGGCCCACAGAAATTGCCGCCACTGAATCGGTGACGGGAGACTCTTTGAGTTGACCACTGACCATGAGACCGTGAATGGCGTCTTGCAAAGCAATGAAGGCACCCGTGATGCTGGCTGTTCTTGTGCCACCATCGGCTTGGAGAACATCGCAGTCCAAGTGCAAGGTGCGTTCGCCCAGTTTTTTGAGATCGACGACTGCTCGCAAAGAGCGGCCAATGAGGCGCTGGATCTCTTGCGTTCTTCCGGACTGCTTGCCCCTGGCCGCCTCACGGTCGCTTCGGGTGTGAGTGGAGCGGGGCAACATGCCGTATTCCGCCGTGACCCAGCCTTCATTGCTGCCACGCTTATGGGGGGGGACTTTTTCAAGAACCGAGCAATTGCAAAGCACCCGGGTTTGACCAAATTCGATGAGCACCGAGCCCTCGGCATGCACAGTAAAGCCACGCGTGATTTTGAGCGCTCTTAATGCATTGGTGGCGCGGCCTTGGCGAGTGTAGGGTTGTGGGGAAGTCATGGTGTTGATTCAGTGCGTTGTGAGTGATGAAAAGCCAATTTGGAAAATATTCTCCAAGCTCTTATTGTCCTGCATAGGACAGACCTTCCAAGGTGTGGGATTATCCGTTGAACCACAGTTGTTTAAATTGACATGGGCCATGCCATGGTTTCCAAGAGTTTCTTAGTTGGCTAACCTTCAATGCGATGGTCTTGAGATTAAATCATCATTTATAATTAGCACTTAAGTGTTATATTATTTGTTTTTAGTCGATAATTTACGGGTTTTTACTGATTATTTTCGTGTATTGAGATTCATTTGTATTGAATATTTCGGTCATGATGCCAGCTTATTTCATTATGTGTCTAACCATATGACCTTCATCGTTTGGGTCGGCTGGTGTTTTAATAGGGAAAATTCATGGAAACCGCTGAGCAAAACAAAATGTTGACCCAAGTCGGTCCTGGCACGCCCATGGGCGAGTTGATGCGACGCTATTGGCAGCCCTTTGCAGCGGCCTCCGAAATGAAAGACAAGTGGACTCTCAAAGTGCGCTTGTTGGGCGAAGATTTGATTCTATTTCGCTCACGACAAGGCAAGCTTGGATTGATTCAAGCGCAGTGCCCCCATCGACGCGCGTCGTTTGAGCACGGTATTCCAACGGCACAAGGTATTCGGTGTCCCTACCATGGATGGGAGTTCGGCCTCAAAGGCGAATGTTTGAACCAACCCAATGAGCCTGATAACGCGGCGTTTAGAGAAAAGGTGGCGGCCAGTGCCTATTCGGTTCAAGAGTTGGGCGGACTGCTGTTTGCCTACATGGGCCCACAACCCCAACCCTTGCTACCAAGGCTCGATGGTTTTGTGCACCCTGGCACAATTCGGATGTTGGGCCGCGTGATTTTGCCCATCAATTGGTTACAAATCATGGAGAACTCACTCGATCCAGTGCACACCGAATGGCTGCATGGACATCACTATGAGTTCTTGAAAGAGCAAGAAGGTGTGAAGGTTGCCATCAGTGCCCATCATCAAAAGATCGATTTCAAAGAATTCACCTATGGCATGACCAAACATCGTCTCTTGGAAGGCCATTCCGAGGATGGCGATGATTGGAAAATCGGTCATCCGATTGTGTTTCCCAACACCTTGGCGGTGGGCAATGGAGACGAAACGCAGCGTTATTTTTCATTTCAAATTCGGGTGCCCGTGGACGATGAGCATACCTTGCACCTTTGGTACAACGCCTACGTTCCACCGGCCAATGCCGTGGTGCCAGCGCACTTGCTCAATACCGTTCACCAATACGATGTACCTTATAAAAATGCAAGAGGTGAATTCATTGTCGACAATGTTGATGGGCAAGACATGATGGCTTGGATTTCACAAGGGACTATTGCCGACAGGACCGAGGAGAACTTGGGCTCCACCGACAAAGGTGTCGCCATGTACAGAAGGCTATTGAAACGCGAGATGAAAAAAGTCGAGCAAGGCTTGGACCCCATCGCCCTGGTGCGCGATGCCCACGTGAACGAACGCATTGATTTGCCCAATGAGCGTAAAAAACACCACAACAGCGATGGCTTTGCGTCATTCATGCTGCGCACCCACGCAAAATACTCTCCCATTGCGGCAGACTTGATAAAGATTTTCGAAGGCGAAAATTCTCCCAACTTGAAACTTGTTGCTCAAACTGAGTTGGCCTGAGCAGCCTTTTCAGACTCCTAGACCTCACCCCCTTAAAGAAAGAATCATCCCCGTGAATATTGAAGAAATCACCCGTAAACTCATCGACGCTGGACGCATCTTGGAAGACCAAGGACAAGGCGATTTGACCCGTGGACATGTCTCCATTCGTGTGCCCTCAGACTTGGAGCACTTTTACATGAAGCCGCACAGTTTTGGCTTTGACGAAATCACCCCAGAGAACATGGTGGTTTGCAACTTGGCCGGAGAAAAGGTCAGTGGTGGAGGACGTCGCCACAGTGAGGTGTTTATCCATTCTGAGATTTTCAAAGCCAGGCCCGATGTGATGAGTGTGATTCACACCCATCCCACGTATGCCGTGGCGCTTTCAGCCACAGGAAAAGCATTGGAGCCCATTTCTCAGCCTAGCGTTGCTTTCTACGATGGATTGCCTTACTACACCGACACCATTGACCTCATCAGAACACCCGAGATGGGCGCTGGAGTTGCCAAGGCCTTGGGTTCATGCAAAGCCGTTTTGCTTCGCAACCATGGCGCAGCGATTGTGGGTGCGAGTGTGGAAGAGTCCACAGTGCTGGCCATCATGCTAGACAACGCCTGTCAAATCCAGCTGGCCACCATGGCCGCTGGGGGGGCTGGTGAGCAATTCACCGCCCAAAGCATTCAGCGCTTGCAGCACAACATTACCCGAGAGGAGCAATACGTTGTGAACTTCAACTATCTCAAACGCAAAGCCGATTCGCATTACGGTAAGTTGGCTTGAGACACCTTGAACGGCTTTTCCCCATAGGGCATAAGTCATTTGGGTTTTAATCATAGAGGAGATTCATCAATGGCTGTTGCAATGTATCGTGGTTGGTTGGGACTGAGTTTATTGTGTTTGGCCTCATGGTGTGGGGCACAAAGTGCAAAGCCCGTGATGACAGGCGCTGAGGCCGCGCTCTACAAGGGCACTGATCGATATGAGCGGTTGGTCGAGGCCGCTCAAAAAGAGGGCAGTGTCTCCGTCTATCACGTCTACCCAAGCTTACCCAGTGTTTTGGCTGAGTTCACCAAAAAGTACGGCATCAAGGTGAAGGTGTGGAGGTCGGGCTCAGAGACCGTTTTACAACGGGTCGTCACCGAAGCGAAAGCGGGACGCTTTGAGGTGGATATTGTTCAAAACAATTCGCCAGAAAATGAAGCGGCTTACCGTGAAAAATTGCTGCAAGAAGTGCGCTCGCCCTATCAAGCCGACTTGATTGCGGCGGCCCTTCCAGTCCACCATCAATGGGTGGGGCTCACGGTGGATGTGTGGGTGGCGGCTTACAACACCAATAAATTCAAGAAAACCGATCTGCCGAAAACTTACCTCGATTTGCAAGACCCAAAATGGAAAGGCGCCTTGGGCATTGAAGCGTTCAATCAATCTTGGTTTGGTACACTCCTCACCGAAATGGGTGAAGAGCAAGGCTTGAAGGTCTTCAACAACATCGTGGCCACCAATGGGATCTCTGCGCGAAAGGGGCACTCCTTGCTCACCATGTTGGTTTCATCGGGGGAGGTCCCATTGGCCTTGACCACCTACAGTTGGATACCTGAGCAGCTCAAAGCGAAAGGTGCGCCAGTCGATTATTTGGCCTTGCAGCCTTTGATTGCGCAAGCCAGCACCATTGCTATGCTCAAGAAGGCCCCCAACCCCAATGCGGCTGTATTGCTCTATGATTTTTTATTGAGTGATGGCCAGAAGATTTTGGCCGATGACAATTTCATCCCTACCTCCAAGAAAATTCAAAATCCTTTCACGGGTGTTGCACTGAAGTTTGTCGATCCAGGACTGGCCTTGGACACACAGGCCAAATGGCAGAAGAATTTCGAAGAGACTTTCACCAAGCGTGCAAAGTAAGCCCTACACACTCAGCCCATGAAACGAGATTTGGAGCCTTTGAGCAACGAGAGGCTGGCGCATTTGGTCAAGAATGTTTTTCGACTGACCTCTGAAATGCTGCAAAAGCGTTTGAAGAGTCACGGCGTTCTCTATAGCCATTGGACGCTTTTGCGAGTTTTGTGGGTGGGGGATGGTTTGACTCAGCGTCAACTGAGCGACTTGGCCGGGATCAGTGAGCCCTCCACCTTCATGGCGTTGAAAGCGATGGAAAATAAAGGGTATGTGCTGCGTCAAAAAATGCCCGATAACAAGAAACAAATCCGTGTCTTCCTAACCCCCATGGGTCTGCAACTCAAGCAAGTCATGGTGCCGGAGGCAGAAAATATCAATGCGCAAGCCTTGTTTGGTCTGACGCCCCAAGACATTCACGTGACCCGTCGCACCTTGTTGGCAATGGTGGACAATTTAAAGCATGGTCCATCGAACCCGACTGCGGCTTCAACTGTGCAAGACGATCACGGCGCTCAAGACGATTGGGCTTTGGAGTTGAGGCATCGCACTTGACGAGGACACCGCGCCGTCACACCCAGTCGATCTCTTTGTAAATCCTGACGTTTGTCCAAATTTCTTTGATTGATGGAGTCCATGAGCACACAAGCCAATTATGCAAAGCCGTCGTTTAAGACCATTGACTCATTGCCGCTGCGCGTGGGGATCGTGGGCTTGGGCGCTGCTGCACAAGCTTTCTTGCCTGCATTTGCCAAGAACGCAGGGTTTGAGTGGACTGCATTTGCAGAGACAGATCCTCAGTTGCGAGAAAAACACGAACACTCAAGTCTTGGCGCGGGCAAACCCAAAGGCTATGCCAGCTTGGCTGAGATGCTAACGGTGGAGCAACATTTGGATGTGGTTTATGTGGCCACACCCACCGACTTGCATCTTGAGCACGTGAGCCAAGCCTTGAGCGCAGGCTGTCACGTTTTGGTAGAAAAACCCATGGCCAGTCGATTGAGTGATGCTTTGCTGATGGTCAAGACCGCTCAGAGCCATCAAAAGCTACTGATGGTGGGTCACTCGCACAGCTACGATCTCCCAATTTTGGAGATGCGGCGCATCATAGAGTCGGGTGTCTTGGGTCGAGTGCAAATGGCCCACACCTGGTGCTACACCGATTGGATGTACCGGCCCAGAAGGCCAGAGGAGCTTGATCACCGCTTGGGGGGTGGGGTGACCTATCGGCAAGGGGCGCATCAATTTGACATCCTGCGTTACTTGTGTGGAGGACTCGTCAAGAGCGTGCGCGCCAAAACGTTTGACTGGGACCCCCGTCGCTCAGGAGTGGGTGCGCACACGGTCTTCTTGGACTTCGAGGACGGTCCAGCCGCGACGGCTGTCTACAACGGCTACGGTGGGTTTTCCAGCATGGACTTGGGGTTTGACGTCTCAGAGTGGGGCTTTGTTCAGCCTTGGGGCGAGCGCACTTGGAGGAGAAGACCCGCGAAAGACCAAGTCCTTGGCGCACAAGAGGAATTGAAGGCCAAGAAAGCTCGCGCGGCCTCAGCCATTCCCGCCTCGGCTGCACATCAGCCGTTTTTTGGATTGACCCTGGTGAGTTGTGAAGGGGGAGACATTCGACAAACACCCGATGGGCTGAGCATTGATGGTCCTGAGGGTCGCAGGGTCATTGAGTTGGCAAAGGAGACAAGCCCAAGGGATTTGGTGCTGCAAGAGCTCTTGGACTCTTTGAGTGGCACAGCGCAGGCCATTCACACGGGAGCTTGGGGCGCAGCGAACTTGGAGGTGTGTGAGGCGGCCATCACCTCCTCACAACAAAAGAAAGAACTCTCATTGAGGCACCAAGTCGCGATGGGCTTGAGTGCCCCATTGGTATGAATCGGTTGGCCGATTAACCCGGCATGGGCACAATTCGAGAAATCTTGGCGCCCACGCTCTCAAAATAGGAGTGCCAAAACTCCATCAACTCATCTCCTTGGTATTGGGGTGAGTTGATGAGCAAGTAGAGTTCTACATCCACCTCTTTGAGCTCCAAATAGGATTTGCGCCCATACGTGCTGGTTTGGAATTCTTCAACGCTTGGGATTTTCTTATACAAGCTCAAACCAGGCGTGTTGTGCAGCATGTCAGAGACAATCAACAAATGTCTCTCCCCATCGATGGGGTGGCGCTTGTAAGACTCCAAGTTCACCATTTGTAGCATCTCCAAAATAGGTGAATATTTGGAGGACTTGTCACTGACCATGGATTGAAACTGTTGGCTCAACGGGGTGATGAACTTTTTGCTGTACTGGCGCCTGAGTTGCTTTAAGTTGGCCGTCAATTCACTTTTGTCTTCCCCCGTGCCTGGATTGCAAATCTCAACGAGGGGTTTGGAGTTCTGTGTATAGTCCTCGCCCACCACAAAGACCGAGACCAAGTTGCCTTGAGGAACTTTGTGTTCTACAAAATCGGCAAACAAGGTTTGAAGTGCGGTTTTTTGTGTGAACGACAACGGGTCGGTTTTGTCGACCAAGAGTACATAGTGGCCTTTGGGTCCAGACAAAGGACACAAGGTCTCTGGGTCATAGCCATCGGAGCGATGGGTCAATTGGTAGCCCACCAACGCGACGATGACAGCAACCGTCAAAATGATCAACAGACCAAATACGATTTCTCGATTTTGTTGTTTTTTTGCGCGTCGACTGAGCCTTGCCATCAGTGAAACCTCGTGTTCAAAGGGTCCAACTCTTCAATGGGGACAAAGGTGAGTTGTTCCAAATGGTGTTGAAAAGTCTGGTTCAATTTGTTGCGAATGTCTTGTGATTGAGATGCCAGAGTCTGCATCAATCGGGTGTGAAGAATGAGTTGTTGCTCATCTTGTTCGACCCAAGGCAACTCCAAGACTTTGAGCGTGGGAGAAGTGTCAAAGTAGGGAGGCCTCACCCCATCGGTGCGGTTTATTTCGTTCTCGGTCCTGAAGTGTTGTATCAGCACTTCCAGAGTGCGTGAGGACTCACTGAGCATTTGATTGAACTGCATTCGAATGGATTTCTTTTTCTCGATGAGTCCGCGGTACTGGAGTATGGATTGTTTTGCTTTTTCGATGGAGTTGTCTAAATCCAAGAGCGCTTGTATTTTGTCATCCTCCAATTCTTGTCGGATTTCATCGAGTTCATCCAAATAATCGTTCAGGGCCACTTGGGCTTGCCTGGCGATTTTGCCGTAACCAGGATAAACATCATCAATCAAAAGCCCATCGGTCATGGCGCCTATCGCAAAGGACAAGCTCACCGCCAACAAGAGCCAAGAGAACAAATCGCCCAACGCAAAGGGATGGGTCTGTAAGCTCTCGAGGGCTAGTCGGGCAGGATCCAAAGATTCGAGCACAAGTTGATCTCGAATGTGTGCAATCCCCAGCGCCATGCAAAATACAAAAAATAGTGTTACCAACAGCGCTAGCAACCCCATTGCTTTATGGGCTTTGTCACGGTGAAAGATCCAGCGAACAAGGCTCTTGCCCAAGAAAAATGAGATCAAAATATTGACCGCAGCCAAGGAGGCAGCATAGGTGAATCCGCCCAACAGACCGCTTGAGAGCCCTTCAGAGAAAAATTCTGCGTTAAAGAGGGCTTCGATGACGATTAAAAAAACCAACAAGCAGTAACGCAAGAATTGCCCAGATGCACTAGGGTAGTCGGCATCGCGTTGAAGTTGGTGGCGCTGTTTGAAACGTTCGAGTTCCTTGACCTGTCGTTTGGCAGAACTGGCCAAACGCCTGACCAAATGACTTTGTTCAGACACAATTTGACTGGCATTTTTCTGAAATTCGGATTCGATGAGCCAAATGTTTTGAAGGTCGGGGAGTTCGTTGATTTGAGAGATGTCTTGTTGGACGAGGTCGAGAGATTGCAGGGTTGATTCAAAGCGTTTTTGTCGAAACTGCTCAATCGTTTGGATGATTTGCAACTCAATGCCACTCAAGGATTGAGCTTGGGCATTGGGCAGGTTGTTCGTGGCGAGCTTGCGAGCTTGCTCGGTCACGTTCAAGCGCTTGTCAAGATCAGATGCCTCAAGACTCGTGATACTCACGATCGGAGTTTTGGGCTCCAAGGGTGAGCTTTTGCTTTTGAAGCGAGAAAACAGTCCCTCAGCCATGGGAGAGCACGTTCATGCAATGGATTTGCTTGGCTTCAAAGTCGAACTGCAGGTATTGCATCTCGTGAGTAGTCCAGTGAAGGTGACATGGCGTCATGTGCATCGATGTAAGAGTGGATGGCTTCAAGCTCAAGGCTCACACACGAGGGCCATCATTTTGGCAATCACAGTATCGTCTTGTACCGGGTGCCAAAGGCCACCCTGCGAGCTTTTGTAGGCCGGCTTACCCTCGGCCATGTGCGTTTTGTGCGATGTGAAAGCAATGGTCCGCCTGCTTTTTTCGTCGCAATTGAACTCGAGCAACACGCGATTCGAGAGAATTCCCCTTGGGTTGGCGTGCTTTAAATCGGTGAGTTGCCAAAGTGTCGGGAATTGGGCATTTTTTTGAATTCTGTCCCTGTCAATGTAGACCACAGCCTGAGAGGTCTCTTCAAATTGTTCCCAATCGGCCAAGACACAAGGGGCGGTGAAGATGAGGGCAATAAAAGCCAGGAATTTCATGAATTGATGGGTGATGAAAAGATTAACAACCAAGAGGGGGTAAAACAGTCCACAATTTGTCAAGATCAAGGGTGAACCAAACCCATGTCTAAAGAGGGGCTTGGCCAAGTCAGGCATACAAGTCTAAAATTAATCAACAGTGAATATTTTGCCCTAAGAATCATGTTTTGAGGCAATCAAATCGAGATTGTTTACTTTTCAGTGGTTTAAGACAGCCACGGGCCACGGCCGATGGGGTGAAAGCCCAACAAAACTCGCTCCTCGCAGGATGGGGGAGCAGAAAAAAAGGGGATGAAATGGAAAATGTCGATGTGATGGTTTTGCGTGCTTTGACCGATTGGCGGTTGAAAGGACTCAGAGCTGTTTTGGTGACAGTCACCCGCACCTGGGGCTCTTCTCCAAGGCCAGTGGGCTCGATCATGGCGCTTTGCGAGGACTCCAGCGTCATGGGCTCGGTGTCTGGGGGGTGCATCGAGGATGATTTGATTCAGCGCTACACACGCTCCTACTTGGCGAGTTCTGGTGCAAGCAGTGCCTTGGGTGAGCAACTTGACGGTCCACCCAAACAATTGAAATATGGCATCAGTGCCGATGAAGCACACCGTTTTGGTTTGCCATGTGGGGGTACTTTGGAGCTGCTGTTGGAGTTCAATCCCGATGCACTGAAGTTGACCGAGTTGGTCAAACGCTTGGAAACGGGCGAACTGGTCACACGAGACACGCGAATCGACTCGGGTGAGGTGAGCTTGACCCCATGTCTCGCCCCCAAAGCCTTGGAGATCAATGGCGAACGTTTAAGCAACACGTTTGGACCAGAATACCGCATGCTCATCATTGGTGCAGGTCAAATGTCTGAATACTTGGCCACCATGGCGCTATTCAATGGCTTTTCTGTCACCGTGTGTGACCCGAGACAAGAGTATTCTTCGGGGTGGTCTTTGGCCAAAGTGCAGGTAACCCAAGAAATGCCCGATGATGTGGTGATGTCCTTCAAGCCCGATCGCCGCACGTGTGTGATTGCCCTCACCCATGACCCCAAGCTTGACGACTTGGCTCTGATAGAGGCATTGTCCTCTGAGGCTTTCTACATTGGCGCCATTGGTTCAAGAAAAAATAACCAAGCTCGTCAAAACCGAATGATCGAGCATTTTGATCAAACCCCCGAATCCCTGATGCGTCTGAGAGGTCCCATTGGACTCTTTATTGGGTCAAAGACACCCGCAGAGATTGCGGTGAGCATCATGGCAGAGGTGTTGGCTGTTAAAAACGAAGTGGTACTGCCCAAAGAGATGAACGTGGCTCAAGCCAAAAATCTCATGACCTCTGTCTGATCTTCTTATGAGGCTGCATTGGCCACATTCAGCCAAGCCACTGTTTTCAGTCCCAGATAGGTCAAAGCCAAGGAGCCAAACAGGTGCAAGCTGGTGCTCAACAGTGCGACAAAATACCTGCCACTAAGTAAAAAGCCAACCACCTCAGCGCTGAAAGTTGAGAAAGTGGTGAGGGTGCCCAAAAAGCCTGTGATCAAGAGCAGGCGCCAGTGCGGATCCAAACTTGGCCAAGCTTGAAAGACACCCACACACACACCAATCAAATAGCCACCGATCCAGTTCACGCTCAAAGTTCCCAAAGGGACGGCCATGAGGCCATTGAATGTGACGCCCAATTGCCATCGCAAAATGGCCCCCACACAGGCTCCGAGGCAGATGACCAATGCTTCACTCATGTGTAAGTTCTCATTTTCAGTGGATGGATGGATGGGGCGGGCGTTCAAAGACGCAAGAGGGAGTTGTGCTGCGAGTGCCCTATAAGCCTCTCTACAACACGCTCAGATAGTTTTACAGTCTTTGCTTCTCACTATAAGTCAAAATTCTTCATCTTGCTTGGCTTCGACGGGGTTGGCGCACACGTTGAGGGCCGGCGCAGTGGATACAAGAAAGAAAAGACAAATCGATTGAGAGCCACTTGAGTCTGGATTTTTGATTGCAGCTTGCAATATGAGCAGCTTCAAGAAGTAAAACCTCAATTAAATCAACAAGTTGTAAGGTGTCTGGTGTGGTGTGGATGCAATTGTGGAAGCAGTATTAAATCTCCGTGACCAAGCTTCGGACTGTTAAGTCCGCGGCAATAGGAAAATCCCCAAATTTACTACAAAAAAGTCGTTTAAATTCAACGACTTATGAGGCATATTTAACCTAAATTATCAATTACACGGTTATTACACGAATAATGCGTAGGTCTCTCACATTATGAGAAGTTACATAATGTAACTTTTCCGACGGCAATTCAACTTTTGACAAAATCGACGTCATTTTTACTCCGCCCTACTAACCTGGTTGCAAAGTCCGAAAACTAAGATTTGAGATTCACTACCCGCGGTATTTTTACGGCTTCTTGTGCATCAGTCCACAGATCATCCTCTCTTGTAATT
>CAIPFK010000265.1 GCA_903864315.1 uncultured Burkholderiales bacterium | reverse complement strand
GATCCATTGGAATTCGCTGGCTAACTGCCGGATGTAGGTTCAATCAAGGCTGGTTCCAAGACAAGCTGAAATCCTCATGCTCCAAGGTGAGGTTGGGGTTGTAGTAGGGGTCGCGCAGTAAGGTCTCTCCCCACTTGGACTTCATGAAGAGCACCTCTTTTTCGAAGCGGGCTTTTTTCTCGGGGGTGTCCTCCAAACCTCGGCTCACCGACTCGTGGTGATAAAGCTCTGCATAGGGTGTCCACACGTTTCTGTATCCGGCACTTCTGACTTTCAAGCAAAAGTCCACATCGTTGAAGGCCACTTTGAGGTTCTCTTCATCGAGTCCCTGAACCTCATCGTAGACCTCACGCCTCACCAAGAGACACGCCGCCGTCACGGCACTCATGGCTTGGGGCAGTTTCAAGCGCCCAAAATACCCGTCGTCATGTCGAGAGGCCAATTTATGGGAATGTCCCGCCACCCCCAAAATCCCCAAGACGACCCCAGCGTGCTGGATTTTGTTGCTTGGGTAGTAGAGTTTGGCCCCCACGCAGCCAATGTCGCTTTGCATGGCGAGCCTCACCATTTCCGTCAACCACTCGGGGCTGATCACCTCGATGTCGTTGTTGATGAGGCCGATCATGGCCCCTTTGGCCTGGCTCACCCCCAAATTGTTGATCGCTGAGAAGTTAAAGGGGCGAGCGTCTCGAACGATGCGAACCCGAGGGTCTTGGTGAGGGATGTCCGCAAAGTAGGCCAAGGTCTTGGGTTCCACCGAGGCATTGTCCAAAATGATGATTTCAAATGAGCTGTAAGTGGTTTTTTGCAAAATACTGTCCACACAGGTCTTGAGCAAATCCAAGCGGTCTTTGGTCGGGATCAAGAGGCTCACCAAGGGTTGGGGTGAGGGCAGTGGGTAGTCCACCTTGGCGGTGTTGTCCAAGAGACCGTTTTGTACAAGGGCTTTCACACCGAGTCCCGCAAAATAGTCATTGAGCGCTTGGAGTCTGGCGCGATTGGTGTAGTCCTTGGCGCTAGGAGACATCGCGGTGGACCCAGGGATCGCTCGCCAGTGGTAGAGGATTTTGGGGATGTGCACGATCGAGTGAGACGTGGGCTCCAGGTGGGGCAAGCAGCGCAGCAACAAGTCGTGGTCTTGTGAGCCTTCCAGGCCGGGTCTAAAGCCACCAATGGTTTTGAGCATCTGGGTTTGATAGACCCCAAGATGCGAGATGTAGTTTTGCGCAAAAAAGAGCTCCGGGTTCCAGTCGCTCTTGAAGTGCGGGTCAAAGCGCCGCCCTTGGCCATCGATCTTGTCCTCGTCGCTGTAGAGTATTTTGGCGTGGGGGTTGGCCACGATGGTTTTGGCAACTTCGTAGAGGGCGTTCACGGGCAATTCATCGTCGTGGTCCATGAGGGCGACCCAGTCGGTGCGAACCAAGTCGAGGGCCGAATTGGAGGCCTCACAAATGTGGCCGTTGGTTTGACGGTAGACCACTCGGATGCGGGTATCCAGGGCTTCAAAGTCTTTGAGCAACTGTCTCACTTCTGGGTTGGGT
>CAIPFK010000264.1 GCA_903864315.1 uncultured Burkholderiales bacterium | reverse complement strand
TGCTCGACATCGTGCCCCAAGGCGAGGCGTTGTTGATCGATGCCAAGATTCCGCCCCACATCATTGACAAGGTGCGCACTGGACAGAGTGTGGAAGTGAGATTCTCCACCTTCGCCAATTCACCCGGCTTGGTCTTGGACGCCGAGTTGGTGTCTTTGTCCACCGACACGGTGAATGAGCAAACCCCCATGGGCATGCAAATGTATTATTTGGGCCGTGTGCAAATCACCCCCAAAGGCAACGCCGAGTTGGGCAGTCGTGTGATGCAGCCTGGCATGCCTGCTGAGGTGTTGATCAAAACCGGTGAGCGCAGTTTCTTCACCTACTTGATGCACCCCTTGACCAAGCGCATTGCGGCCTCGATGAAAGAAGAGTAAAAATCAAAGAGCAAATCAAAGAATAAAACCCCTTTGCCTCTTCAACGCAAGAGCTCAACGATGACGACACCCTCGACATCGCTGGGCTTTTTGCATTCAGCACAGCTCGTGCCTCAAATGCCAGAGGAGGCGTTGGTGGGCAAGGTCGCGCTTGTGGTCCCAACCTACCAAGCCGGTGTTGTCTGGAGCGATTTCATCCAGGCAGTAAAGACCCAAGTGGGCGTTGATCTTCAAGTGTGGGTGGTGGACTCCAACTCCAGCGATGAGACGGTGTTTTTGGCCCAGACAGCTGGTTGGAATACCTGGACGTTGGGTGCTCAGCCCTTTAACCATGGGGGGACTCGGCAATGGGCGGTGGAGCACGTTGGCGATGGGGTTGAGTTGGTGGTGTTCATGACGCAAGACGCTTTGCTCGCGACTCCCGACGCCTTGAGCCAGTTGTTGCGTGCCTTTGCAGACCCCCAAGTGGGGGTGGTGTATGGGCGTCAACTCCCCCATGTGAATGCGAGCTTGTTGGCGGCACGGGCTCGGTTTTTCAATTATCCAGAGACTGGCTTTGTCAACACGTTCGAGGACCGAGAGCGTTTGGGCCTGCGTGCTGCATTTTGTTCTGACTCGTTTGCAGCCTATCGGCTCACTCACTTCAAGTCGGTGGGAGGTTTTCCCAAGCACGTGATCATGGGCGAAGACATGTGGGTGGCTGCCAAAATGCTCATGGCGGGTTTTAAAGTGGCCTATGCTGCTGAGGCCTTGGTCTATCACTCCCACAATTATGGATTGCGAGAAGAATTTCAGCGTTATTTTGATACCGGTGTGTTCCATGCCCAAGCACCCTGGCTGATCGAGACCTTTGGTTCGGTGAAAAGCGAAGGGCTCAAGATGCTCAAGTCGCAACTTCTTGGGTCTGATGACAACAACAATGGAAATTGGACTAAACCCACCGTTGGCATGGTGCAGGATTTTGAACAATGTCGCTTTGACGATCAACTGAAAAAAATACGTTCGAGTAGGATTGAAAGATGGTGTTACTTTTTAGAAGTACTTTCGAGAATGGCCACCAAGCTCGTTGGCTATCGATTGGGCAGGGCTTACTCCTATTTGCCTCGATGGGTGATCACGCGTTGCAGTTCATTTAAAAATTACTGGTAGCGGTCGAGCTTTATTTCAAGATAAAGTTATTTAAAACGCGATATTTAAGTGTTTATTTCATTTAAAACACCTTTAAATAGGTGTTGAATGAAATTCACCACACCTCCTCCCTTCCCCCGTTGTTCGCAGTCTTGGCCGCTTGGGTCGTGCGATTTCGCGTGCGAGACATCGTCGGCATTGGACACAAGAAGATCTGGCCAGTCGCATTGGTACAATGTCCAATACCTTCCTGTGGATGGAGGCTGGACACCCTGGGGCGCTGCACTGGTTCATTTCGCAAGAGCTCTGCAGGTGTTCAGTGAGTTTGACTAACTCGATCAACTGCTTGAAACCTCACAAGATTCCATTGGTCGTCTATCGATGGATGAGAAATTGCCTCAACGTGTGCGCAAGCCCCGAAAAATGCCAGAGTCTGGCGTTTTCTGATGGCGAACACACTCAGCTCGATACCTGTTCCAAAGCTGACCCAGTTGTGCACCAAGTTGAATGCTTCTCTTGGTGAATCAGATCACAAGCTTGGGCTTGGGCTTTTGATCGATGTCAGGGATGGGCTAAGGACGTATTTTCAATGCATATTGAACAGAGTCGAAGACCTCTGGTGTGCGACTGCTATCACTTCCCCTTGAGTCCAAGCGGTGGATGATCTATATGAGCAGTGATCAGGCTCTGAGATACTCTTTCGTTTTTGTCCAAGACCATGCGTTGGCATCTTTTGCCGCCAAGGTGGGCTGAGCACTTGGGGTTTGGGACTGCAGTTTTTC
>CAIPFK010000263.1 GCA_903864315.1 uncultured Burkholderiales bacterium | reverse complement strand
CTGATGCGATTGAAGCGGCATTACTCTCTGCAACCCAAACACCATGGATCATGTTGTTATTCATTAATGTCATCCAAGTTTTTTTGGGCATATTTCTCGATATGGCAGCTCATATCTTGATCACTACGCCTTTGTTTTTGCCTCTCGCGATTCAAATGGGTGTTGGCCCCGTCCAATTTGGGATGATGCTCCTTCTTAATTGTGCGTTGGGATTGGTTCACCCGCCTGTTGGTTCTGTTCAATTCATTGGATGTGCAATTGGTAATGTGTCGATTGGAGAGGCAACTAAAACAGCCTGGCCCTATTACTTAGCAATTTTTACCGCAATCAATATCGTCACATATGTACCAGTTTTTTCAACTTGGTTACCTACCTTGATTACTGGACATTTGGTTTTTTAACTTCAACATTTTTTTACTTTTTTACACAACATGCAACCTCAAGAACTTAAATCGATTATCAGCAAGGGTCTTTTATCTTTTCCAGTCACTGATTTTGACAAAAACGGTGATTTTGATAGCAAAGGTTATATAAAACGCCTTGAGTGGTTAGCTCCTTACGGGGCCTCGGCCTTATTTGCGGCTGGCGGAACTGGAGAGTACTTCTCTTTGACGGGTGAGGAATATCCAGGCATCATCAAGACAGCAGTTGACACATGTCGTGGATTGGTTCCGATCATTGCTGGAGTTGGCGGTACAACGCGCTTTGCAATTCAGTGTGCACAAGAGGCTGAGAGAGCTGGTTCACATGGTATTTTGCTGTTACCACACTATCTGACTGAGGCAGGACAAGAAGGCTTGATCGCTCATGTTGAAGCTGTTTGTAAAAGCGTAAGATTTGGAGTGATTGTTTACAATAGAAATGTTTGTAAATTGACACCAGATTCTTTGGAGATTTTGGCTTCACGTTGTCCAAACTTAATTGGATTTAAAGATGGTGTCGGTGAAATTGAGCCTATGGTTGCAATTTATCAACGAATGGGAGAACGATTTTCATACCTAGGCGGGTTGCCAACAGCCGAAGTTTACGCAGCAGCCTATAAAGCGATGGGTACACCAGTTTATTCATCAGCTGTTTTTAACTTTATACCTAAAACAGCAATGGATTTTTATAAGGCCGTAGAGAACGATGATCATGCGACACAAAGTCGATTGTTGAAAGATTTCTTTATGCCTTATCTTGAGATTCGAAATAAAACTCCTGGTTATGCCGTGAGCATTATCAAGGCGGGTGCAACTATAGTTGGCCATTCGGCTGGACCAGTTCGCCCCCCGTTATCAGATTTAAAACCTGATGAAGTTTCTGCTTTAGAAACACTGATCCACGCCTTAGGTCCACAATAATTCATATCAAACGAAAGCTACTTCATGGCACTGCAATCCTATAATCCCAAAATCAATCAAGCTTTTGGCGAAATATTGGCCGAGTCAACGCTTGGGGAAATTGATCTAAAAGTTTCACAATCTAAACATGCATTTGAAACTTGGTCCGTGAGCTCGGGTCAGCAGCGGGCTGAATTTCTTGAAGCTTTGGCGGCTGAACTTGAAAGCCACCGAGAGTCCTTGGTTCAGCGCGCCGACCAAGAGACTGCTTTAGGGTTGCCTAGACTGAATGGCGAGCTTGATCGAACTTGTTTTCAATTGCGCCGCTTTGCTCAAATTGCACTAAGTGGTCAAGCGTTTAAATATTTTGTTGATCCAGCCGTAGCAGGTGCGCCGCCAGTCGGACATCCAGCTTTGCTCAAATTAAAGATTCCTTTAGGACCTATTGCAGTATTTGCGGCTAGTAATTTTCCCTTTGCATTCTCCGTTTTAGGTGGAGACACAGCCTCTGCTTTGGCTGCAGGTTGTACAGTCGTGGTGAAGGGGCATCCTGCTCATCCGCAATTGACAGTCGATATCATGACTTTGATAGATACGGTGCAAAGAAAATTGGGGTTGCCAGGTGTAATCACTTTAGTGCAAGGCCAGAGCTTCGAAATTGGATACCATCTCATTGAACATCCATTTATTGCTGCTGGTGCCTTTACAGGCTCAACCAGAGGAGGTGCTGCACTTCAAGCCAAAGCAAATGCACGATCAAGACCGATTCCATTTTATGGCGAACTGGGTTCAGTCAATCCGATCATTGCCTTGCCCGATGGTATATCGACTCATGAAAAAGAGATGGCCTCCACTTTGGCTGGATCCATTTCTCTTGGGTGTGGCCAATTTTGTACTAGCCCTGGGGTGGTGATTCTCATTGATGAGGCTAAAAATATTCAAAGTAATGATTTGTTTGTTTTTGAATTAACTTCAAGTCTTAAGGAACAAAAACCGCATGCAATGCTAACGAGTGGAATCAGATCGGCATTCAATTTTGGAGTCGAGCAGTTTCTCAAATTTGGAGCGCATCCACTTGTCTATGAATTATCTGATTCAATTGAACCAAGGCCTTTCCTTGCAAGTGTAAGTGCAACTGATTTTATAGCTCATGAACAACTTCGCGATGAAGTTTTTGGTCCTGCTTGTTTAATTGTTCGCTCTGCATCCATTGCTCAAACTAAAGAGGTGTTGGAGTCAATTGGAGGTAGTCTTACGGTGACAATCTGGGGGGCTGAAAAGAAATCCGAAAGTACAGTTGGAATATTAAGGTCTGCAATGTCGATTGCTGGTCGTGTATTGTTTAAAGGAGTTCCTACAGGTGTCGCTGTGAGCGCAGGTCAGCAACATGGAGGCCCTTGGCCATCTTCCACAACACCAATGACAACATCAGTAGGAGATGATGCAATGGATCGCTTCCTAAGGCCGGTAGCATTGCAGGATTATCCAGATTGGGTAGATCAGTCCAAAGGGTATGCAATTTGATCATATTTTCTAAGCGCGATTAAATTGTTTATTATTAAATTTTAATGTGTTAGAAATCTCAACTTTTTTAAATTAGAGAAGCGCATGTTTGGAAAAAAAGTTGAATTGGTTTTTGATGCTAAAGATATGGTGGGTGAAAGCCCTGTTTGGAGCGTAAAGGAGCAAGCCCTCTATTGGGTAGACATTTCATTAAGAAAAATTAATCGTTTGTCTTTTCCCAATCTATCTTTGACTGCTTGGACCTGTCCGGAGATGGTGGCTTGCATTGCACCCAATTTCGATCTAAATTACTTGATTGTTGGCGCCCAAAGTGGTGTTTTTAAATTCACCATAATTGATAATTTAGGCTTCACTTTTGAGTCAATTGCATCCGTCACGCACGATTGTGAGGGTATGCGGTTTAATGATGGTAGATTGGATCGAAGGGGCAGATTCTTGGCTGGAACAATGGTCATGAATATGTCTTTGGCCAAGCCTTTCGGAGGTATCTACTCTTTGTCTGGAGAGCTAAAATCCCCCGTTTTGAAACAGCATTTAAAAGGCTTTCTTACTCCTAATGGAATGGCCTTTTCACCAGATGGAAGCTTGATGTATCTTTCGGATTCACATCCTAAGTCTCAAAATATTTGGTCTTTTAAATATGACAATGATAGTGGAGAGATATCTGATCGAAAACTTTTTTTTGATATGAGTCATATTCCTGGTAGGCCAGATGGAGCTGCAGTTGATGTTGATGGCTGCTATTGGATATGTGGAAATGATGCAGGTGTTGTTTATAGAATCACACCTGAAGGAGTGATTGATCAGACGTTTAATCTCCCTATAAAGAAGCCCGCGATGTGCTCTTTTGGTGGACCCAACTTAGATACATTATTTATTACATCTATTAGGCCTTTAGGTATTGATCTTTCTGATCAACCTTTGGCTGGTGGCTTATTTTCAATCAAAACCAGTACACAAGGAATTGAGGAGGCTAAACATCAATTTTGAAAATTTTTTGCTGATGTAATGATTTATTGGTCTATCGGTGCATTATAAAAATGAAAAGTTTTGAACATGTTCAATAAAGTTAAATTGTTATCGTGGCTGTTGATGGGTTTGTGCTTTTATGGCATTGTTCAATCCCAAGGCTTTCCTCTTAAACCCATTACGCTTGTCGTTCCGTTCCCACCAGGTGGATCGACCGATCAAATGGCCAGAGCCCTTGCGCCAAAACTTCAAGAATCGTTGGGGCAGAGCATAGTTATTGAGAACAAAGCCGGGGCCACGGGAACAATTGGTTCAGCATTTGTTAAGCGTTCAGTTGCAGATGGGTATACTCTTTTGGTGACTTCCTTGGGACCTTTGGTCATAGTCCCTCACTTGTTAAGTTCAATTCCCTATAACCCAGTAACTGATTTTGAATACCTTACTGTTGGTGTTCAATCCCCAAATGTGCTTATTGTTTCTGCAAATTCTCCATATAAAACGCTTTCAGAATTAATTTCTGCTCAAAAAGCACATCCGGGAAAACTTTCTTTTGGCTCCTCTGGAAGTGGTTCCTCTGACCATTTGGCTACAGAAATATTTTGGCAGCAAACTTTTACAACAGGCATACATGTGCCTTACAAGGGGGGAGGACCGGCAATATCCGATGCCGTTAGTGGTCAACTTGACGCATTATTTGCAAACATTAATTCTGTTATTCACCTTATCAATGCAGGAAAATTAAGGCCATTGGCTTTGGCTGCTAACAAGCGTTCACCCGTCATTCCAAATATACAAACTTTTGATGAATTAGGTTACAAAGATATTGTTTCATATGGTTGGCAAGCTGTATTGGCCCCAAAAGGTATACCCCCTCAAGTCAAAGCCAAGTTATCTAAGGCTTTGTTGTCTGCACTTGAGGATCCAATCATCAAAAAGAAATTTTTAGACGAAGGTTATGAAATAGTTGCTAACACACCAGAGCAATTTGTAGATTTTCAGGCCCAAGAAAGTCGCAAATGGAGGAATTTAATTGAACTTCGACATATTACTGCAAACTAGGGAGAGTTGGTTTGTAACTTAACCCTTTTTTAGGTTAGACATTGAATGGCATCTTCATGATTCAATGCGTCAGAAGTGCTGAAGTCAATAAGTGAGTTTAAATCAATGAGGCGAGCCTAATGCTTGATCAATTAATACTGATTGATCACTTATTTGAGCAAAGCATATCTGCTCCTTTAGCACTCTTAAATTGATTGAAGCGAAAAGCATGGGATCTGTTAGAAGCCTTGATCTTGTTTGACTGCTCTTTAAACTCAAGGATAGATTTGAATATTAGATTTTGGATTGTTGAACAACTTGTCCAAGATTGAAGTAACTGGCGTAGACTCCCGCATTGGCCAATAATTGAAGATGTGTGCCAGATTCTACAATTTTTCCGCTGTCCAAGACCACAATTCGATGCGCGTGTTCAATCGTTGATAAGCGGTGTGCGATCACTAAGGTGGTTCTGCCCACGGTCAAGCGATTCAACGCCTCTTGGACCAATCGTTCAGACTCGTTGTCCAGCGCTGAGGTGGCCTCAT
>CAIPFK010000262.1 GCA_903864315.1 uncultured Burkholderiales bacterium | reverse complement strand
GGTACTTCCAGGATAATTGAAATAATATAGGCCGCCCACGAGCTCTCCGGCCGCATACAGTCCGGGTATTGAGTTGTCTTCAATGTTCAACACACTGGCTTTGGGATTGATTTTTAAACCACCAAACGTAAATGTAATGCCACAGCCAACAGAATACGCTTCAAATGGACCCTCATCAATGGTGTTGGCCCAATTCGTTTTATTCACTTCAAGTCCTACCGTAGTTCGACCATCCAGAATATTGGGATTGAATTCAACTTCTTTTTTAATAGAGTCGTTGTATTCCTTGATCGTCTCAATCAATTGCCGACCATTCACATCAGGTAATTTGTCCGCGAGTTCCTCAAGATTTTTAGCAATGACTTTACTGGCTCCGCGAAGCTTGTATTCGTCACGCAAAAGATGCTTCACCTTTTGGTCAAATATTTGCCATGCATAGCTTCCTGGTTGATTTAAAACCACTTTGCCATATTTGGCGTAGGTGTAGTTTCGGAAATCTGCGCCCTCATCCACAAATCTTTTCCCCTCACCATTCACCATAATACCCAATGGGTAACTGTGACGATATCCTGCATGGGGATGCTCTACGTCGCCAAAGTCTGGAGAATAACGCTCCCATGCCACAGAATGGCACCCAGACCATTGGCCATAGGACTGGGCCCCGATATCGAGGGCCATGACTATTCCATCCCCCGTGTTGTAACGGGTACCTCTGACTTTCGCCATCTCCCAACCGGGCCCAAGATATTGGGCTCTCATTGCCTTGTTCGCTTCGAAACCGCCACAGGCCAAAACAATTGACTTGGATTTGATTTCCTCAAGATTGCCGTCAATGAGTACCCTGACACCAATCACTCCTGCAGGACCCGTGATCAATGATTTTGCTTGGGCGCCGTATTGAATTTCAATACCATTTGATTCTGACACCTTGTAGAGTTGATCAACCAATCCCCTGCCGCCACCATTGGCATAGATCACAACGCCACCAAAAAACTTGTATTTGCCATCGACGTTATAGGCCTGACGGCCGTAATTGGGCATAAACCGAACGCCTTTTTTCTGCATCCATTGAACCGTATCCGTGCTGTTGTCCACAATGACTTCAGCCAAGTCAGGGTCAATGTAGTATTGAGTAATCCTGCCCAAATCATCAATGTAGTCTTCTCTGGAATACTTCCCGAAATCAGTTCTGTCGATTTCTCCTTGCGTCAAGTCAGGCACTATTTTTAGAATATCGGGTGCACCCGCATGAACGAATCTGAATCCCCCGCCGGTATAAGCACTGTTTCCGCCCCGCTTATCAAATGGTGCTCTCTCCAAAACCAAAACAGAAACACCCTTTTCTCTCGCTGCGATTGCAGCGCATAGTGCAGCATTACCACCACCGATCACGATCACGTCATACTCTTTCAACATTTAAATTTCCTTTTGTAAATGATTCGATCAACAGTTACTCAACGATTTGAATATTTTTCTTCCAGTGAAACCAATTTATCGATGCCTTCACCATCAACGCCAATTGATGGCTCGTGATAAGGTCGATTTTTTCTGCTTTCAATGAAGGAGTTCCAAGCGCCAATGTCGTTGTGATTAAAGTTGTCCATGAAGTCACTCAAGGCAGCCCACAAAATATGATGGGTGAAAGAAGGATACCAAGCCAAATTAACCCCTAGGCTCAAGTGCTCTGCATGGCCTAAATAATTTTCAAGCTTGCCTTTCATGAATGAAAAATGACCCTTCAGCTCTTTGCGTGCAATTTTTATTTCCTCAATAGAATGCGGTGATTCGAGTTGCACCCAGTCAACCTTGCATTCATCTTGGTATATTTTCATACGATGAATGGTGTCATCAAAATTGCTATTGACAGCGTCGCGGGCATAGCATTGCGCCATGATTACAAAATTGGGATCCAGCTCATCTCTGATATCCACTGCAGCCTTGTACCTCACAACTGCCTGCTCTAGGCTCACAACTTCGACACCTTCTGACTGTGTTCGTCTTTTGGATTCGATCGGTTGATCATCAATTCTTATGCCTGAAATCCCATGATTGATACATTCGCGAATCAGGCGCCGAATTGCCATGATTCCACCATGACCTGTATCGCCATCCATCATGATGGGGTAGGAAACAGAGTTTGCAATCCAGGACGAAACCCTCACACATTCCAGCATGGTGAGGGTCCCGACATCGGCCAATCCAGTGTAGCCACCCACAACCCCACCCGTGCCAACGAAGCCCACCTCGCACCCAGACTTTTCCATCACCCTTGCCATTGCCGCTGTGGGCGTGTGCAATACGGATAAAACTTTGTCTTTTCGATTCATTAAAGATCGAAGAACTTCAGATTTCGTTTTCATGGGGTATATAAATATTCACATGTATACATAAACATACGTGTGAGCTTATGCATCTCTTGTTATTCTTGCAAACGTAATTACCCTAATAAGTAACGATCTGACATTTGACCACTTGATCGTTATAAAACATAACGATTGAAAACCTCTGATTCGAATTTACCCTGTAACAAATTGTTCAAATCAACAATAAAGTGTTGATTCCACAAAAAAAACCACTAGGAGCAATGCATGAAATTGAAGATGAGAACGCTGAACTTTTATGGAATCCTTTTATCCGCTGTATTTCTAAATGCGTGCGGGAGCTCAAGTGGTGACTTGCCAGCAGACATGGCCTGCTCAAACCTCAACGGCCTCACCATAGCCAAGGAGCAAATTGGGTTGCCCACACTGGGTGCCACGATCACATCCACAACCCTCGTTGCAGCTTCTGGTGCATTGACCGAATACTGTCAAGTGCTGGGCACCATTGCACCAGTTGATCCGACCAAAGGCGACCCCATCAGTTTTCGCGTCAATCTGCCATCAACCTGGAACACCAAAGCCATGCATTTTGGCGGCAGTGGTTACAACGGCACTGTCGTCGCGGCGACTGGCTTGGCGCCTTCAGCACCGCCTGACGCCACACCACCATTGGCACTGGGATACGTGACCTTTGGTAGCGACTCAGGTCACACCTCTGCAGCAGGAACAACCTTTGGGTCAAGAGACGAGTCCTTGACCAATTTTGGATATGCACAATTGAAGAAAACCAGAGATGTTGCTGTATCGCTCATCAGCAAACGGTATTCGGCCAGCCTCACAAAAACTTATTGGGTTGGATCCTCTCAAGGTGGACGTGAGGGCTTGACTGTTGCTCAACGGTTTCCAAAAGATTACGATGGCATCTTGGTCAGAGTTCCGGTCTTGAGCTTCACGGGATTACAGATACAAGGATGGCGATTCGGACAAGCCTTGGCCAAACCGGGGGGCTGGAAATATGCAAGCAGTTACACCGCCGACGCTGACCTTAAACTGAAAACCCTTCAAGACTCAGCGCTCGCAGCATGTGATGCCCAGGATGGTTTGATCGATGGCGTGATTGCCAACTTTAGAGGCTGTCAGTTCAAAACGGCCAATTTGCCAAGATGCGCGGCTGGAACAGATCTGGACTCTTGCTTTACTGACGCAGAACTCAATAGCATGGACACCCTGCACTCCCCCATGCTCTTTGGCTACTCCGTAGCAAACAACACGAGCCTGTATCCCGGTTGGAGTTGGGGTTCTGAAAACAATCCATCAGGCAACTGGCAAACTTGGGTCAACGGCGTCAATTCTTCTGGCGGTAATATCGTGAATTTTGGCAATCAATTTGTACAAAATTTCATCGCCCAGTCACCCACCTACGATGTATCGAAATTTGATCCTACCAGCACCACCTGGAAATCAAGAATTCAATACGTCTCAGGCATCGTCGACTCCACCAATCCTGATTTATCCGCTTTTTACGCACGAGGCGGTAAGCTCATTATTCAGGAACAAACGGGTGACTATGCGAGAAGCCCATTTGCGACTTTTAATTACTACGATGCGGTGGTCTCCACTTTGGGTCAAAGCACAGCAGACAGCTTTATTAGGATCTATTCAACTCCAGGCACAAACCATACAGGAGTGGGCGCCAACCCCAGCAGCGATGGAAGCAAAGCTGGGTGGAGGGCGACCAGCATCGACTGGGTTTCGGTTTTAGAGAATTGGGTTGAAAAAGGACAAGCACCAGCCGACACCCTTACTCAGGT
>CAIPFK010000261.1 GCA_903864315.1 uncultured Burkholderiales bacterium | reverse complement strand
TTCGGCCTGGCGATCACCACAGGAGTCACTTTGAGCACAGGCAGTTTTTCGATCTGCATTTGCGGTGTGGTCCAGCGTTGATCGGTTTGCGCACAGCCCAACATGCCCAAAGCCAACAAGCTCACCAGACAGCTCAATGCAAAGCAGCGCAGGCTCAAAAAATCAATTCTCATGACATGTGATTCCATGGTGTTCATCGCAGCGTTTAATTTGAAGTCAAATCACTGATTTTTGAAAGTCGGTACACGTTTATTGATAAAGGCATCCATGCCTTCCTTTTGATCCAAGGTGCCAAATAAGGCGTGAAAGAGCCTGCGCTCATACATGATGCCGTCCGATAAACTACTTTCGAAGGAGCGATTCACCGACTCCTTGGCGGCCATCACTGCCAATAAAGAGTAGCCACAAATGGTGCTTGCTGCTTGAATGCATTCGGGCATGAGTTGCTCAAGCGTGACGACACGGCTGACCAAACCGGCTTGCTCGGCCTCCTGGGCTTTCATCATGCGTGCTGTCAACACCATGTCCATGGCCTTGGATTTTCCCACAGCCCGTGGCAATCGTTGTGTACCACCAGCGCCTGGAATGATGCCGAGTTTGATTTCGGGTTGTCCAAAGACAGCGTTCTCTGCGGCGATGATGAAATCACACATCATGGCCAGCTCGCAACCACCACCCAATGCAAAGCCACTCACCGCCGCGATGACCGGTTTCCTGACTTGGCGAATCGTCTCCCAGTTTTTGGTCACGAAATCTGTTTTGTAGACTTGGGCAAAATCAAACTTGGCCATGGAAGGAATGTCTGCACCTGCAGCAAAGGCTTTTTCGTTGCCAGTGATGATCATGCAGCCGATGCGCTCATCGGCATCAAAGGCCAGTAAGGCGTGGCCTAGCTCGCTCATCAGCTCAGGATTGAGTGCGTTGAGTTGTTTGGGACGATTCAACGTCACGATGCCAATGCGTTCATCGTGCACAGTCACTAAAATAGTGTTGTAATCCATGGGAGTCCTAGGGCTAAAAATTAAACAAAAAATGGGTGCAAATCGCAATCACTGCAATCACTGCAATCGCTGGGTTGTCAGTCTTGAGCCGTGTTTTACTCATTGAAGCCATGCTTTGAGTTCGGGGAGGGACTGGGGCGTCAATCGATAGGTCTTGACCTCGATCATGCCTTTGAGGGAAAGCTTGAGTTTAAGCAGTCTTTTATCACGAGAAATCAAGGCGATGACGCTTTTCTCGTCTCCCACATACTGTGGCCATTCTTCCAATTTATGCAATCGCCAAGATTGAGCTGTGCGGGAGCGTTTCTCGGGCAGTTCTATGGCGAGCCATTCATCTTGGGGGCAAAATCCCGCATGCTCAGCCAAGCCACCGGCCAAGACTTGTTTGATGACGATGGTGTTGTTGCTTTCTTGGATGCGAAGTCCCAAACGTTGCGCCCACTGGGCCGGTTCCAAACGGGCTTGTACACCGTGCTGCTCCAAAAGAGCAACAACGGGCAAGTCTTGAGTCCCATGAACCCAAGATTGGATCTCCTGCGTCCAATCGCGCGCAGTGAGTTCTCTCAGCACCGAGAGCAAGTCATCTTCGCTCATGTCTGTGTCTCGACATTTTTTCCACAACTCTCGCATGACATTGTCCAAATTGACGGTCATTGCGCTTGAATCACTTGGGGTAACGGTGTTGGAAGGCAAGGCAGAGCTCAGGGCGGATTTCTTGCGATGTGTTTTGGTCAGTGGGCTATTGATGCCTTGGGCCAAGGTGTGTAGGCTCGAAGCCGGCACTTGTCTCAGACTCAAATCCAAACACAAGGCGATCAACGCCCCTTTGGTGTAATAACTCACCGTTGTGTTGGCGGTGTTGGGTTGGGGACGGTAGTATTTGGTCCAGGCCTCAAAGCTGGCTTGCGCTGCAGAATGGCGCAGTCGACCCGGTGTTTGTAGCACTTGGTTGAGTGTTTTGGTGAGCAGTTTGAGGTAGTCTGCGATTTCAATCAATCCACAGCGCACCAAGACCAAGTCATCATAGTAACTGGTGAAGCCTTCAAAGAACCACAGCAACTCGGTGTAGTTCTCTTGGTTGAGATTCAAGTTGAGAAACTCTTTGGGCTTTAAACGCTTGATGTTCCACGTGTGGAAATATTCGTGCGAGAAAAGTCCCAAGAGTTGAATGTAGCCCTCGACCATGGTGCTTTGCCCCAGTCGTGGCAGATCTTGACGGTTGGCAATCAAGGCGGTGCTGTTTTTGTGTTCCAGTCCGCCATATCCCTCGCCCACAGCCCATAAAATGAAGAGGTATTCATCAATCACAGGTTTGGATTGGGGGTGCCAAAACTCGATTTGGTATTGGCAGATGCGTTGTACATCTTTCAAAAGTCTCTCACCGTCAAAGGTGCTGCTGGCTCCCGAGACCACCACGCGGTGGCGAACCCCTTGACACAGAAATTGCCCTTGCCAGAATTCGCCCATCTCGACTGGGCTGTCAATGAGCTCTTCGTAGTCTTTTGCTTGGTAGAGTCCAAAGCCATGGCGAACCTCTTTGATCAAAGGCAAGGTGGTGGCCAAACGCCAAGCGTGGTTGAACTCAGGAGCGAGGATACTCACGTTCAATGGCGTGCTGGCAGTGTTTGGATCGCCCAAGACTTTCAAAAAAACGCTGCTGCCGTTGAAAAATCCTCGATCAAGATCGAGCCAAGCGGTCCTGACAGAAGCGTCATGGGCGAACACTTGGTAGTGGATCACAAGCTCGGTCTCAGGCTTGCAAGCCACCTGCCAGGTGTTTTTGTTCAGTTGCTCAATGGTTTGAGTGCGTTTTTTTTGGGTTGCTTTGATTTGGATGAGATCTTTGGCGAACTCACGCACCAAATAGCTCCCTGGAATCCAGACTGGCAACTCCAGCCTTTGTAGAGCCTGAGGACGCTCGATCTTCAAGACCACATTGATCAAATGCGCATTGGCCTCATGGAGGTGGACTTCGTAATGAATGCTGGCCTTTTGGGCAGTCGCAGTGTTGGATGGTCTTTTCTGGGTGTTCATGCTGTTACTCGATGAAGGTTTTGTCCAGGTGGGCGTTCAAGTCGCCGCCGCTCCCAAAAAACAAGACAAACTCGCCACCACCGTGAGTCGAAAGCGAAGCGTGAGCCAGTGCTTGAGGCCAGCACTCGGGTAGGAGCTTCTGTCAACCCCATAAGCCACAATGAGCAGCAAACCCAGCAGGGGCAGTCCAGCAAAGGCGGGCATCACGACAGCCACCCAAGACAAGAGTGGCAATGACACCCCCCAAACCAGGTGCAGGCGGTTTTGCTCACTGCTTTCTTTGAATACGATGCCCCAATGAATACCCCCCAAAAAGGAGGTGATGCAAGCACCATAGGCCGTGAGCGCAATGGAGACAAAGGGGTGCAATTGATCTTCCACCAACCAAAGCAAAAGTGACAACAAGACAAAGGGCATCAACCCCGCGTAGGACAAACGCTCGATGAGCGCATCACGCGCCTTGGAATGCTTTGGTTTGATCAACGAATGTTCCTCTTGCAGTGCTGCATCGGTGTGTTTCAAGTCAACACTCTCTTGGGGGCGATCGTTTGGAAAAGCTGCGGGATGGGTCATGGTGTTGGGTTGAGTCAAGAGACAAAAGACAAAAGACAATGCAAGAGATGCGTATTAGAACTTGCCCTCGGTGAGCAAGCGTTCAATTTGATTGGCATTGATGGCGCCAGGGACTCGGGTGCCGTCCAGGGTGATCAGTGTGGGTGTGCCATTGATTTTATGTTTTCGGCCAAACTCAACAATTCGCTGTATGGCTTGTGTGTCGCAATTGACGTTGGAGGCGCTGGGCAGATTTTCCCGTTGCATCCAATCGGTCCAACTCTTGCCTCGGTCTTTGGCGCACCAGATGGTTTTGGCTTTGGCAATCGAGTCCTGCCCTAAAACCGGATAGAGAAAGAGGTGTATGGTCACATTGTCAATTTTTTGCAGGTCTTTTTCAAACCGTTTGCAGTAGCCGCAATTGGGGTCTTCGAAAATGGCCAATTGCCGCTTGCCACTGCCGCGAACCAAGGTGATGGCGTCTTTGAAAGGCAAGTTTTGAAAATCCACGGCGGTCAATTTGTCCACACGCTCTTCGGTGAGATTGCGACGCGTTTTGGTGTCGATCAAGCTGCCTTGGATCAGGTAGTTGCCTTCGGCGTCGGTGTAATAAATTTCATCGCCTTCGACTCGAACCTCATAAAGTCCAGTCATGGGAGCGCGGGTGATTTCCTCAATTTTGGGAAATTGTGGGATGCGTTCCATTAAATTTTTTCTGATCTGTGTCTCTTGTCCCTGAGCTTGGGCGCTGTGCACCAGGCTGCTAAACACAAAGCCAATGGCCATGAGGGCACCCAACACAGGAGTTTTGAATACACGCCAAGACCAAGAGCCTGTGCGCACTGCTGGCCGATGTGGTGTTTCTTGTCGGGGTTGAGGATAAAGGTCAAGGGTTGATGGCATGGTGCTCAGTGCGGTTGAGGGTGGGACAATGGAAGGCGTAATGATGAGTGGCCAGTCATGTTCGTCAGTGTTGGTGGTCAGTGATGATGGTCAAGAAGGAGGGGGCTACCGCGGCAAATGGCTCAGTTTCGGAGTTTAAAACGAGAGTTCATACCGTGTGTTGGGATAGGAGTTTCAAACTGTCAATTCAAAGGGGTTGTGGTCGCTGCTTGCACGTTCAATGAGAAAATTTTTCATTTTGGGCCAGCGCTCCAAAGACGCAAAACCCCAATTGCGCAAGGTGGCCAAGGTCGCATTGGGGTGTGCAAAAAGACGCTGCAGCCCATCACACGCCAAGGCCACGGGAGCGAGAGCATTTTTGCGCTCACGCTCATAGCGTCTGAGCAGGTGGTTGTCGTTGAGTCCACGCCAAAAAGCGTGATGTTGACGCTTTTGCATGAGCCCAATGAGGCAACTCGCATCTCCCAAGCCAGTGTTGAGTCCCATGCCCGCCAGTGGATGGATGCGGTGGGCCGCATCTCCAATGAGAGCCCAAGCTTGTTTGGCATTGAAGTGCCCGCTCCAATGATCTGCCTGTGCCAAACTCAACGGCCAAGCCTGAATTGCACCTTGGACATGGAGTTCGCCCAATGCGCGAAGACTCGCTTGGGTCAGCATCTCGCCCAATGCCGAGAGCTCCAGAGACTGCAGACGTTGCGCTTTGATCGCACTCATGGACCAGATGAGCGAGAGATGATGATGGTCTGCACTGGCCACTGGCAACAGGGCCAAGACTTCAGCGCCATCAGGGCCTTGGAAGAACCACTGGTGGGCAATGTGGTGGTGAGGTTGCTGGCTCTCAATTCGAGCACTGAGGGCCACTTGACCATAGGGCTTTTGCGTGAACTCAACCCCCAGATCCTGGCGCGTTTGGCTGTAGCGGCCTTCTGCAATGAGGGTCAAAGGGGCCTGGCTGGCCGGTGAATGATGGCCCATCGGTGGCTCATCCAACCAGTGCAAGGTGGGTTGACGTGTCGCGGCATTCTTGAGTTCTTCCTCAATGGACAAAGCCGGCACGATCCAAGCCAGAGGGTCGCCATGGGGCGATTGAAAACCAAGTTGAGCGCCTTGATCAGCCCAGACTTTGAGGCCCATGAGCGGACAAATCCATTGAGGGGCAGGCCAGCCTTCCAAGTCCTCAAGCAGGGCTTTGGAGGTGGGGTTGATGGCGTAGTAACGGTTGTCTTGCGCCTTGGGCGTGTCCGTCGTGGTGGATGTGTTGGATGGGGGCGCTTGATTCACGCTTTTGGGGGAAGTGATTGCCACTTTCAAACGCAATCGCGACAGTCCCAAGGCAGCGCTCAGGCCCACAGCGCCGTGTCCTTTGATCAAAACGTCGATTGAACTGCTCATGGTGAGCATTGTAGGGCGTAGTGCCCCGACTTGGGGTGGGTTTTGCTTGCGCCGCGTCACAAGAGGCCATGAAAAGTTCTGAGGCTGGTGTTGTTGTGGAGGAACAGACAGGGGATTGTCTGCCTTTTGGCGACCAAATTGCTTTTTCTGATCTGGAAATCGGCACTGGGGCTTTGGGTGCAAGTGCTGTCAAATTACAATTGCACTTTGTTGCTTGCCTCCCCCCAGGGTGGGGTTGGCCTTTTGGATTGCAATTAGAGCAAAAAGTTGAAGGACCGATATGAGTTTGAAATGTGGCATTGTGGGATTACCCAATGTGGGCAAATCCACGCTTTTTAATGCGTTGACCAAAGCGGGCATTGCCGCAGAAAATTATCCCTTTTGCACCATCGAGCCCAATGTGGGCATCGTGGAGGTGCCAGACCCAAGACTGCAGAATTTGGCAACACTGATTGACCCAGAAAAAATCGTTTGCGCCATTGTCGAGTTTGTTGACATTGCGGGTTTGGTGGCTGGGGCCAGCCAAGGTGAGGGCTTGGGTAACCAGTTCTTGGCCCACATTCGCGAGACCGATGCGATTGTCAATGTGGTTCGATGCTTCGAGGACGAGAACGTGATTCACGTGGCCGGTAAAGTTGACCCGATCTCAGACATTGAGGTCATTCAAACTGAATTGTGTTTGGCAGATTTGTCCACGGTTGACAAAAGCATTCAGCGTTATACCAAGGCCACCAAGTCAGGGACAGACAAAGAGGCCGTCAAAATTTTGGCTGTTTTGCAGCGCTGCCAAGCGGTGTTGAATGAAGCCAAGCCGGTTCGGTCCTTGACGTGGAGTGACGATGAGATGCTCTTGCTCAAGCCGTTTTGCTTGATCACCGCCAAAAAAGCCATGTTTGTGGCCAATGTGAGCGAGGATGGTTTTGACAACAACCCCTTGCTTGATAAATTGATGGCATACGCCACCAGCCAAAGTGCGCCTGTGGTTGCCATTTGCGCCAAGATGGAGGCGGAGATGGCCGACATGACGGATGAGGACCGCTTGATGTTCTTGCAGGAGATGGGGCAAGACGAGCCTGGGCTTAACCGTTTGATCCGCTCGGCCTTCACCCTGTTGGGCTTGCAGACCTATTTCACGGCTGGGGTCAAAGAGGTGCGGGCTTGGACGATACGCATCGGTGACACAGCGCCGCAGGCTGCTGGCGTGATTCATGGCGACTTTGAGCGTGGCTTTATCCGCGCACAAACCATTGCTTATGAAGACTTCATCGCTTTCAAGGGCGAGCAAGGCGCCAAGGAGGCCGGCAAAATGCGCTCCGAGGGCAAAGAGTATGTGGTGAAGGATGGCGATGTGATGAACTTTTTGTTCAACGTATAAGCCTTGTTTGGTCCACCCTTGGTTTGTTTTTCAGGGGTGTTGACTGGATTTTTTGTATTCCATTGAATATTTTGTGAGCAGCACAAAAGCTTGGCAAGTTTGGATACAATACTGCTATAAATTTAAGCACATGGGCAACCCCACTTGTTGCTCTTTGTCGTTTGTCCTCCCATGAGAATTCGTTTCTCTTTCACCCTCATTTTTTGATGCCCAACCGCAGTCTGTCCATTGCATGGCAATGTGAAACTTGATTTCATTCCATGAAAATCGGTCCTTATTCTTTGCCCAACCGCGTTTTTGTGGCTCCCATGGCCGGGGTCACCGATCGGCCGTTTCGCGCTTTGTGCAGACAATTGGGGGCCGGTTATGCCGTGAGTGAGATGGTGACGTCG
>CAIPFK010000260.1 GCA_903864315.1 uncultured Burkholderiales bacterium | reverse complement strand
GGATTTTTTCTTCATCTTTTTCAAAGATTTTTTTCATTTAATTCAAATTTTCTTTTGGGGCATCTTTGGCAATGGCGCTTTGTGGAAGAACAGGCAACTTGGATTTAAGGTATCCATCAATTGCATCACGGACCACCCACGCTAATGAAACTTTATTTTCTGTGGCAATTTTGTCCAAAATACTATATTGCTTTTCAGGAATGCTGATTGAAGCTCTAATGGACCCCTCAACCGTGTTTGGTACCCGACGTTTTGTGGTGGCTGGCATTGCCTTTGTCCTCAAATTTTTAGAATTCTTGCACCATGTTACACCAGTGTGGTGCAAGCTACTTACTCATCGGTGTTAAAAAGTTATCTTGTCATCTAAAAAGCTCATGGCGTGAGCTGGTTGTGGGACCTATCTTGCGGCGGCAGAGTATTCTGAAAGCGCTTTTGCTGCGGACTCACTCAATACAATGTCAACCTTCATTTGACCTCGGGTTAAGCCAACGACAAGCTTTCGCTTGTCTTTGTCTGTGAGCCTGTCAAAATCAACTTCGCACAACACCACTGCTGGGGCGCTTTGCCCTTTAAATCGATACACGCTTTCAACCCTTAAATTGCCTGGAGTCCATATTGGGTTGCCCAAGCTGTCGTATTGACCCTTGAAGCGCTGCGTGAGCTCGCCTCCTAACCTTTCTTGTTTCAGCGCCATGGAACTGCCTAAACCGCCCCATGTGACGACCACTACTTGCTCTGGCGTGAACCCTTCGTCCCAAAGAGCCTGAAGTCTTGCATTAAGTGCTGTCAGACTATTGACTTGACCCGATGCAAATGTGTTGAAGTAAGGGAGTTCGCCCACAAAAACGCTTCGGGCAACGATGGGCTCGGGAGTCAGGCCGAGCTGATTGATCAACTCCACTATCCGGCGAGGGCTCCTAAAATTGTCCATGCATTGGACACGGACAGCATTGGGCATTTCAAAGCTTTCACGCTCATAGAGTTGCTGCGCCGGATCTCCCATGACATACAAGTAACCGTCATCTTTTAGCAAAGGAAGCAGGCTCTCTACCCACGCGTGTTCAAAATCTTGTGACTCATCAATGATCAACAAGTCCCACTTGGGTTCTTGTTGCTCTGCAACTTCAAGGTAATGATCTACTATGCTAGAGAGCATGTTGGATTGGGCAAAGTCCGCCACTTGACCTTTGGCTTCAAAAACATCACGGCAAAGTTGATGGAAATTGGTCACCTCGGCAGAAGTGGGAGCAAGCTTGGTCAAATGATCCGCGAGCGGTCTGTTAAAGCAGATATACCCCGTACGCTTGCCTGTGGCTGCGGCTTTGCTCAACAAGGCCAAGGCCAGTTGTGTCTTCCCTGATCCTGCGGTGGCTTCAATGACGAAGGTTTGATCAGGGTGAGAAATTTTCGGAACCCAGGTGGCCAATCCACTAGACAGGTGCGTGCTGACTTGTTGCAACTGGCCGATATGTGAAGCCACGTCGGGCATCACAGCAAAGCGGTTTGACAAGAAATCCATCGCCTTTTGCCGGTCATGTGCGCTCAAGGATGTAATGGCAAACACAGAGCGAACGCGTGAACAAAGTTGGTCAATATCTGAGGCATCAACGATACGCTCACGTGCATAGCCTAGGCCCTCGCTGGAAACACGGTAATCGGGCAAAACCAGCAGAGACTCAATGCGGATCGCGGCCAACCCAATGTCCTTTAATCTTGAAAGCAACGCCCCATGCTGTCGTCGAGTTTGGTTCTGCACCACTGTTGTGCCGCGCTGACCGTAGTTCTTGACCAACTGACCGTCGCTCACTTCCAAGTCCCCGGCTTTGACCTCCAAAATCAACAGGTGACCAATAGGGGAGACGACCACAATGTCGAGTTCACCTATATGTTGCTCTCCCTGTGATACGGTGGACCATTGAAGATTGTGAAAAATATCGAATCCTGCAGGCAGACCGTCCATCAGTTGCAACAGAATGTCCCGTTCACGGTATCCACCGGCATTTAACTGGGCATATAAGGGGAGGCTAGGGTGGATTTGGGCCATGAAGGATTTTTGCATGAGCCAGGCTCAAGCTCACTCCATGAGCCAGAAGTTAGGCAAGATGACTTCCAGTTTCAAGGAGCTGCGCCATGCACATCGAAGTCACCTACGGCAATATCGTCAAACAACCCGATGCGGTGGCAATCGTCAACAGCGCCAATGCCAATATGCGGTTGGGTTCGGGCGTGGCAGGGGCTATTCACACGGCGGCAGGTCCCAAGCTTGAAGAATATTGCCGGCCCTATGCACCGCTGGCTCTAGGCTCAGGTTTGATCACCCCAGGGTTCAAGTTACCCAATTTGTGGGTAATCCATGTGCGATCGGCCCACTTTGAGACCAACGATGAGCCCGAGAAGTACATGCAAATAGCGTTGGAGTCCATGCTGCGCATCGCCAACGGTAACGACTTGCGCACCTTGGCTGTGCCCGCCATCGGTACCGGCATGTTCAAATTTCCTCCCATGTTGGCGGCACGATTGATGGCTCAGTCCTTGGCCAAGGCCGACGAGTTAGCCCCGCATTTGAAATGGGTGCGTATTTGTCTGGCTGACCAGGCTATGGTGCCTATTTATGAGTCAGCCATGACTGAAACGGGCTTGGCCATCAG
>CAIPFK010000259.1 GCA_903864315.1 uncultured Burkholderiales bacterium | reverse complement strand
CGATCGTTTTAACCGCTTGCGTCACACTTTTGGTCTTCGCAGATTTTTTGGCCGCGGTGTTCAATGTGGGTTTTTTTGAGGTTTTAGAGTTCGGATGAGTAACCGCAGTTTTTGTGCTGACAGACTTTCCTGTGGAGTTTGCCCGCGAGCTCGATCGAGTGCTTGTTTTGACGGTTGCATTCGTGCGCTTGGTTGAAACTCGTCTTACAGGTGATGCTGACTTTGAGTTTGACTTGTTGTCGCTAGTCGCGAGAGGTGACTCTTTGGCGGATATGCTTTTTTCAGAAGCTTTGATGACTTTGTTCATGTTGATTTCTCCTTAAAGGCAAAGAGTCGTGTTCGAAAGTCTTGATCATAAACGATATATACCGTTATTTGATCTCATTTGTAGTTTTGAAACACCATGGAGTTGACTCTTGCCAACAGCGAGCTCAACGTATTTGAAAGAGCATCTTTCAATACTGCATTCACATACAGTGATTGACCCTCAGCAATCAAAGAGTAGTTGGCTTGATTTGCGGGTAAACCCTGGAGTCAGGATTCTTTCAGCTTGAGGTGCCAACTTGTTTTGAGCCAGGCTTGAACTTCCTCGTTGAGCAGATGGGAGGACTGGGGATGGCTATTTTTCCAGTTTTGAGATGCTTCTAAGACAATGCACTTGGAGTCGGTTGGGTCAATTGTGAGTCGTATTTGTTCAAATTCAGGTGTTCGTCGAGCATGACACAAAATGACAGCCAATCTTAAACAAATGAGTTGATGACAAAATTCTTGATCGTCAAAGTCCACATCAAGTTTTCTGAGTTTGCCACGATGGCCTAAGACCAAAAGGCTCAGTCGATGGAGTTCAGACACGCTAAACCCAGGCGCGTCACTTTGGTCTAAGATATAGGCGCCGTGCTTGTGATAGTCGCTGTGAGAGATGACGCTGCCGATTTCATGAAGTTGAGCTGCCCATTGAAGTTTTTTCTTCAATTTGGAGAGGGTGGCATTGGCGGGACTCTCACTTGTGATTTGATTCATGAGGAATTGAGAAACGTCCATCACTCTGGCCGACTGATTCAAATCCACTGCAAAAGTCTTTTGCAAACGCTTGACTGTGATTTCTCTGGCGTCTTGTGTGAGGTCGTCGCGTTCGATCAAGTCATATAAAACCCCATGCCGAAGTGCTCCTTGAGCGCAGTGAAGCGTATCGATCTTCAAAAGGTCAAAAAGTGCCTTCAAAACCCCTAATCCGCCACCGATCACGGCTTTTCTATCCTCTTTGAGTCCTTCAAGCTTGAGACGCTCTGGACTTTGAGCCCGAATCAACGTCTTTTGAAGCCAATTAAGACCCTCAAGGGTAATTTTGTCACTGGGCCAGCCACTCGCTGCAAGTACATCGACCACTGCGCCCACGGTGCCTGATGAGCCATACGCTTGATCCCAATCGCTTTTAGGATACAAATTCAGAGCTTCGTCGAGCACGGCTTTGGCAGCAATCTCGGCCCGCTCAAAGGCAGATGCTGTGAATTCTCCATCCTTGAAGTACTTCATACTCCAAGCAACGCTGCCAGTACGGTAAGACTCCATGACCTTGGGTTCTAGGAATTGCCCCAAAATGATCTCAGTGGATCGACCACCAATATCAATGACCAAACGTCGTTCGCTTGACTGAGGAAGATAATGCGAAACGCCTAGATAAATGAGCCGAGCTTCTTCTCTTCCAGAGATGATCTCAATGGGATAGCCCAAGATTTGTTGGGCTTTGTCAATGAAGAAATCACGGTTCCTGGCTTCTCGCAGTGTTTGGGTGGCCACTGCTCTGACATTGGTTTTCTTGAGCCCGGCCATTCTCTCGGCAAAGCGGGCCAAACAGTCCCATCCACGCTGCATGGCTTCTTGCGTTAAATTGCGATTTTCATCCAGGCCATTGCCTTGACGAACTGTTTCCTTGATGTACTCGGTTCTGTGGATTTGTCCATGGTCGAGTCGACCAATTTCCAAGCGATAACTGTTGGAGCCCAAATCAACGGCTGCCAAAATTGAACCATTTTGCATTATAAAGTATTCAAAAGACCATTAAGTTAACAAATGAATTAAAACGTATTCAACGATCATATGTCTATTTTATGACAATCGAATGACGACAATGTTTGTATTAAAAGGAAAATAAATGCCCCAAGCTAGTCATCTGATTGTCATAAATAGGTAATACAGTAACTCAGCTTCTTCAACTACCTTCGGGATTTTACTTATGATCAAACGTCTTTCTTTAATCGCTGCGCTTGTCGCTGCGTTGGGTGTTTCTGCAGTCGGTGCAACTGATGTGACAGGTGCAGGTTCGTCTTTTGCCAATCCTATTTTCCAAAAATGGGCCGCAGAATTTTTCAGTGCTACAAAAAACAAGGTGAACTACAATTCTATTGGCTCAGGCGCCGGTATCAACCAAATCAAAGCAAAAACTGTGGATTTTGCTGCTTCTGACATTCCATTGACGGATGATGAGTTGTCTCAAGCCAGTTTGACCCAGTTCCCCGTGATCGTGGGCGGCGTGATTCCTGTGGTCAATATTGCTGGTATTGCACCTGGAAGTCTCAAGTTGACCGGTGAATTGTTGGCCGATATCTATTTGGGCAAAATCCAAAAGTGGGACGATGCGGCCATCAAAGCGCTCAATCCAGGATTGAATTTGCCTGATGCGTTGATTGCCCCTGTTCGCAGAGCCGACTCTTCTGGTACTTCTTACATTTTCACCAACTACTTGAGCAAAGTCAGTGCTGAATGGAAAACCAAAGTTGGCTTCAATGCCTCTCCCGCTTGGCCTGTGGGCTTGGGTGGCAAGGGCAACGAAGGTTTGGTTGCATTCGTGTCACGTATTCCCAACTCGATTGGTTATACCGAGTACGCTTATGTGAAGCAAAACAAAATGAATTACGTCAAAGTGGCCAATTCGACCGGTGCTTACGTTGATCCTGATGAGCACTCATTCAAAGCCGCTGCTGCCAATGCTGATTGGAACAAATCTTTCTTCCAATTGTTGACCAACCAAGCTGGTAAGGAATCTTGGCCTATCGTTGGTGCAACTTTCGTCCTCATGCAAAAGGTCCAAGACAAACCTGAGTCGGCTGCTGAAGTCTTGAAGTTTTTTGACTATAGCTTCAAAAATGGCGACAAAACAGCTGAATCCATTGATTACTTGGTCATGCCTGCTGCAGTCAAAGACACCATTCGCAAATCAT
>CAIPFK010000258.1 GCA_903864315.1 uncultured Burkholderiales bacterium | reverse complement strand
GGTGGCTGCTGGGGTCAACGGCTGACTTTGAGCGACAGCCACTATTGGGCCAGACAAAGCAAGCAAAAAAGCGAATGCAGACAACCGTGGAGGACAGACACTGTTGTCAAGGCCTGAAAAGGTGCCCAAAGAAGCCACCGGTCTATTCAAGAACCATGGGAAAGGGTGCGTCTTGAGCGAGATGCAAAAACGCAACCACCAGCCCGACATCAAAGAGGTCACGCCACTCGCTGCTCTAGAGCCTGTGTATCGACCAAGCGCAAGCGCTGGTCATCCATGTCCATGAGACTGGCAAACACCACCCTCGCCTCTGCTGTGCCTGGCAGTAAAAACTCACCCAAGCGAAGTATCGAGAAAGAATCAAGTGTTTGAATGGGGGCTGACCTGGTCATGGCGTCTGTGTTCTCACGGTCTGTGGACAAGACGCTATTTTCACTCATTTTGAGGACCTGGGCCACATTGGGCCCCAAGAGCACTGGATAGGCCAATTCAGCCGCCATCTCTCTCAAGGCTTGGGCCACCACCACCGGCTCACCCAAGACGGCATGGAAACGCCGCTCTCCTGGACCCATGGAACCCACCAGAGCAGAGCCTGTCTCCAGCCCCATTTCAAGTTCAAGTTCGGCTTGATCGCTGTTGGCACTCCAAGTTTGCGAGGCTCTCCAAAGCAACTGGCTCAAAGACACCGCCTGCTCAGTGACTTTTGCTGGGGCATTGTGAACTTCAACACCCAAGCGCCAAACGGCCAAGGCCTGGGTGCCTTGCACATGGTGGAGCTCTCCTCCTGAGAGGCCCACCTGTGTGCTCAAAAGGTTCAAATAATCGTGCAAAAAAGCTGCGCTGCGCGCAACCGTCATCGAATCACAAAACCGATCAAAGTTGCGCACATTGACTGCCAAGACCACGACCTGCTCCTCTTTGGCCTCGACGGTGTCGCGAGCGCCCAACAAAGCCACGTCCTGTGCAATAGGCTCACTGACATAACGGGCCAAGTTCTCATAGAGGCGAGTGCGCTGCCAACGAAGAACACCCAAGTCACCCACCGTGAAGGCCAAAGCGCTCAAAAAAACCGTGAATGCCGGCGCTGTCCAACCAAGCCACCAATTGTGCTCCAGCAAACTCCAAGCGTGCAACCCAAAACACCCGGCCATCAAAGCGAGTCCTGCCAAGGGCATCACAAAAACCCAGCGCTCACGCAAATTCCATGCTCCTAGACCCAGAGCGTTTTGCAAAACCTCGAGTCTTGACGATTCAGAGTCACCTTCGGATGGATGGTGAAGACCATTTGTCCTCTTTGATCCCGTCGAACCCACTCTACTGGGCAGCACACTGAGCGCCAAAAGTAACAACGCGAACATCACCACCACCGCGCTTTGCAGCCACATCGACCCCATCGGTGTGTAGGGCGTTGCTTGGTCTAAAGCCGCCGCAATCAACTGCGCGTGCACCTCGAGCCCACCTTCTGCGCCACCATGAGGCGTTGGAATCGCATCGCCCGCACCAAAGGCGGTGGAGCCCACCAGTACCCAGGCACCTTTCAAGAGATCTTGAGGAACTCGGTGTGCCAACACATCGGAAGCCGACAAGGACACGAATTGCGCGCGCGGCGTGCGATAGGACACACGGACTTGTCCTTGCTCGTTCATGGGCCAACTGAAATCGGGCCAATTGCGCAGTTTGATCGACCAAGGCGCTTGCCACCAAGACTCGCCCTTCACAACCCAAGCAGAGCCAGCATTAGATGCAGTTGAACCAAATACCCCAACCCCCTTGTCCGTCACGGCTTTGGAAGGCACAGGATTGCCTGCCTCAGATTCTCCACCTTGCATCAAAGCGGCCAAGGACAAAGACGGGTAACTGTTCCCCTCAAAACACACCATGGCAGGAACCTGACGAACGGCACCATCGGGGTCAATGATGGGGGTCAAATGACCCACTTGGGCAAAAGACGGGGTGAGCTCAGCGGCGTTGCCAATGAAGCCAAAAGCGGCTTGCGCAGAAGCAGGACAAGGGCCTGAGCTTTGCGCATTGGTTGAACCCAATTCGCCAGACTTAGATAGGGATGGGGAGCCTGAAATCGTGCCTGAAAGCGCACTTGAAACCACACCCGAGCGCGCCAACACTTGAGGATTGATCGAAAAGATTTGACCACCCACATTGGGCGCACCCTCTCTCAAGGCCGCTTGCAGTGAGTAGTCGCCAGTTTTAGACTCTGGGAACACGATGTCAAACATCTTGAGGCCAGCACCCTCTTGGTTCAAGGCCCGAACCAAGTCGGCCATGGTCTGACGAGGCCACGGCCATGAACCCAAAGCCTGCACACTTTTCTCCTCGATGTCCACCACCACCAAGCGTCGCTCTGGGCTAACTTGGGTTTTTAAATTCCAAGTCCAGTAGTCGCTTCTTTCATCAAATGATTTGAAAACATCAGCCCACAAGGTGGTGAGCGCCAACGAGACGCCAAACGCCAACATGAGCAACGCGCCTTTGAAGCCCAATGGGTTGTGGGTGGCCCAGGCAAAAAAGGTCTCCACGAATCCGCCACCCTTGACTTGAGCATTAAATTGAGCCCGGCCCAACTCCTGATCCGAGCTCCCGCCTGACTTGGCTTGCCCCAAGGTTTCAGTCAACGCTGAAGCCTGAGTCGATGGGGAAGACGGGTAGTCGCGCATGGTGTGCTCAACGCCCCCAAAGGGTGCCACCCTTGAAGGTGCCGTTCAAGGTCGGCAAGGTGAACAAATAGCCTGCTTGCTTGGTGTCCAAGGACAGGGCGCCGGCCACCGTTGGAGACACTGGGGTCGAGATGGCGCTGCTCCCAGATACCAGCGCTGGAGGGGTGGCCAATGGGCTCAACAAAAAGATGCCCGAAGAAGGATTGAGTTTGGCCGTGGCACTCAAGGTTTGCGATAAAGTTTGTGGAGTTTGTGGGTTGGCTTGGGATGCTGATGGCGAAGCCAAGGCGAGGGATGACCCCAAGACCGAATTGGCTGAAGGCTGGGTACTCAAATTGAGGGTGGTTTTGACGTCCAAGGTCGAGAAGTTGACCCCAAGGGTTCCCGAGTTCACCTTGGCGGCGTTGAGGTTGTTGCCCAAATCTTGAAAATAGGCATAGCTGTTTTGCAAGGTAAAGTTCACATTGCCTTGCTGCGCAGAGAGCAAATTGGCCACATTGTTTTCTTGCCTGAACAAAAAGAGATACCCATCTCCCACCGTCACCGCGCGGTTTTGCATGGCATCCTTGAACGCCAGCGTCAAATTGTCTTGTGGGTTGGCAGCGCCCCAACGCCCCCAAACCAAGGAGGTGTCGCTCACGGTTTTGTTCAGAATTTGATTGACCGTGGAGTAGGC
>CAIPFK010000257.1 GCA_903864315.1 uncultured Burkholderiales bacterium | reverse complement strand
TTGTAAAGCGTAAAACTCAATGGCATCCAAGGCCAGCACTTGGAAAAGCGCCAAAGGAATATTCCTCCTCTCATTGACTACCCACGAAACGGGCAAATTGGGCCTGAACCCGCCCGACCAAACCAAACCGACTTTGCGCTTGATACTGGGCTGCATGCGATGTGACCACCATTTGAGCTTGACCCCAGGCGCTTGGAGATAAGGGGCTTGGGCGACAAAGGGGTCGACTTCGTTTTCCAAATAACGCCTCAAAGCGTGCGGCAAGCTCATCATTGGACAATAGAAATCAACCTCGGGGACCCTTTCGCCTTGGGCAATGAGCAACTCCACACCGGGAACACACTTGAGCAAGGTTTTCAAAGCAGCGGGGACTTGGAGGACAATTTTGGCGCGCGCTTGGACCAGAACTTGAACAAATCGCACGAACTGCAATGTGTCCCCCAAGCCTTGTTCGCTTTGAATCAAGACGCGCCGATTCTCCAAGCGTTCTTGCCCTAGCCACAGTGGCGCGGATATCGCATTTTTTTTCTGCGCCAAGTCCGCGCCATGATACTCTCGCCTCGATTCAAAATACTCCCACCCTCTTTCATACTGGGCGTCCAGCAAGAGCGACAAACTCATGTGGTAAAGAATATGGGGGTCGTCGGGCTTCAATATCAATGCACGCTCATAACACTCGATGGCCGCCTTGGGGTGTTGGAGATCATGCAACACATCGCCCATATTGAGCCAGCCACTCAAATGTTCTGGATCACACTTGATCGTTTGTCCATAGCTCATCAAAGCAGACTGCAAATCTCTTTGCTTTTGTTGCAGGACCCCCAAATTGAAATGTGCCAATGCGCACTGAAAATCGATGGCAATGGCTTGATTGAAACTCAATTGAGCCCCGGCCAAGTCCCCCATGTATTGCTGGGCCATGCCTCGATTGACATAGGCCAAAGGAGCCACGCCGCCAAGATCAATGACTTGGTTAAAGCGCTTGATGGCCTGAGAGTATCGGCCCAAATCAATGAGCAGCAAGCCCGCGTTGAAGAACGCCTTTTCGTCTTGGGTGCCCAGTTGGATGGCTTTTTCAAAACTGGTGAGTGCGGCATCAAACTGTTCCAACTGATGCTGCGCAACACCCAATTGAAACCATGACTCTTTGTTGCTGGGTAGCAAATTCAAGGAGACCTGATACGCTTGAATGGCCTCATGCAAGCGCCCCAAATTGAACAGCACAAATCCCCGGTATTGATGAGCAACGGCAAAATTCGGCGCCTTTTGTACCACTTGCTCAAAGCTCATCAAAGCTTGGGCCCAGTCACCGGCCTCCTGGCAAGCCTGGGCTTTACTGAAATGGGCCTCGATGTAATTGTCATCGAGGGCAATGGCTTGATCAAAACTGACCATGGCGCCTTCAAACTCTTTGAGCTCACTCAAGGCACGGGCTTTGTACAAATGAAGAGGCGCGTGCTCGGGTTGCGAGGGGATGACCTGCAAAAAACACGTCAGTGCGGCGCGCCAACTCTTGAGCCCCATGAGGGTGAGGCCTTTGTGAATATAAATTTCATCCACTGCAGGGTTCAGTTGAAGCGCTCGATCAAAGATTTCAAGCGCATTCTCCAATCGCCCCATCTCTTTCAATGCCCCCCCCCATTGGATGAGGCAATTCAAATCATGGGGATTGAATGCGTGGGCGCGTTCGAAAAAAACAAGGGATTCTTCAAAATTATTGGTTTGCGCACAAATCACAGCACTGCCAAGAAGCGCGCCCCAGTGACTTTCATCGAACTTCAAGGTTTTGCCATAAAACGCCAAAGCGCGGTCAAGCTCCCCCTTTTCGTGACATTGCTGGCCACTTTCAAAGAGCTCTTTGGCGCCCACGGAATGGGCTTGCGTGAAAAGTGAAAAATTCATTCAAAGGACAATTGCGTCAACCAAGGTGATTTTTGCATTCATTTTAGGCGCTAAGATTGAGAAGTTCCACAATATTTGCATGCCAAGGTTTTGTATGCTGGGCAGGAGGATGACCACACCGCCCTTGAATTCGCAAAAAAAAGGGGGATGAATGGAAAGCCGGCCAACTGCCACGCACAAAAACACACAAAACCCATAGAAATCTCGCCCGCATCACGCACAATAGAGGTCTCCTTGACCACCAATTGATCACCAATTGAGCGCCTTTTAATGCCAAACAACGGATCACCACCAGCGCTAGCAAGTATTGAAGTGGCACCCAAGATGAACTTTGAGCTCGTCCAAGAGCCACTTGTCGCCATTGAGTCCCACGTTTGCATTGCCAGGACTCACCGCAGTGAGGTAGTTCGAATGCTTGAAAACGCTGCATCTGACCCAGATTTGGCCAACCGCTACATGCGCATGTTCTATTTGTTTCAAGGCACTCAGCAAGATGAATTTTCTCTAGAAATGCAGGCCAAGGCCCTGAGTCTGAGGAGTACCTACCGACTTCAAACCCATACCAAAGAGCCTGCAATTCGCTTGCTGGCCTTGTGTGCAGCGGGCGACATGAGGGAGAATTTGCCACTGGATTATTTGATCGAGCACCAAGCCATTCGACTGGAGTTGCTCTACATACTGCCCGGCCAACCCCCACCGCTTCAAATACCAGACCATGACGTGGCCATGGTGGCCATGGGTTACTCCAAAAACAACACCCCACTTTTGCAGACCCTGTGCAACTGGGCAGCGCATTGGCCCAGGCCGTTGTTGAACCACCCGGCATGGATCCCTTACTGCGAACGCGAGCGGGCCTACCAAACGCTCAAGCATATTCCCGGCCTGATCATCGCAAGTCAAGAGAAATGGACGCGACACGCGCTTTTATCATTGGCCAAAGACCCAGACCCTGCGCGGGGTGTTGGTCACTGGCCCATGCCATTTACCCTCAGACCCAGTGAATTGCACGCGGGAATTGGGTTTGAAAAGATATCAAATACCAAGGAGTTAGAACTTTATTTGAATCAGAACCCCCAAGAAGAATTTTATGCATCCCCCTACATCGACACCCAAGGTGAGGACGGGCTTTATCGCAAATTTAGACTCTCGCTCATCCAAGGCCTGCCCTATGTGAGCCACTTGGCGATATCAGAACATTGGGTGGTGCATTACAAATCAGCCCAAATGGAGTTCAACGAGGACAAAAAAAGAGAAGAAATGCTCTTCATGCAACACTTTGAGGACAACATCGCCAAGCCCTTTGAGCACATTTTTAAAGCAATACACCGATTGATCCCTCTGGATTATTGGGTACTCGATTGCGCATTGAGTAAAAAAGGCGAGCTCATCGTTTTTGAATTGGACAACTCCGCCTGGGTGCACGACACCGACCCCGAGGATCTCTTTCCCTATAAAAAAGCAGTCATGCAAAAAACCTTCACTGCTTTTTACCAAATGCTCAATGACCAAGTACTCTAGGGCATGATGATCAATAATCAACGAAATTTTTCAGCAGGTCCTGGCGCGTTGCCGGAGTGCGTTCTACAAATGGTGCAAGAAGCCATTCAAGCCTTGCCTGAGACTGGGATTTCTGTTTTAGGGATGAGCCACCGAAGTGATTGGTTCATGCAGTTGCTCCAAAAAACGCAACGTCATCTGCGCATCTTGCTTGGCATTCCCAATGACTACCAAGTGCTGTTTTTACAAGGCGGCAGCAGTTTGCAGTTTTCCATGATACCCATGGCTTTTTTAAGAGGCACGGGCAAGACAGCCGAGTATTTAGAGACGGGTTACTGGAGTGCCAAAGCCCCCTTAGAAGCGGCTCACGAAGGCCGCGTTCGCATCGCTTGGAGTGACAAGGCCGCAGGGTACCGAAGCCTGCCCGATTGGGGGCAATTGCAACTGGACCCCAACGCCGCCTACTTGCACTATGTCTCCAACGAAACTGTCGAGGGCTTGGAGTTCGGGAGCGAGCCCATTGGACTGGGTGTTCCGATCGTTTGCGACATGTCCTCCAATTTATTGTCTCGCCCCGTGGACGTCAGCCATTTTGATTTGATTTATGCCCATGCCCAAAAGAACTTGGGGCCCGCAGGCGTGACCTTGGTGATCATCAAGGACGAATTTTTGGCTTTGGCTCGCAAAGATGTGCCCTCTATGCTGAACTACCACACCCACATGAGAGCCCAATCGGTCTACAACACGCCTTGTGTTTTTTCGATCTATGTTCTTCATTTGGTCACCCAGTGGATGCTCGGCAAGGTCGGGGGGGTGAAGGCCATGGGAGAAATCAACACCCAAAAAGCCAGTTTGATTTACCAAGCTTTGGCTCAATTTCCAGCGCACTATCGAATTCACGCCCAGGCGCCGTTTCGCTCGCAAATGAATGTGGCTTTTCACCTTCAAAGCCCGGCGAGAGAAAAGGATTTTTTAGCCAAGGCACAGTCCTCTGGTTTTCATGGCTTGGAAGGTCACCGCTCCTTGGGCGGCATCAGAATCTCACTCTACAACGCCATTGGAGTCGAAGCGACACAAGCATTGGCCGAGTTTTTAATTGAAGATGCTTCTTGTTGATGATTGAGAAGAACGAAGATCATCCATACAATCCCTCTTTGGTGCATTTAGGACTAACCATTACGTCTTTGTCCTAATGCCACCGGTGCAATGGCCTTTGCTAATATGCACGAACGGTCTACCCATTGAATCAATTCACAACTCGGACAGCGCAACAGAATATGCAGACCTCAACATGGTTCATTTTTTAACGCCATGCGTGCACTGAATTTATCTTTATTTTGCTCGTGAGTGTGACGTATTACTTGGCTTTTTTCCTCAACGACTATTTGTTTTCCTTCTTGGCACATACAGACCACGTGAATTGGATTTATTTGCCCTCTGGCATCATTTTGGGCTACGTCTTGGTCTTGGAAGAAATTGGAGCCTTGGGTATCTTCTTGGCATCCCTCATCATTAACGTTCAACTCCACCCAAGTGAGTCTTTTGGGTCTGACATGGTCACGAGTTTGATCAGCGCTGGCACACCATTGATCGCTCGTCAAGTGAGCGTTTACTGGTTCAAAATCGATGAAAATTTGACTGATTTGAATTTCCAAAAAATCACTGAATCCTGCATTGTTTTTGCTCTCCTCTCCAGTGCCTGTCATCAATTGTGGTTTCATTTCGAAAAACTCGATGAAATTTTCTTCGAAGATTTTTTAGCCATGTTTGTGGGGGATGTGGTGGGCAGTTTGATCGTGCTTTTTTTAGGCTCCTATGCCATCAAACTTTGCCGCCACTACAAAGCTGGAAAATTTTAGCGCGATGCGCCTGGCATGCACCGGCCAAGTGAGCGCCAGATGTTGGCACGCCCGCAATACTGGATGGACAGGGTGTTGGGCTTGAACCCATTGCTTCTCTTGCGGCATCAAAAACGCCCCTCAGTCATCGGACAATGATCCGGTCACACTTGGAAAACACTTAGACTGCGCGCACTCTCAAAACCCTAGAATATTCAAATTCAACACCAGGGAGACGGCCATGGCTCTACAGTTCAGAGATCACTGCACAAGTCAAAAGAGCCCTGAGCGCGCGCGCGCGCCCTCTAAAGCCAAGCGTTTGCATCGGTCTTGGGCAATCAGGTGGATGGGCACCATGGTGGGCTTGGCAGGTTTCATGTTGGGTTATTGCGCCAACCCGAGCTTGGCACAAACCAGTGCACCACCCAGTGCGACGAATCTGAGCCCAACTCAGATCTCGGCGAGTTCACCCAATTCACCTCCCCTCACTTATCCCAACAGAGCCGTCAAATTCATCGTCCCCATCACACCAGGGGGGAGTAACGACGTGTTGGCCCGGGTGATCGGGCAAAGGCTCACCGAACTCTGGGGACAATCGGTGGTGGTGGACAACAAACCAGGCGCCGGCATGAACTTGGGGGCAGACTTTGTCGCCAAAAGTGCACCCGATGGCTACACTTGGCTTTTGGGTGCCAACAATATTTTCGTCACCAATCCTCACGTTGGGAAAGTACCCTTTGATGTTTTCAAAGACTTTAGCCCGGTGACCCAGGTGGCGTTGGTGCCGTTTGTGCTGGTGGTGAACCCCGCCATCGGAGTTAAAAATGTGGCGTCCCTTGTAGAGTATGCCAAGAAAAATCCCGCCTCGTTGAATTACGGATCCTCAGGCAACGGCTCACCCCAACAACTGGCGTCTGAGATGCTCAACTACCAAGCCGGTATTTCAATGCAACACGTGCCCTACAAGGGTGCGGTGCCTGCAATCACTGATTTGCTGGGCGGGCGCATCCAGGTCTTCATCGGTGCCATCAATTCACTGCTACCCTACACCAAAGACGGCAAACTCAAACTGCTCGCTGGCGCCGGCGCCCAACGCATCGGTGCATTCCCTGACTTGCCCACCATCGCGGAGACTGTGCCCGGCGTGGCCTTGGATGTTTGGCTCGGAGTGTTCATGCCCGCTGGCGTGCCCAAAGAGATCATTGCCAAGGTCAATACAGACATCGCTCGCGTTTTGATCATCCCCGAGGTCAAAACCAATTTGGCTTTGCAAGGCATTGAAGTCGCGACCAGTACACCCGAAGCCCTGTCTCAAACCATACGAGAAGACCATGCCCGCTGGGGGCGTGTCATCCAAGCGACCAATATCAAAGCCGACTGACCTGAGCTTTGATGAAGTGCCACCATCCCACACCACCACCCGCCTTTTGTAAAGTGAACTTATGACACACCGCGAGATCCCCATCCCCAGTCAAGTCAGCCCAGATGTCTGGGGAAGTGACTCGATTGCCCAATGCTTGAGAAGTTTGGGATTGCCCTATTTGGCCTTGAATCCTGGGGCGAGTTACCGCGGCTTGCACGACAGCTTGGTCAATCACCTGGGCAACGAACATCCGCAAATGCTGCTGTGCTTGCACGAGGAGGTGGCCATCTCTTTGGCACAAGGCTATGCCAAAGTCAGCGGCACCATGATGGGCGCGGTGGTGCACTCCAACGTTGGCTTGATGCATGCCACCATGGCCATTTTCAATGCATGGTGTGACCGCATGCCCATGTTGATTTTGGGTGCCACAGGCCCCTGGGATGCGGCCAAACGCAGACCCTGGATTGACTGGATACACACCAGCGCTGACCAAGGCGCTTTGGTGAGGGACTACACCAAATGGGACAACCAACCCGGCTCGGTACCAGCGGCCATTGAGGCCATCCTCAGAGGTCAGCAAATCGCACAAACCTCGCCCAAAGGACCGGTTTATATCAATTTGGATGCTGCACTGCAAGAAGGCAAAACCGACCATTTGATTGCATCACCGGCTCCAACACGGTATGCCCCCCCAATCGCTCCACCGCCTGGGTCACAAGAGCTGATGCGCGCCATTGAGTTGATCGATCAAACCACTGATGTGGTCTTCTTGTTTGGCCGCATGTCCAGCGATGAAACGCACTGGAAGCAACGCGTCGCACTGGCCGAGCGCGCGCAAGCGCGGGTCATCACTGACTTGAAAAATCCTGCGGTTTTCCCAACCCACCATCCACAACATGTGGCCCATCCTGGCTACTTCATGCATCCTTTGGCGTGCGAGGCCATTCGTCAAGCCCAAGTCGTCGTCCTCTTTGACTGGGTGGATGCCGGTGGAGCCTTCAAGCAAGCCTTTGGGGGCCAAGCGTTCGAGACCAAGGTCATTCACATCAGCTTGGATCAACACAACCACAGGGGCTGGAGCATGGACTCGGGCAGTCTATTGGGCACCGATGTCTACATGCTTTGCGAACCCGATCAAGCTGTCAAAGCCTTGCTTGAAGGTGTCAAAGCAAAAACGCCCCAATCCTTTGCACCCCAAGCCCCCTTGCCCAACGTGATCGCTGACGATGTGGTGAGTCTTCGAGCCATTGCAGATATTTTGAGACCTCTCAGGAAAAAGCACTCTATGAGTTTCATTCGTTTGCCACTGGGCTGGAATGGCGCATACCTGGACTGGCAAAGCCCCACAGATTACTGGGGCAGTGAAGGTGGGGGCGGGATTGGTGCGGGCCCTGGCAACACCGTGGGAGCGGCTTTGGCGATGAAAGATACCGGATTGGGCCACTTGCCAGTGGCCCTTTTGGGCGACGGGGATTTTTTGATGGGCAACACGGCTGTATGGACTGCCGTGCGATATGGCATTCCAGTGCTTTTCATCATCTGCAACAACCACTCCTTCTTCAATGACGAGTTGCACCAAGAACGTGTCGCCTTGGAGCGCGGCCGAGCCGTTGAAAACAAGTGGATCGGACAACGCATCAGCGAACCCAATATCGACATTGCCCAAATGGCACGCTCCATGGGCGCCCTGGGCATTGGACCGATCACCCGTCGCCAAGACCTGCAGTCTGCCATTGAAGAAGGCATTGCGGCTGTGCGAGCTGGGCAAGTCTGCGTGATCGATGCCAATGTGCTGGCCGGCTACGATGCCAATATGAGCGGTCAAACGGCCAACAACTCCAATGTTCACAAACGCTAAAACCCCATGAGCTCTCTCACTTTCAACACTTCAGCCCCTCACAGCGTGGACTTGCCCCAGCACCGGGATCTTTATTACGCCGGGGCGTGGCATGCGCCGTTGGGGGGTTACCTGGACACATACAACCCGGCAACGGGGGAGAATTTGGGCCCGTGTGCCGAGGCCAATGGGGAGGATGTGAACCGAGCGGTGCAAGCAGCCGTTTTGGCGCAAAAGGATTGGGCGGCCATGAAACCCTTGGAGCGAGCGGGTCTGCTGAAAAAAGTAGCCGCCGTGCTGAGGGAGCATTCGTTTGAATTGGCCCTGCTAGACGCCACCAACTGTGGAAACCCCATCAGCGAAATGCAAAGGGATGCACTCATTGCAGCGGCTCAAATTGAGTACTACGCTGGCTTGGCCAGCGAAATCAAAGGAGAAACCATCCCCATGGGCGAAGGCGTCTTGAACTATTCTTTGCGCGAGCCTTATGGCGTGTGCGCT
>CAIPFK010000256.1 GCA_903864315.1 uncultured Burkholderiales bacterium | reverse complement strand
TTTCATCAATGCATTGGTTTCTTTGTTGAGCTTATTGATGATGGCCGTTGGGGTGTTGATGGGCGCAAAAAGTCCGAGCCAATTGCTGACCTCAAAACCTGCGAGTCCCGCTGAAGCGATGGTGGGGACTTGAGGGACCATTGGGGAGGGCTGAAGACTGGACACTCCGAGGGCCAGCAATTTGCCCGCGTTGACAAACTGCAAGACCGGGGTGATCCCAATGAGCATGACCTGAACGTTGCCAGACAAGAGGTCAGTCACTGCGGGTGCCGCGCCCTTGTAGGGCACGTGCAAGATATTGACCTGAGCCATCTTATTGAACATCTCCATGGCCAAGTGACTGGCACTGCCCGGGCCCGACGTTCCATAGTTGAGTTGACCAGGCTTGGATCTGGCCAATTTGATGAACTCGTCAAGTGTCTTGACTTTCAAATTGGGATTGACCACCAAGAGGCTGGCCAAGGAGCTGGTTTTGACAATGGGCGCGAAGTCACGCATGGTGTCAAACCCTACTTTATTCAGGCTAGGGTTGACGCTCACCACGCCTGCACTGGTGAACAAGAGGGTGTAGCCATCGGCTGGCGCATGCGCTACAAATTCTGCTCCAATGCTGCCACCCGCTCCTGCTTTGTTTTCAATGATGACGGCTTCTTCAAGGACTTCTGAGAGTTTTTGTGCCAAAACACGTGCCATGGTGTCGGTGGGGCCACTCGCGGTGAAGGGGACCACCATGTGGATGGGTTTGGATGGGTATTTGCTCGTGTCTTGGGCACATGCCAGCCAAGGGCATAAAAGCAACATCAGTCCTGTGCAGAGACACAAAGAAAGAGTGGACTTGAAAGAGGTATGCATTCAGGCTTGATCAAATTAGGGTTGGTATGGCTATGGGGTCAACGGCGAATCAGGCTTGGTCGATGGGTGCACTTGTAGAGGCGGGTGTTGAGTGGCCTGGAGGGTGGTGGCAACCATGGACCCATGAGCGACTTCACACGCGAGACTGCGCTTTAAAGTCTACTCCGATGAGGACTGGGCTGTGTATAGGGTTAGTCTGAGTTCTATGCACTCAAAGACTTGATTCAGCACAAGAGTGGTGCTGAATTTGAAGTGACTTTCGGGTCCAATGGACCGATCGGACTCATGCTATTGTGGTTCTTTTAAAAAAAGAGGCCTGACATTGCAGTCAAGTCAACTTCTATTAAAGAATATCAACGAGTTCGACGTCAAATTTGAGTGTGGCATTGGGTGGAATTACCCCGCCAGCACCTCTTGCTCCGTAGGCCAATTCAGGTGGAATGATGAGGGTGCGTTTGCCGCCCACACGCATGCCTTGAATCCCTTCGTCCCATCCCTTGATGACCATGCCTTCACCCAAGAAAAATTCAATTGGGGCGTGGCGATCAAAGCTAGAGTCAAACTTCGCACCCGCTTCTTCATTTTCATATAACCAACCGGTGTAGTGAACGCTCACCTCGTTTTCGGCTTTGGCGACCTCGCCCTCGCCAATGTGGGTGTCTAAATACTGCAGGCCGCTGGGGGATGTGATCATGATAAAAGTCTAAGGGAATTGCGAGGGTTTCGATTATCACCGAAAAACGGTCTAGGCTTGGGGTGGATCGATTGGAGTGATGTGGTTGTCGTCAGATGGACGATTTGGTCAACTGCGATTGAGCTCAGTCTGCACTGATACCAGCTTGGCGGATGAGCTTTTCATATTTTGCAAGCTGAAGGGACAGCAGTTGCGTCAATTCTTCAGGTGACGTGCCCCTTGGGGACAACCCTTGGGCGATGAGTTGCTCCTTCACAGAGTCGTCTGAAAGTGCTTTCAAAATTTCTTTATAAAACCGCTGCACGATCGATTTGGGCGTACCAGCTGGCGCCATCATGGCGTACCAAGAGTTGAATTCAAAACTCGGTAATCCGGACTCTGAAATGGTGGGTGCGTCTGGGAACTGACCCATCCGCTTGGGGGTAGATACGCCAATGAGTTTGAGCTTGCCCCCTTTAATGAGGGAGTTGACCGTGGCAATGCCTTGAAAACACACGTCCACTTCTTTGCCCGCCAAACCAACAGCAGCTTGTGTGGCACCTTTGTAAGGAACGTGAGTGAGTTTGATGCCCGATTGGGCGGCAAACAGCGCCATGGCAATGTGTTGTGGGCTGCCATTTCCCCCGGAGCCATAGTTGATTTTCCCTGGAGAGAGCTTGGCGGCTTGGATCAAATCTTGTGCCGATTTGAAATTGGAGTCTGCATCCACCACCAAGCCCCACTCCACCGTGGCCACCAGTGAGATGGGTTCAAAGTCTTTTTGAATATCCCAAGGCATTTTGCTTTGCAAGTTGGGCAGCATGGTCATGATGCTGTCGTTGAACCCACCCAGCATATATCCGTCTGGAGCAGATTTGGCCACCTTGTCCGCACCGATGAGGCCAGAAGCACCGGCTTGATTTTCAATGGCAATTCCAACCCCCGTGTTTTGTGAGATTTTTTGCATCACAATGCGCGCTGCATTGTCCACTGCGCTGCCCGGAGCCAAAGGAACAATCACCTTGATGGGTTTGTTGGGGTAAGCCGACTGGGCCCAGGCCACTGGGGATCCAGCGCTTGAGCCAAGCCCCAGTAAGGTGGCGAGTTGAATGAGTGAGCGTCTTTGCATGGTGTTTTCTCTAGAGAGGGGTCGTGATTTGCCAAGGGTCCACTTTAAGCAGTCGCCAAAGGGGGAATCTGTAATTCTTGGGCCAACAGCGCGAGTTGCTCAATCAAGGCAGGTGAGAGTGCAACGCCATGGCGCAAGTTGTCTTGTTTTTTGAGGTGGCTTTGCTCGCCAGGCAGCCAAATGCGTTCAACGCCAGGCATTTTCCGGCTTGCTTTGATGTCTTGGATCAATCGGTCGGTTTGTTGTTTGAATTCATGGATGTCCCCAAAAGCGTCTGGGTCGATCATCACCACCGCTTGTCCCGTGTTGGTGACGCTCGTGGCATCTTTGTTGAAATCAATCACATCGCGCCCCATGGCCGCACCATTCAAAGTGCCCGCCAAAATGCCCACAATCATGGACAAGCCGTATCCTTTGTAGCCCCCAATGGGCAGCAAGAAACCCTTATCGCTTTGTGTGGGGTCGAGCAATGGTTTGCCCTCTTGGTCCACCATCCAACCCTCGGGCATCATTTCTCCGTTTTGTGCTTTGGCTTTGACTTTGCCATACGCCGCAACTGTTGTTGCCATGTCGAGCACGATCGGCGTTTCATGGAGTGTGGGGATGGCCGCTGCGATCGGGTTGGTGGACAAGAGCATATCAAGCCCCCCCCACGGTGGGAGATGATTGGCGTTGCCCACGGCAAAGTACAAACCCAACAGGTCGTGCTCGAGTGCCATTTTGGCGTAAAGGGAGGCTGGGCCTGCATGGTTGCTGTACTGAGAGCCCACCCAAGCGATGCCGGTTTTTTTTGCCTTTTCGATGGCCAATTCGGTGGCGTACTTCATCACCAAATGCCCCATTGCATTGTCACCATCAATGAGCGCCATGGCGGGCTTTTCTTTGATCACCTTGATTTTGGGGTGGCGATTGATTGCGCCTGCTTTGATGCGCTTGGTGTAAGGGGCCAAGCGGAAAATGCCATGCCCATCAGAGCCTTGCATATCGGCTTGTGCCATCAATTGCGCAATGACGAGGCTGTCGTTGCTTGGAAAGCCCAAGGCCACCATGGCGTCTTGGATAAAGCGTTCAAGCGCAGGGAGTTTAAATCTTGCATGCATCGTGGTGTACTTTTATGTCTGACTTAGCCGAGTCATCATGTCCAATGCGGCACAGTCAGGGCTGGTTAAAACGGGAATGGGAGTGACGGTTTGGCAGGCCTCTTTTGCGGCGGCCATCGAGAACTGAGCGAGCATGATCACATCGCAGTTTTGAAGCTCGGGCATGGCAAGTGACACTTTTTGATGGTGCAAATCCTCATCTCCGTTGGTCAAATCTTGCATGGCTTGCTTGACAAAATAAGAGTGGATGTGCGTGTCCACACCTTGGGATTGGGCCATGCTTAAAAATTCCTCGGTCATGGATGCAATGGAGGGCTCAAAGGTCGCGACCAAGCCCACGTGAAGAACAGCGCCACGTGCAGAGGTTTTCAAGGCTTGGTCAAACATGGCCTGGTTGGGCTTGAGTACCGGTTTGTGGGTGGCCTTGGCACATGCATCAATGGCGGCTCCAAAAGCCGAGCAGGTGAACAATATTCCATCGGCCTGGGTGAACCACGCGTAATTGGCCAGACGCTCAAAGCGCTCGATCATTTGAGGAGTGAGGGCGCCGCTTTTGGCGTGGTCCTTGGATAAACTGTCGTCAAGCAAGTGAAATATGTCAGCCTTGGGGGCATGTTTGGTGAACGCGTGTGCGATGGGACCCATGGCCAAAGCAGTTGCATGGATTAAAGCAATTCGAGGGTGGCGGGTTGCATCGAGTCTCAAGTTGAAGTCTCTCAAAGTAGGCTTTGGGTCCATTGCCTAGTGCTCATGGTCGAGTCATCAACCCCCCAAAAGATCTTGAATAGACCGCACAAAATATTTTGCACAACGGCGAAGGCTTTTTAACTCTTCTGTGTACAAACTCAATATGCAAATCTTGTCGAAGATCAAGTGCGGTTGAAATATTCAAACCATCACAAGAGGAATGTTCTCTTTACACAATGACTGAATTATGTCATAGTTGTCTTGTTGCAGATTACAATATTTGCAGGGTGTTTGTTGCTCAAATCCTTCACTCAATGTACCCTTTAAACCAAGCTGCCAAAGAAATGATAGGGAGAGACAGTCGATGCTCAATTTGATGAAAAAATATGGGGGTGTGCCCAATCTCAAGAACATCATCACCAGGTTTTATGAGGCTGTGTGTGAACAACGGGAAATTAAACATTATTTTTTCAACGTCAAACTTGAGAGTTTGATCGATGATCAGCTTCACTACAGTCAGTACATCATGCCCAAATCTGATCGTGGCTACAAAGAGCCACCGATGCAGTCGACTCCGACTGAGATTAGAGTCAGCCCCGGCGTGTTTGACGATGTGATGGTCGCGCTCACCAATTTATTGTTAAAAATTCACATTCATCGCGACGATGTGCCCCGCATGGTGTCCATGATCATCGATCTTTGCGAAGAGACCCGTAGTCAAGCCAACGACACCAAGATCATGGTCTTGAAGTCGGTCGACATCAATTCTGACACCATTGTGGATTACTACAATAAAAATAAAGTAGATGCGCGCATCGAAAAGTCTGGGGAAATTTACACCTCCCGCGGGGTGGTCTATCCCTATTGGACGCGACTCGACACCAAGACCAAGACCATTTCCTTTATTGGACGCGCTTTTGCCAATGACCCCGGTCGGGTGGGTGATATGAAGGTTGTGATGGAGAGAGCGCAACAAAAAATTCCCTTTTTGCTGCTCGAACCGGAGGTGTCTCCTACCTTGGCTTATATTTTTAGCAGATACGATTTGCACTATTCCACGGGGATTCCTGCAAGACTGCTCATGCGCTGTGGTCGAGACTTCTCCACTGCGTTCAATGAGGTCTTGTTGGCGGATAAAAATGAGGTCTTGAAAAACGTAACCCGTTAAATTCCGTGGTTGCAGGTTGTTGCTCCATATTGAGCAATTGTTGGCGATTGAATGTCTGTGAAAGAGGTCTAGAAAAATACAACGACCTCTATTATTATCCTCGCGCTGACGAGCAATGGATGTTTTGCGTTTGTGTCACAATCACCTGCACGGCTTTAGGCGACTTTTTACCTCGCTCATTTCCTTGCACTTTTATTGGTCAATCCTTTTTTCAAACACTTTGACGCGGTGTGGGTGACCACACTCTCGCCAGTCAAAATATTATTTTTATACGCCATGAGTGAACACACCACCATTCGTCTCAATGACCAATTTCGCTGGCCTCAAGGCCACCGCGTCGCCATTATTTTTAACATCGCCTTTGAAGCTTGGTCCCAAGGACAAGCCCCAGGCATTGGCCCCATGGGCAATGTCTTGAAGCCTGGATTTTTTGATACCAATGCGCATTCATGGGCCTCATTTGGAGCCAATCGAGGTATTCAGCGTTTATTGGATTTTGCCGATCGACGTGGCATCAAAACCAGCGTCATGGTCAATGGGGTCCTGGGCGAACTTGCACCTCAGATGGTCAAGGCCATCCACGAGCGCGGCCATGAAATTGTCAATCACTCTTGGGGAATGGATGTGATTCCCGTCTATTTCGACGAAGCGGGTGAAGTGGCCAATATTGAAAAAAATCATCAACTGCTCACGCGCGTCTCTGGTGTAGAGCCCTGCGGATGGATCAGCCCGCGTGGAACCGGTAGTCCGATTTCACCCAGGTTATTGGCCAAGCGCGGCTATTTGCACCACGGGGATTGCAACGATGACGATCGTCCTTATATCCAGCAGTTTGACGGTCACCCCATTGTTTGCATTCCCCTCACGATGGATGTGAATGATTTGCCCACCACGGTGCGCTACGGAAACGCACCCCGGCACATGCTCGAGGCCTTTGAGGACACCTTGTCAGCCATGATCGAACGTGAGAATTGTCCTTTGATGTTGGACGTGACGGCGCACACGCATGTGTTTGGCCGTCCCTCTGGAGCCTGGGTGTTTGATGAAATCATGGCCCAGGTTCAACAACGCACCGACGTCTGGGTGGCGACCCGCCAGGAGATGGCCCGCTATGTGCTCGATCAAGTGAAGTTGCACCCCGAGTGGGTACAGACAGATGCGCATTGATTCATAGATTGTTTTTAATTGTCAACAACACATCAGGGGCCACGTTTATGAAATTTTTTGTACTTTCAAGAAAGTGTCACCTCATCAAGTCAACGTTCTTGCTGCTGATTGGGGGTTTGATCAGCACGGGGACGTTTGCTCAAAATACGACTCCTTCCAATGTGGCGGTGAGCTACCCCAATAAACCGATCAAATTCATCGTGGCCTTTGCCCCAGGAGGGCCTGCCGATATCATCGCAAGGCTTTTGGGCCAAAAGCTCGGTGAGGCGTTGTCTCAAGCGGTGGTGATTGAAAACAAGGCGGGCGCTGGAGGCAATATTGCCAGTTTGGCCGTGGCAAAGGCTCCCGCAGATGGCTACACCGTGCTCGTCAACACCAGTTCATTGGCGGTGAATGAGTCTTTGCTCAAAAACTCCGGGTTTGACGCAGAGCGCGATTTGGTGGTGGCGAGCATTGTTGCATCCAGTCCCAATTTACTCGTGTCTTATCCTGGCCTCAAAGCCAAAACTTTGCAAGAGGTGGTGGCCATGGGCCCAGAAGGGCATCTCAATTTTGGCACTGCTGGAGCGGGCACCACGCCACACTTGACGGCGGAGTATTTGTTCAACGTTTTGGCCAAAGTCAAAGCAACCCACATCCCTTTTCAGGGGGCAACACCAGCGCTGCAAGCGGCCATGGCTGGGCAAACAGAATTGGCAAGCGTGGCGCTGCCTGCTGGGGTTGAGCTGGTCAAGAGCGGTCGAGTGAGGGGCTTGGCCGTGACGAGCAATAAGCGCAATTCATCGTTGCCTGATGTGCCAACCCTCCATGAGTCGGGTTATCCAGGCTTTGTTGACTACACCTGGGTGGGGCTATTTTTTCCAGCCAAAACCCCTGGCGATATCATCAAAAAAATGAATGAGCAGACCGCTGCTGTGCTTAAAAATCCTGATTTTTTAAGCAAGCTCGATGCGGTCGGATTCGAGGCGGTGGGTGGCTCACCTGCCCAAGCGCATGAGTATTTGCGCGCCGAGTTGGTCAAGTGGGCCAAAGTCGTCAAAGAAACTGGCGTTCGCCTGGAGTGAAGCTTGTCCAGTTGGCATTCAATTGATGTGGACCCTCAGGGGATCAATCTGGTTTGATTTTTGATGATTGAATGACGGGGCGCCAACGCTCTATTTCACTCACGATCAACTGACCAAAGACCTCTGGGGTGTTGGGTGCGGCCAAGGCGCCTTCGTTTTCAAAACGTTTTTTGATCTCGGTTGAATTGAGCGCCTCATTGATTTGTGCGTTGAGTTTGGCAACAATCCCCACAGGAGTTCCTGCTGGCGCCACGATGCCGTACCACTGATCGGCTTCAAAACGCGCCAAAGCTTTGATGCCACTCTCGGCCACTGTCGGGATCTCAGGCAGGCTGGGGAGTCGGACTTTGCTCGACACTGCCAAGGCTCGCAATTGCCCGCTTTTGATGAAAGAGCTCAAGGCTGGTGCGCCAGTGAAAATCACTTGGACTTGTCCCGCCACCAAATCCGTGACGGCTGGGATGGTGCCCCGGTAAGGGACATGGACCATGTTGATTTGCGCTTGCAAGTCAAAAAATTCCATCGCCAAGTGAGCTGCGCTGCCATTTCCCCCAGAACCAAAATTCAATCCATTGGGTTTCGTCTTTGCAAGGTCTATCAACTCCTTGACCGAGTTCACGGCAACGCCTGGGAAAACTGCCAAGACATTGGGCACCTTGGCCACCCAGGCAACCGGTACAAAACTCTTGATGGGGTCATAGGGCAAGTTCGGATAGAGCGAGGGGGTGACGGCCAAAGTCCCAATGTGACCCATCAACAATGTGTAGCCGTCAGGCGCGGCCTTGGCCACGCGGTCTGCGCCGATGGAGCCACCCGCACCCGCCACATTGTCCAACACCACTGCTTGCCCCCATGCTTTGGTGAGCTCAAGGCCAATTGTCCTGGCCAAAATGTCTGTGCTGCCCCCAGGAGTGAAAGGAATCACCATTCGGATCGGTTTGGTGGGATAGTTCTGAGCAGAGCACCCCAAGCTCCAAGCCGTGGCAGCCATTGATGCAATGGCGATCATGTTTTTGACTTTGAACGCGCTGACAGATTGTTTTTGCATGACAGTGAGAATGTTCATGTTGAGCTGAGTGTTATCGGTTGGGCTGAGGTTCATTTGAATCAGAGCGTAACTCAATTGGCCTAGAACGTAAAGCATTCGCCGACACGATCCTTTGTTTGGCTCTTGTTGGCTCACTTGCATTACCCACTAGACCATGGTGACGAACAATGAGTGATAAAATTGTTACTTCAAATTTGTCGCCAAATGTTCGCTCAGGTCCAATTGAGCTGCGCCAAACCAACTTGCAAGGTTTTTTAACCTGGAACTGCTGTAGCAGGCAATGTCCTCCCTCGTTTATTTTTATCCTGGAGTAAACCCTAGTGTCTCAATTGAAACTTACCATTGCCACGACCGATTACGATCATTTTCGCGACTTCAGGACTGGCGCCGTCAAAGCTGAAGGGATTGACTTGAATTGGCTCACCTTGGGCCACCATGAATGCTTTGCACGTTTCACGGCCAACCGAGAGTTTGATTTATCGGAGTTGTCGTTCGCCAAATTTTGCGCCCAAGTCACCCGCGAGGACACGGACATCATTGGTTTGCCAGTGATATGTTCACGCTTATTCAGATTCAGCTCCTTTTATGTGAACAAGAAAAGTGGCATCAAATCCATCGCGGACTTGAAGGGCAAAAAAATTGGTTCACCGGAGTGGGCGCACTCTGCAGCGGTGTACATGCGTGGTTGGATGCACAATGACATGGGTGTCAAGTTGTCGGATGTGCATTGGTACCAAGCTGGGGCCAATGCGCCAGGGCGCATGGAAAAAGTTGAAATTGCATTGCCTCAAGGCGTCAAGTTGACCCGTGTGAGTGACAAGTCTCTGAGTGAAATGCTTGCCAGTGGAGAGATTGATTGCGCGATCATTGCCAGGCCACCAACTTGTTTTCTTGAAGGTCATCCGGATGTGGAGCGTTTGCTGCCCAACTATTTGGAGATGGAAGAGGAGTATTACGCAAAAACCCATGTCTGGCCCATCATGCACATCATTGCCATGAAGCGCTCTGTGCTCGAGGACAACCCCTGGGTGGCCAGAAACATGTACAACGCTTTTGAAGAGTCCAAGAAACGCAGTTTGGAGCGACTTTTCGATCCCGCGGTTTCTCGCTACCCATTGCCTTGGTTGGCCACCTACGCTCGCAAGATGCGTGACTTGATGCAGGGCGACACCTTCCCCTATGGCATCGAGGCCAATCGTGCGACATGGGAGTTGATGTCAACTTACTGCCATCAACAAGGCATTTCACACAAACCCTTCACGCCAGAGGATATTTTCCCAAAAGGCATCATGACGTCCGTGGTCATTTAACAATACGAGGTGACACTTTGAGCGCATCCCCCACTGCATCTGAATCCTTGCCCACCGAGTTGTTGCGAGACTTGGCCGCGGCCAGTCGAATCTTGGCCAGTCAAGGCGTGGTTGATGGTTTTGGTCACGTCTCCATGAGACACTCCACCAACCCCAATCGCTTCTTCATGTCTTGTTCCAAGCCTCCAGCCTTGGTCACGCCAGACGATATTTTGGAATACGATTTGGACAGCGTTGCGATCAATGACCAAGGACGCAAAAGTTTTTTAGAACGCTACATTCACAGCGAGATTTACAAAGCTCGTCCTGACATTGGGTCGGTCGTGCATTCGCATTCCCCTTCAGTGGTGCCCTTTGGCTTGGTGCGTGTCAAGATGCAAGCAATGTTTCACAACGCTGCTTTTTTGGCCAAGGAGCCTCCAGTCTTTGATATCCGCGAAAAATTTGGTGAAACCGACATGTTGGTGGGTGATATTCCCAAAGGCGAAGAGCTCGCGCAGGTGATGGGTCCAAGAGACGTGGTGATGATGCGTGCACACGGCAGCGTTGCCTGCGGCCCGACACTTCAAACCGCCGTCTTCAGGGCTGTGTACACGGAGGTCAATGCGCGCATTCAACACATGAGTTTGGCGCTTGCTCAGGGGCAACCCATCGCCGCCTTGTCAGTCAAAGAAGGTGAGCTGGCCGATGAGGTCAATCAAGGTGCTGGCCTCAGAGCCTGGGATTTGTGGCGCACTCAAGTGCGCAATGAGCTTGGCTGGTAGGCCTTGGCATGAGGCCTACAGCTCTTTGACCTAATGTTTTATTTCTGAAAATTCAATCACCATGCAAGACACGCTAGCACTCAAACAACAACTCGTGGACTGTATTCGCATGCTCGAGCATGCCGATATCATCGACTACAACGGACACGCCAGCATCAAACTCGGTGATGATCGCATGCTCATCAACATTGGTTCATGTCAAAGAAGTCGCTTGACGGTCCAAGACATTTGCACCATCGATATGCAGGGCCAATTGATTGACGGCTCAGGCAAGCCACCCCTTGAATTCCATTTGCATGCCGGTATTTATAGAGCCAGGAGTGATGTGAGTGCAGTGGTGCATGCGCATCCCAAGTGGTCGACCTATTTGAGCATGACCGGCAAGCCCTACGCGCCAGTGTTTGCACAAGGCTCCTTGCTCTACCCCATGCCCGTTTTAGACTCCCCCAATTCCATCAACAACAAGCCCATGGCGGATCGGCTGGCGCAGACCTTGGGCGGTCACAGTGCGGCCCTCCTCAAGTCCCATGGCGGTGTGACCGTGGGCAAAAGCATTGTGGAAGCCTTTGTGTTGGCCAGTTACATGGAAGAGAACGCTCAGCGCCAATGCATGGCCATGCAGTTGGGCGAACCCTACCATTTCACGGCCCAAGAGATGGCCCTTTGCCGTGAGAAGCTTTGGACCGATGTTTTGTTTCAAAGAACCTGGGATCACTTTCACGCCAAACTCAACGCCTGATGGTGGAGTTGAGTTTGGTGCTGGAGTCGATTGAAAAAGTTTGCTTTTATTTTTGGATTAAAAATAGATCATGAGTCAAGTTGATCGTTTGTTGCTCGCTGGCGTGATTGGTTGGCCCATCATGCATTCGCGCTCACCCATGCTTCACAACCATTGGTTTGAGAAAAACAATTTGGTGGGTCGTTACATCCCCTTGGCCATCGAGCCCAAGAATTTGGAAGGGGCTTTGAGGGGTTTGCACCCTTTGGGTTTTTCTGGTGTCAATGTCACCATTCCTCACAAGCAAGCGGTGATCCCTCATCTGGACGAGGTCTCAATTGCCGCGCAAAAAATCGGTGCGGTCAGTTGTATCCATGCCAGACCGGACGGCGCACTGATTGGCAGCAACAATGACGCGCATGGGTTCATTCGAAATGTCAAAGTGAGCTTTCCCCATTGGCGAGCCGATGCAGGACCCATCACCGTGATCGGTGCCGGTGGCGGTTCGCGGGCCGTGTGTTACGGACTCTTGGAGGAGGGCGCCAAAGAGATTCGACTGGTCAACCGCACCCTAGACAAAGCCCAAGCCATTGCGGCTGATTTGGGTGCTGGTATCAAGCCCATTGCTTGGAGTGAGCGTCACGAAGCTCTGGGCGCAGCGCAAATGGTGGTCAACACCACCTCGTTGGGCATGGTGGGGCAGGGAGCGCTTGATTTGAATTTACACGATTTGAGCAGCGAAGCGTTGGTGAGCGATATTGTTTATGTACCCTTGGAGACGGAGTTGCTCAAAGCAGCCAGGCTTCGTGGCAATCCCACGCTCAATGGCTTGGGCATGCTGCTTCACCAAGGTCCTTTGGCATGGAAGGTTTGGTTCGGTATAGAGCCACTGGTGACCCAAGAATTGCGTGCGCTTTTGGAAAAAAGCATCACGGGTTGATCTCGGGGCATGCCCGAGGCACTAGCAAGGCGCACACTCAAAGTCTATAGAGTCAGGGTGCGTTCAGTCAATTGCACTTCGATATTGTCGATCAGTCGTGTGCTGCCCAAAGTTGCTGCGGCCAAGATCACAAGGTCCTCTGCCCCCCAGAGGTCGACCTCTTGCAAATCGCTTTGCTGGCAAACGGCCAAGTAATCCACGCGCCAGCCGTTGGCGTTCAACGCGTCCATCCCCAATTTGCTCTGGGCCTTGAATCCCCGCTCCTTGGCTTTGACGAACTGTGCCACTGCGCGGAGTTGGCCTTGAAGGGCCAGTGCTTGCAGTTTTTGTGTTTCACTCAAATAGCCATTTCTCGAGCTCAGTGCCAGCCCGTCCTTGCTTCTTTCAATGGGACAGCCCAAGATCTCAATGGGCATGGCCATTTGCCGCACCATTTGCTCAAGAACTTTCCATTGTTGGAAATCTTTTTTGCCAAAGATGGCCGTGCTTGGATTGACCATGTGAAAGAGCTTCATGACCACGGTGCAAACACCAGTGAAAAAACCAGGCCGGAAATGGCCCTCCCATAAATCGGCCAGTTCTGCAGGGGGATGCACTGTGTAGGTCTGTGCCTGTGGGTACATGAGCGTTTCATTGGGAGCGAAGACGACATCACAACCTGTTGCGCGCAAGAGCTCACAGTCGTTGTCAAACGTTCTCGGGTATTGATCGAAGTCCTCGTGGGGCGCAAACTGCAGTCGATTGACGAAGATGCTCGCCACGGTGAGCTCGTTGGGTTGCTGACAAAGCGCTTTGGCTTGGCGGATCAGTTGCAAGTGTCCTGCATGCAAATTGCCCATGGTCGGCACAAAGACTCTTTTGCTGGAAGCACCCAGGGCCGAATGCAGTTCAGATAAAGTGTGAGCAATGATCATGGCTTGGGGTGTCTAGGGCTTTGCAAGTTCACCCACAGACTTGAGGGTTTAAGTGTGAGTGGTGATGGGGGCAGATGAGCCATTCGATCAAGCATGTGTTCAACACTCAAGGCTTGACAAATCTGAGCGCGAAGCGGTCCGAGGGCGTGGACATTTTGGCGGAATGTTCCTCTTTGGAGTCGCCTGGGTTTTTCCAGTCGCCTGACTCGGCTTCGAGTTGGAAGCCCGCAGCAGTGATGTCTTGAATCACAGTCATGGGGTCGATTCTGTGCAGGGTTTTAATGTCTTGAAGAGCCTTTCCAGCTTTGGCTGAATGGTCAATGATCACCAAATGCCCACCCGGTTTTAAGGCTTGAAACAACTGCGCATTCATTTTGCTGCGGTCCGTGCTGGTATAGGCAATGTCATGATATGACAGCACGATGGTGATGAGGTCCAGGGGCGGTAAATTGGGCCCGCGGGGGTCTTCATAGGTGCTCACCATTTCTGTCAAATTGGCTTGCGGGTGTGCTTCCAGGCGAGCCTTGAGATTGGCTGAGGATTTTTCATTTTGCGCCCAGACTCGGCCGTTGTTGCCCGCGGCCAAAGCCAGCAACTGGCTGGTGTATCCGCCTCCGGCTGAGATGTCGAGGGCCTTCATGCCGATGTGAGATTTTGTAAAATTTAAAAATTCAACGGGTTTTCTGGAGACGTCGGCGCTCAAGTCCGCCGGCAGCCTCAAAGGACTGGAGAGCAAGGTGGTGGTGTCGGGCTGTCCTTGGGCGAGCGCACAAAGTGCGGAGAGACCCAAAAGAGCGCCGAGGAGGCATTGAAGAAAGGGTTTCATAAGCAATTCACGGTGAGTCGGTTGTCGGGCCAGTGCCTTCAAGCAGTTTGAAGCCACGTCGTTATGGTGGACCTTGATGGGCGGATCAACGGGTCAAGGGTGTTGGCGAAGTGAAGAATCTGCCTATTCGATTCCCTTAAAAAGGCAGTCTTGCGCATGTGGTGTAATCATACTCAAATTTAAGCTTCAGTTCTTGCCAAGGCGAGGTCAATAGGATTTATATGCAAAGCCATCCCCTCCAAAGTCAACACCATGTTCATGACCATGTTCATGACCATGTGTTTGATGTTGCCAATCATTCTGCTGAGCAAGGCACGCGCTTGGTGATGTGGATTTCTGCTGCCATGATGGTGATTGAAATCGTGTGTGGTTATTGGTTGAACTCGATGGCCTTGCTGGCAGATGGTTGGCACATGAGCTCACACACCTTGGCCATTGGGTTAAGTGCACTGGCCTATGCAGCCGCGCGAAAGTATGCCAAGGACCCGCGTTTTGCTTTTGGAACTTGGAAGATTGAGGTCCTGGGTGGTTTTACCAGTGCAATTTTTTTGATGGGTGTGGCGCTGACCATGCTGGTGAGCTCTCTTGAGCGCATTTATGCTCCTCAATCGATTGAACACGAGCAAGCGGTCTGGGTGGCCGTTCTTGGTTTAGCGGTGAACTTGGTGTGTGCCATGATTTTGGCGAAATCGGGTCAAGGTCACGACCACTTGGGTCACTCCCATCACGATCATCACTCCCATCACGATCATCACGATCATCACGATCATCACGATCACCATGACTCCACCAAGTCTTCGGACAAGGGCAAATTGGCCTCAAACGTTCATGCACACATGAACGCAGCCCAAGGTCATGATTTGAATTTGCGATCGGCTTATATCCATATTTTGGCCGATGCGGCGACTTCGGTCTTGGCGATTGTGTCACTCCTCCTGGGATGGGCCTATGGGTGGGATTTTCTGGATCCCTTGGTGGGAATGTTGGGTGCTGTTTTGATCGCCTTGTGGTCAAAAAACCTTCTGAAAGAAACAGCCAAAGTCTTGCTCGATTGCGAGATGGATCACCCCAAATTTGATCAAGTCAAGCGTTGTATTTTGGAATCTGCTGGTGGGCCTGACGCCGTGTTGGCCGATTTGCATGTGTGGCGGGTAGGAAAGAAAAATTTCTCCTGCGCATTGGTCTTGGTGACTTCTGACCCGACTGTCACACCTCACCTCATTCGAACAAAATTGAAGGCTTTGGGAGGCATCGCCCACACCACCATTGAGGTCAATCACATCTAGGTTTTGAGACCGATTTTTGCTCCCAATGGGCCTTCATGGTGAATCATTGTGTAAAAAACCGGACCAAGGCTTCAAGCTCGACTAAAATACCGCCAACTCTTTAAGGAAATCAAAAATGGGCAACAAAATCATCACCGAAGCCGATCGCGTCAGAACTCCCGCTCCCAAGCCCCTGCCTGGGACCACCTTGGCCACTCCTGGCCGTGGTCAAAAAGTCAGTTTAGAGCGTGGTGTGGCCACCCGTTCCAAGAAAAACCCTGGCAAGCGCTCTAAAAAAGGCGGTTAATTGAGCCCCTCCCAAGCCCTTGTGTGCATGCCCCGTTGGGTCGTTGCTGCCACAAGGTTGCGCTCGGGATTCACTTGGACGGCCAAGCTGGGCTGCTGGCCTCTTGTGGGGATGGCTTTTTTAATGGCCGGGTCTGATCTCGCCTTGGCCGATACTTTCAAAATGAACTGTCAAGTCGAGGGTGTGATTGAGCAGCTCGATGCTAAAAAAATCCCCCCTGCCAAGGTCACGGTCGAGATCGGATCCATTGGTAAAAATGTGTTCATGAACCTGGATGGCCCCAAGCCCTATGACATGCGTGTGAGCAGTTTGGTCACGGAAAAGTTCCAAGGCAAGAATCTGACCAATGACGTGCATTTGGGTGTGAGTGCCAAGAGCGTGCAAACGGGGGAAGCCTACGAGATCACCATCAGTCGCGACAAGGTTTTTTTAACCGCATTTAAAGACATGGCCCAATCTGGGCAGATGAATCGACTGAGCTTTCAGGGCCCTTGTCAGTTGCCGCGATGAACAATGTTCAAGGGCTTGAGTTTGCTGGCCACGGTTGGTCTTGAAGAGCCCGACTTGGCGTGGTCAAGGTCAGCTAGAGTCAGTCAGGGTCTGCAAGACTAGGGTGCTTCGAAACTTCAAAACAGCCATTGTGGGTAAATATAGACACATTACCGCGATTTCTTATCAAATTCAAGGCACAGTCTTCAATCCAAGCGAGAGAAAACACTATGATGGAAAGCCCTTGAGTCAAGGTATATTGCTTATTGAATCGAAGCTGGTTTTTAAACTTTGCACGCAAGTCGCTCTCACGCACTCACTTGCTCATTCTTTTGAATTCTCTTTCAACCTTTTGGAACCTGTCCCATGTCTGAATACCAAGTCAAACAAAATAGCATCACGATTGGAGAAGGGGTTTCATTCACAGGCACCATCAACGCTCCAGGCACGGCCACAGTCAATGGCCAAGTCTCCGGCAATTTGACGGCAGACGACCTCTTTGTGGGAAAGCAAGGTCAGGTCTCTGGTGTGATTCGTGCGCGTGAAATTGCAGTTCATGGCAAGCTGAACAAAGACATCGTTTGCCAAGAGCATGTGATGATTCACTCCACTGGCACAGTCTCCGGAACCTTGGAGTATTCGGAGATGGAGATCATGCGTGGCGGACAGTTCCACGGCGTGATGAAACAAAAAACTTAAGGCCAGCAAAACCACAAGGCCGTTTGCCTTGGTTTGGTGCTCACGTGTTCGTCTTGGATCTGAAGCACTTGGATCCCAAGTTCCACCAAGAGTCTGATCGATTGAAGGGGTTTTCAATTGCTTACATTTAAGCTCAATGGACAGCGCGTCCAATCCAATGCCGCTTTGAGCGAATCGCTCTTGAGCGTTTTGATTGAAGATTTTCATATCAATGGCAGCAAGTTCGGTTGTGGACGTCTGCAGTGTGGTTCGTGCACGGTGTTGGTGGACGGTAAGCCCTTGCGCGCCTGTGGAGCCCCTCTCTCCAGTGTCGCAGGACGGTCGGTGCAAACGCTAGAAGGCCTCACCCAAGCGGGGGTGCCAAGCCGCTTGCAGCAAGCCTTTATTGATGAGCAAGCGGCCCAGTGCGGTTATTGCACCTCGGGCATGATCTTGACTGCACAAGCCTTTCTCGAGCGCAACCCCAACCCCTCTGAGCAAGAGGTTCGACAAGCGTTGGATGCCAATTTGTGCCGTTGTGGTGCACACAACCGCATCGTCAAAGCCGTGCTTCGTGCTGCCCAAAAGGTGGGTTCATGAGCAAAGTTTCAAATCCACCCCATCACCGATTGCCTGGTCTTGCCACGCTCAATCGCCGCAGTCTTCTCAAAACCGCAGGTTATCTCTCGCTGCAGTTCCCGCTTCTTTTGTCTGGGCAAGAGGCGCTCTCGGCCGGTGCCAACGAGCCTGTGCGTCTGCCAGGGGACTTGCAAACGAATCGCACACTGAGCGCATGGCTCAGAGTCAACGCCGATCAAACCATCACGCTGTTGGTGGGCAAGGTGGAACTGGGCCAAGGCGTGCTCACCGCGGTTGGCCAAGTGTGTGCCGAGGAGTTGGATGTGGACATCTCTCGGATTCGCATCACCTCGGGCGATACGCGTTTGGTGCCCAATGAGGGGGTGACGGCCGGGTCTTTTTCCATGCCCTATTGCGCCACAGCCGTGCAGTATGCCAGCGCCGAGGTGCGCCATATTTTGTTGTCCTTGGCGGCTGAAAAATGGTCTCTCCCCATTGACTCTTTACAGGTGAAGGACGGTGTCATCGCGTCCTCCACAGGACAAACACTCACCTACTGGGATTTGGTGCTCGGTGGCGCGCTCGAGCGCGAAGCCACAGGCGCCATCGCCCCCAAAGACCCCAGTCTTTACCGCTACATTGGGCAATCCATGCCCAGAATCGATTTTCCGCTCAAGATGACCGGACAGTCGATCTTCGTTCAAGAGCTCCGCTTGCCTGGGATGTTGCATGCCCGCGTGGTGCGCCCACCGTCCTACCGCTCTCGCCTTTTGAGCGTCAATGTGAGCCGCGCCCAAGCGATGCCAGGTGTGGTGAAGGTGGTGAGAAACGGCAGCTTTTTGGGGGTGATTGCCAAGCGCGAGTCGCAAGCCGACGCCGCCAGTCGGGTGTTGGAGAAAAGCGCCAAATGGCAAACGGACACCCAAATGCCGACACACGATGGAATTTTTGACTGGCTGCTCAAAGCACCCACGCACACGGTCAAGGCGATCAAGTCGCAAGCCCGTGCCAGTGCAGAGGTCGTCTCTCAAGTATTGGAAGCCACTTACCAGCGGCCCTTTCACATGCATGCCTCCATTGGCACCTCGTGTGCCGTGGCCACCTTCACGCATGACGGGGACATGGTCATCCAACTGCACTCGCAGTCGGTGTTTGAGACCGGCTTGTCCATAGCCAAAATGCTCGGCTTGCCTGCGAACAAAGTGCACTGCAAGCACATGCAAGGCGCGGGATGCTATGGTCACAACATGGCCGATGATGCGGCGGCTGATGCGGCGCTGTTGGCCAAAGAAGTGATGGGCTCACCGGTTCGCTTGCAATACACCCGCGCCCAAGAGCACCAGTGGGAGCCCTATGGCTCGGCAATGGTGGTCAAAACCCAGGCCAGCCTCAGCGCGAGCGGGGAGATTTTGGATTGGGACTTGAAGTTGTGGTCCAACCCCCACCAGGTGAGACCCAACGGAGACCCAGGCAATTTGTTGTCGGCTAGGTATTTGGAAAAACCCTTCGATTTGGTGATTCCAGAAAATGGAGGGCCACCCAATTACGCGGCCGATCGCAATGCCATTGCCCTTTATGAATTCAAAGGCCACAAGGTGACGACGAATTTCATCACGGAGATGCCGGTTCGCGCCTCTTCCACACGCGGCTTGGGGGCTTATGCGAATGTGTTCTCCATCGAGTCTTTCATGGATGAGGTTGCCGCCAAGCTTCAGGTTGACCCCATCGAGCACCGCTTGCGTTACTTGAAAGACACCAGGGCGCGCGATGTGTTGCAAAAAGTCACCTCTCTTTTGGGGCCCAAACCTGTCGTGAAGGCCCCCAACATGGGGCGAGGCGTGGCGTTTGCGAGATACAAAAATATTGCGTGCTACTGCGCCGTGGCGTTTGAGGTGGAGGTCAATCCACAAACGGGGTTAATCCGCGTGCTCAAGGCCTATGTGGCGGCCGATGCAGGGCAGTTGGTGAACCCCGATGGTGTGAAAAATCAACTCGAAGGTGGTTTGATCCAGTCCTTGAGTTGGACGCTCAAAGAGGAGGTCAAATTCAACGACACCACCATCTTGTCTGAAGACTGGGCCAGCTATCCGATTTTGAGGTTCAGTGAGGTCCCGCCCGTTCACATTGAGCTCATCAACCGACCTGGCATGCCATTTTTAGGCGCGGGCGAAGCCGCTCAGGGTCCAACTTCCGCCGCCTTGGCCAATGCTGTGTTTGATGCGATCGGTGTGCGCTTGCGAAGAATACCCTTCACTCCCGAGCGGGTGCGCGAGGGCATGGCCAAAGGCCAACGCTAAAGTAAAATTTTGATCCCGTCCTCACTCGCTTTGGAGATGGGGAACTGAGCCTTTAGGCTTCTGCGCTCTTGTCTTGAAGAGATGCTGGCGTTGGGGTCGCTGCAATGGGGGCTTGAGAAGCGGGTTTTGGGGGAGAGCAGTCAAAGCAAACAAAAGTGGTGCTGCCCAAGAGACGTTTGAATGAGCCGTTGCTGCGGGATTTGTGCACGCCGCACTTGATGCAACTCATGGTGTCACCCGTTCTTCCCTCTGTTCCAAAAGGAGATCCGCCGGCTTTGGATTTATAGCGCAGCCCGTCATTTGAAATTTTGGTTTTATCGTCGCGTGGCATAAGTCGTTTCAGTATGTGATAAAGGTGGTTCTTGTGCAAGCCCCAAAAGGGTTTTTGGGCTTGGTGTTGTACCCCCCTATTATCTTAGGTTTTAACGATCTTTGGACTAGGGTTTCTTCCTTTTAAGGGCTATTTTGAGAAGTTTGGTCAAAGAAAGGCCAAATAGTTATAAATTCAATGAGGTTTTGCGCCGATCACCCTTCAAGAAGGGGGGCGAGTCAGCTCAGAACTTCGGCCTTGGAGGAGCAAGTGCTCTTCAAGCCTTGGGCCTAAACAGCTGAAAGAGCTGATCCTCCCCGATATTGAAATAGTCTCCTGGACCACCGCCCCGCACGATGTGTTGGGCCTGGGCGGTTTTGTAAACGCCCTCGACCAGCAAGGATTTATCGATGTGAACGGCCACCACTTCACCAAACACCATCCAGCTGTTGATGCCTTGGCCATCGGCTTTGAGCAACTGGTGAATTTGCGTGCAGCGGCACTCAAATGTGACCGGACTTTCAGCCACCCGCGGCACATCGATGAGCGTGGATGGCAACGGGGTGAGCCCTGCCAACTCAAACTCATTGACCTCAGGGGGCACTGGCGCACACGTTTGGTTCATCTGTTCGGCCAAGGGGCGCGTGACCAAGTTCCAAACGAACACCCGAGTCTCCTCGATGTTTCTCAAGGTGTCCTTGTGCCCGTTGCTGCTAAAACCAATGATGGGAGGGATGTAGTTAAAGCCATTGAAAAAACTATAGGGTGCGAGGTTGATCAATCCGGTCGCGCCCTTGGAGGATATCCAGCCGATGGGACGAGGACCCACGATGGCGTTGAAAGGGTCGTGCGCCAGGCCATGGCCGTTTTTGGGTTCGTAAGTGTGGATTGAGTCTGCCATGAATTTGTTTTTCGAAAAAAAGGGATTATCCTAGAAAAAAAGCCATTCAACGTCTCATGGCCCAATGATCCTCGCAAGCCCCTTGGCTTTGGCCATGGGAAGAGTTCAGACTGAAGTGTTGCGCGTTGTCCAGAGCGGCTGAGCTGATTGACGACAATTACCTTGGCCGGTTGACGACAACGATGTTGGCCGGTTAAAGGCCTCTATCAGCACAGAATCAAAACCGTTCAATTGTTCCAAAAATCAAAAAGACGCAATGATGATTGATAGTGATATCTGCATGCAATCACGACCAGAGACTTTGCGTCAACGCAGTAAACAAGTCTATTTGTGTCATCAATTCGACGAGACCAAAATCCTGAGAGATTTTCTTTTAGGGGCTCAGGTTTTCCGATCCCTTTAAAAGGTTCACGAAGCGTATCCTCAATCAAGGCATTGACTCGCTTCAGTGTTTTCTTGTCCTGGCCCTGCCAGTCGTTGTAGTCTTCCCAGGCTGCCAGGCTGCCAGGCTGCCAGG
>CAIPFK010000255.1 GCA_903864315.1 uncultured Burkholderiales bacterium | reverse complement strand
GGGTGTTGTCCTTGGATGTGGGCGGCAACTTTGGCTCGCGCAACCGTGCTTATGTGGAATTTGGCTTGGTCTTGTGGGCCTCAAGGCTCGTGGGTCGAGCCGTGAAATTCAGAGCCGATCGCTCGGAATCCTTTCTGAGCGATTACCAAGGGCGCGATTTGGTCGTCAACCTCAGTTTGGCCATGGATGCCAAGGGGCGGTTCTTGGCGCTGAAGGCCGATAACATCAGCAATGCTGGGTTTTGCAGTGTGTCCTTGTCGCCCTTGAGCAAGGGGGCGGGCCTCATCACGGGCAACTACGACATTGCGACGGTGAGTCTTCGCGCACGGGCGGTATTCACCAACACCATGGCCACACAGGCTTACCGAAGTTCCGGTCGACCAGAGATAAGCTATGCGATTGAGCGTTTGATTGACAAGGCTGCTCACGAGTTGGGATTTGACCGCTTGGCGCTTAGGCGACTCAATTTAGTGCGGCCTCAACAAATGCCCTACACCAATGCCATGGGATTGCCCTATGACAGCGGGGAGTACGAGGCCAATATGGACAAAGCACTCGCGCTTGGCGACTGGGCCGGTGCGCAACAACGCCGACTCGAGGCGCAGTCCCGGGGCCGATTGTTGGGTGTGGGGTTTGCCAATTATGTTGAGTCTTCGATTGGTGCTCCAGGCGAGAGGGTTGACTTGATCGTCTTGCCCGATCGCATTGAAGTGGTGATCGGGACTCAATCGGCTGGACAAGGGCACGAGACCAGTTTTACCCAAGTGTGTGCCGATGTCTTGCATGTTCCTTTTGAGCAAGTCTTCCTCATTGCAGGCGACACCCTGAGGGTGAGCGCTGGAGGGGGCACCCATGCTGGCAGATCCTTGCGACATGCGAGTGCGGCCATGGGGCAAGCCGCAAAGGAGTTGATCGACAAGGGTAAAGATTTGCTGGGACACATCTTGGCCCTCAGCCCAGACCAAATCCAATATGACCAGGGCGTGTTTTCAAGAGCAGATCAGGACACGCGATGGACTTGGTTTGAACTCGCTCGTGAGCTCAAGACACCCCGCCATCCAGGCTTGGCCGATGATTTTCGCGTTCGTGTGGACCATGTCATGGACTCGCCTGTGTTTCCCAACGGCGCGTGCACATGTGAGGTTGAAATCGATCCTGAGACTGGTGGGATCACCATCACGCGCTATGCGGCGGTCGATGACGTGGGCAGGTGCATCAATCCCATGATTGTGCATGGACAAACCCATGGCGGTATTGCACAAGGTGTTGGACAAGCACTTTGGGAAGAATGTGTCTTGGATCCCGAATCAGGCCAACCCATCTCCTCTTCATTGATGGACTATGGCATGCCACGGTTTGACAACTTACCAGATTTTCAAACGCAAATCGTGGAGGTCTTGTCGCCGACCAATCCGTTGGGCATCAAAGCGGGGGGGGAGGGGGGAACGACTCCCGCGCTGGCGGTGATCACCAGTGCGGTGGAGGATGCTCTCAGACCAATGTGTGGTGAGGTGAGCATCGACATGCCCATCACCCCCTTGAAAGTTTGGACTGTGCTGCAGGCCGCGCGAAAAGCGCAAGGGGCGTTTGGCCATTAAACTCCCCCTCACGCCTTTGATGGCTTGAAGGTTCATCAGAATATAAAAATCAAAACGCACGATTGGAGACACAAAACATGCGAACCCTATTTAAAAACTTCTTTCTTTGTTGGTTGAGTTGTCTTTGTCTTGTGGGAGTCCACGCACAAAACTATCCCAACAAATCCATCAAATTGGTGGTGCCTTGG
>CAIPFK010000254.1 GCA_903864315.1 uncultured Burkholderiales bacterium | reverse complement strand
GGGGGCGTGACGCTGTGCATGCGCACCCCACAGCATGAACACACAGGCATTCGACGCCTTCAGCACCGACTCGAGCAGTTGCTCGGTCAAACCCTCCCAACCCCAATGCGCATGGGAGGCGGGCTCGCCTTCTCGCACAGTCAAACACGTGTTGAGCAAAAACACGCCTCGCTTGACCCACGGCATCAACGACGATTGATCGGCCCGCGGCAAGGGCACGCCCAAGTCGCGATTCAATTCTTCGAAAATGTTTTTAAGCGAAGGCGGTGCTCGCACCCCGGGGGCCACGGAAAACGCCAAGCCCTCGGCTTGGTGCGCGCCATGGTAGGGGTCTTGCCCCAAAATCACCACCCGAACCGACTGGGGCTCCAAGAGGGACAAGAGTCGCAAGGGATGGGGCGGAAAAACGTTGAGCGAGTCTTTGGACTCCTTGGCCAACTTGGCGTGCAATTGGAGCCCCAGATCTGACGCAAAAAAAACTTCAACGCATTCTCTCCAAGCGGGCTTGACCCCTTCGAGCCAAAATTTCTGCACTTGGGGCCGACTCAACCCCGTGGGCACCACCAATCGAGGGAGCATGTCGCCCAAGAGTTCACCTTGGGCGTCAGTGCCCAACATGGCGACAGGGGTTATTCATGGGCATGGGCATGGCCATGGGCGTTCGCGTTCGCGTTGGCATGCTGGACATGCATTATTGGGGGGGTTGGGGTTTTGAGGCTTTTTTGGACTTGGATGATGAAGCTCTTTTGTCCCCGCCCAGACCAAAGAGGGTTTCAAGGCCATGACCAGGTTCTTCTTCGCGCATGAACGCCTCGCCCACCAAAAAGGCATGCACCCCAGCCTCCCGCATGCGAGCCACATCCTCTAGGGTTCGAATGCCACTCTCCGTCACCAGCAGTCGGTCTGCACCCACCATCGACTGCAAATCGATCGTGGTCTGGAGGTCGACTTCGAAGGTTTTGAGGTTCCGGTTGTTGACCCCAATCAGGGGGGTTTGAAGACGAAGCGCGCGCTCCATCTCGGCCTTGTCGTGCACTTCCACCAACACGGCCATCCCCAGATCGTGGGCGATCCACTCAAACTCCTTCATCTGCGCGTCTGTGAGACATGCGGCGATGAGCAAAATGCAGTCCGCCCCCATGCTTCGCGACTCATACACTTGGTAGGCATCGACGATGAAGTCTTTTCTGAGCACGGGCAAATGGCAAGACGCTCTGGACTGCTTCAACGCATCCACACTGCCCTGAAAAAACTGCACATCAGTGAGCACTGACAAACACGCTGCGCCATACTCCGCATAGCTCTGTGCGATATCGGCAGGGATGAAATTGTCTCTCAGCACGCCTTTGGAGGGACTCGCTTTTTTCACTTCAGCGATCACCGCAGATTGCCCTGCCGCGATGTTGGAGCGCAAAGCCCCCACAAAGTCTCTGGTGAGCACACGACTCTCAGCATCCTCTTTGACGGCGTCAAAGGGCTTCTTGGCCTTCAGGGCCTGCACCTCTTGGTGCTTCACGGCCACAATCTTGTCCAAAATATCACTCACGTCTTGCACTCCTGGTTTGCTGTATTGCTGAAGGTTGCGGGATCACTCACCACGCAGACCCTTTAGGCTTGAGCCCGAGTGTAGGCCAACCATTGATCGAGTTTTTGCCGGGCTTGTCCGCCTTGGAGCACAGCTTGCGCTTTGTCCAAACCATCTTGGATGCTGGAGGCCACATTGGCCGCATACAAGGCCACGCCCGCATTGAAGGCGACGATGTCGCTCGCCGCCCCGCCCTCGCCGTCCAAGACGCCCAAGAGCATGGCCCGGGACTCCTCGGGGGTTTCAACCTTGAAGGCCCTCAAAGACGCCATCCCCAGACCGTAATCTTCGGGGTGAATCTCGTACTCGCGAATGTCGCCGTCCTTCAATTCGCCCACCATGGTCGCAGCCCCCAAGGACACCTCATCGAGGCCATCTTTGCCGTACACCACCAAGGCATGCTCGGCACCCAAGCGCTGCAAGGCGCGCACTTGAATGCCGACCAAATCGGCATGAAAAACCCCCATCAAAATATTCGGCGCATCGGCCGGATTGGTGAGGGGCCCCAAGATATTGAAGAGGGTACGAACGCCCAATTCTTTTCTGACGGGCGCCACATTCTTCATGGCCGGGTGGTGGTTGGGAGCGAACATGAAGCCCACCCCCGTCTGAGCAATGCTTTG
>CAIPFK010000253.1 GCA_903864315.1 uncultured Burkholderiales bacterium | reverse complement strand
GGACGCGGGACTGGGTGAGCCCATCGGACTGGTGGCTCCCCCCCCTGATGGATAGGCGGGTGCAGAACTTGACGACGCACCTGAGCCCCCACTGGTCCCAGAGGCCGAGTCGCCTAGCCCCAAGCTCGTGATGCCCGTGCTCCTGGTGAACTCGGTGAAGAACCAATCGGCCCCATCTTTCACCACACCGTCGGGTGGCGAAATCTCCGTCACTGGCACCCCCGTGAGCGCCTTTTGCATGAAGCCAATCCACACGGGAAGGGCCAAGCCGCCACCGGTCTCGCGGCTGCCAAGATTTTTTGGCGTGTCGTAGCCTATCCAGGTGACCGCCGCCAAGGTCGGTTGAAAGCCCGCAAACCACGCGTCCATGGAGTCGTTGGTGGTGCCGGTTTTGCCGTAAATGTCGGTGCGCTTCAACGTTTTGGTGGCCTGTGCCGCTGTGCCCGAGCGGGCCACTTCTTGGAGCAACTGGCTCATCATGAAGGCGTTCCTTGGCTCCACCGCTTGGGTGCTTTCATCCAGATCGATGGGGGTGAACTGAGAGAGGACCTTGCCCATTTGGTCGGTCACTTTGGTGATCAAGTGCGGATTCACCCGGTAGCCCCCATTGGCAAAGGCGCTGTAGCCCACCACCAGTTGCAAAGGTGTCACCGACCCGGCCCCGAGTGCCATGGTGAGGTAGGGCGGATGGCGTTCGGGATCGAAGCCAAATTTGGCCGCCCAACTCTGCGCATAGGGGGCCCCAATGGCTTGCAAAATTCGAATCGAGACCATGTTCTTGGACTTGGCGAGCGCCGTCTTCAAGGGCATGGGGCCTTCAAATTTATTGTCAAAATTCCTCGGCTCCCAAGGCTGTGAGCCCGTCACACTCGCATCAAAAAAGAGTGGCGCATCGTTGATGATGGTGGCCGGTGTGAAGCCCTTTTCAAGTGCCGCAGAGTAGATGAAGGGCTTGAAGCTCGAGCCAGGTTGGCGCCACGCTTGGGTCACGTGGTTGAATTTGCTTTTCTCAAAATCAAACCCCCCCACCAAAGCGTGGATGGCGCCGTCTCTGGGGTCCATGGCCACGAAGGCGCCTTCGACCTCTGGCAGTTGGGTGAGGAACCACACGCCCTTGTCGTTTTTGGCAATGCGCACCACCGCACCCGGTCTCAATTTGATGTTGGGTGCGGCCTTGTCCGCGAGGCCCGACTGCACGGGCTTGAGGCCCTCGCCCATCACCTCAATCACTTCATTGTTTTGGCGCATGACGCGCACTTTCTTCGCGTTGGCCTCAATCACCACGGCCGAGAGGAGGTCTCCCTTGTCGCCTTGCTCCAAGACCACGTCTGAGACCAAGTCTTCAAGCTCGCTGTTGGCGCCCACCGAGCCACCCGCCGAGCCACCCGCTTTGGGCGTGGGCAAGTCGATGAATTTCTCCGGTCCACGGTAGACTTGGCGCAATTCATAATCCATGATCCCGCGGCGAAGCGACGCATAGGCCGCTTCTTGTTCATCGGCGTGTAAGGTGGTGAATACATTGAGGCCACGCGTGTAGATCTCGGGGCCGTACTGCGCAAACATCAACTGGCGCGCCATCTCGGAGACGTACTCGGCATGGTTTTGTGGTGAGGTGCTGATGCTTCTCAAGCGAAGCTCTTCTCCCTTGGCGGCAAGAGCCTGCTCCTTGGTGATGAAGCCGTTTTCCAGCATGCGCTCGATGATGTACTGCTGCCGAGTTTTGGCACGCTTGGGGTTGCTGACCGGGTTGTAGGCCGAAGGGGCCTTGGGCAAGCCCGCCAACATGGCCGCTTCGGCGATGGTGATGTTTTTGATGGGTTTGCCAAAATAGGTCTCGCTGGCCGCGGCAAAACCATAGGCGCGTTGGCCCAGGAAAATCTGATTCAAATAGATCTCAAAGATCTGGTCCTTGGTGAGCATGTGCTCGAGCTTGAAGGTGAGAAGAATCTCGTAGATCTTTCGGGTGAAGGTTTTCTCCGAGCTCAGGTAAACGTTGCGAGCGACTTGCATGGTGATGGTCGACGCCCCTTGGCTCTTGGCGTGTCCCAAATTGGCCAAGCTCGCCCGCAAGAGTCCAATGTAGTCCACCCCGCCGTGCTGGTAAAAGCGCGAATCTTCAATGGCCAAGACCGCGTCCTTCATCACTTGGGGGATGTCTTTGAAGGGGGTCAAATTGCGACGCTCTTCACCAAATTCCGCGATTTGTTTGCCTTCCACAGAAAATACCCGCATGGACAATTTGGGGCGATAGTCCAAAAGATCGGTCACGTCGGGCAGTTGTGGATAGGCCATGGCCAGCGCAATGCCCACGAGCATCAAAATGGACAAGGCGGCGGCGGCGCCCAGCCCAAACGTCCAGGCAAAAAACCCGAGCAACAGGCTCCACAAATTGTGACTGGGCGCGGCTTTTGAGCTGGATTTGGAGCCAGCGTCGCCGGGGGTTTTCGAATCTTTGGGGTTGGGGCTGTCGGACATGGGGGCAGAGGAATGGCTTTCAATCCGTTGGGTCGCACAAGCTTGGGAGTCTACCTCTGTTCGGCCAGTCTTGGGTGCGCTCTTGCGGAGGGTTTAAAATGGGGCAATTGGTCGCCCTTTGGGTGCACCGCATCATCCGAATCGAAGGGGTCAACGCCGTGTATGTATTGGTGGGCTTGCCTGGCAGTGGAAAGTCCACCGTGGGTCGGCATCTGGCAAGAAAGCTCAACATTCCTTTTCTCGACTCTGACTTGGCCATCGAGCAACATTTGGGTTGCACCATACGCGAGTATTTTGAAGTGGAGGGAGAGGAGCGTTTTCGCGAGGTGGAAAGCGACATCTTGGTCCGACTGTTGGCCCAAGACTCGGGCGTGCTCTCCACCGGTGGCGGCACCGTCTTGAGGGCCATCAATCGCGAACGCTTGAGAGCCAGGGGCACCGTTTTTTATTTGAGAAGCACGCCAGAAGATGTGTTTCGCCGTTTGCGCCATGACCAAAGTCGCCCGCTGTTGCAAGTTCTCGACCCGATGGCGCGCTTGCGAGAGCTCTTTGCCGTGCGCGACCCTTTGTACACCGAATGCGCTCACCATGTGATCGAGAGCGAGCGCCCCCATGTGGGTGCTTTGCTGCAACTCATCATGAAGCACATCGATCCTTTGTCGCTTGCTCCTTAGACTGCAGGTTTATGAACACACTTTCTGCTTTTTCACCCTTGCCACCCCTCCAAGCGGACCTGTCTCGCGAGCACTTGACTCTCCAAGTGAGTCTTGATGACCCCGAGCAAAGCGCCACCTCACGTGACTACCCCATCTGGATTGGCAGCGGTTTGCTCTCAAAGCCGAGCAGTTTTCAGGATTTGCCCAAGGCACACACCGCACTCATCGTCACCAACACCGTGGTGGGTCCTTTGTATGTTCGCGCCTTGCAAGAGGCCTTGAAGCCCCACTATCAAAGGGTCTTGGTGTTGACACTTGAAGACGGCGAGGGCGCCAAATCCTGGGTCACCTTGAACGTGGTGTTTGACACCTTGCTCGAGCACGGCTGTGACCGCCAAACGGTGCTCTTTGCGCTCGGTGGTGGTGTGGTGGGGGATATCACGGGTTTTGCGGCGGCGTGCTTCATGCGCGGCGTGCCCTTTGTGCAAATCCCAACCACTGTGCTCGCCCAAGTCGACTCCTCGGTCGGGGGCAAGACCGCCATCAATCACCCACTGGGTAAAAACATGGTGGGGGCGTTTTATCAACCTCGCCGGGTCATTTGTGATCTCGATGTGTTGGGCACGTTGCCCGGGCGCGAGTTGAGTGCGGGCTTGGCCGAGGTGATCAAGTACGGGCCGATCGCGGACATGGCGTTTTTTGCATGGCTCGAGCACAAGCTGGATGCGTTGATGGACAAGGATCCAGTGGCGCTTGCGCAAGCCGTGGCGCGCAGTTGTGAAATCAAGGCCTGGGTGGTGGGCCAAGACGAGCGAGAAGGCGGTATGCGGGCCATCTTGAACTTTGGCCACACCTTTGGGCATGCCATTGAGAGCGCCTTGGGCTTTGGGGTCTGGTTGCACGGCGAGGCGGTGGGCTGCGGGATGGTGATGGCGGCCGAGCTCTCGCATCGGTTGGGGCACGTGGACCGAGGGTTTTGTGATCGACTCCAAGCGTTGATCGCGCGCGCGGGCTTGCCCGTCAAGGCGCCAGACTTGGGAGCCGAGGTGTATTTGGAGCACATGCGGTTGGACAAAAAATCGCAAGCCGGCGAGATCCGTTTTGTGGTGATCCGACACCCGGGTGTCGCCCAAGTGAGCCCAGCGCCAGATGCCTTGGTGCGTCAAGTGATTGAGCACTGCGTGCGCTTGACATGACAGACTTTTACGACTCGGGCTTGGCCCCGTTTGCCAGCGACCCATTGCACTCCCATGGGCGCATCATCCTTGAGCAGCCAGCGCCCACGCGCAACGATTTTCAGCGCGACCGCGACCGCATCGTGCACTCGAGCGCTTTTCGGCGTTTGGTCTACAAAACCCAAGTGTTCTTGAATCACGAGGGAGACCTCTTTCGCACTCGACTCACGCACTCGTTGGAAGTGGCGCAACTCGCACGGTCCATGGCGAGGGGTCTCGCGCTGCACGAGGATTTGGTCGAGGCCATTGCCTTGGCGCACGATTTGGGGCACACCCCGTTTGGCCATGCGGGTCAAGATGCGCTCAACCAATGCATGCTCGAGCATGGGGGCTTTGAGCACAACTTGCAAAGCTTGAGGGTGGTGGATTTTTTAGAAGAGCGCTACGCCCTCTTTGATGGACTCAACCTCACCTTTGAGACGCGTGAGGGCATCTTGAAGCACTGTGGCTTGGCCCAGGCGCGCGAGCTCCAAGCCCGTGAGCCTGGCGGCGTGGGAGCGCGCTTTATCGATCGCACCCAACCCAGTTTGGAAGCGCAGTTGTGCAACTTGGCCGATGAGATCGCGTACAACGCCCACGACATCGATGACGGTGTGAGGTCAGGACTCTTGAGCATTGAGCAGTTGCGAGAAAGCGTGCCTTGGTTTGAACACTATTGCCGTAAAACGCTCGCGCTCTACCCCAGCATTCAAGGTCGGCGTTGGCTCTTTGAGACGATTCGCTTGATGTTGTCTGAGCAAGTCTATGATGTCATGGAGACCACCCGTGCGGCCTTGGCCCCGTTGGAGTTGCACAGTGCCAGCGACGTGCGGGCCTGCCCCCATGCTTTGGTGACATTCAGTGTGCCCATGCAAGAGGCGTCGTCTGCGTTGAAACAATTTTTGTCGGCCAATTTGTACCGCCACCCCAGGGTCCTGCACACGACCGAGCAGGCCAAAGAGATCATCAAGGATTTGTTCTTGGCCTATTTGCACACGCCATCAGAAATGCCCGAGTCCTTTCGTGGTCGACACGACCGCGAACGCTCGGTGGCGGACTACATCGCGGGGATGACGGATCGTTTTGCCGCGAAAGAGCATCAACGCTTGAGCGGTTGGAGTGCTTTGCAACAGGGGGCGGATTTGCCCTTGGATCATCAACCGGGCTTGGGGTTGGGTCGTGCACGGGGGGACAAGGAGTTGTTGTCGGGTTTGCAGCCCAACCATCCTCTCTCGCCCAGCAACCCGACCTCCAATCCTAGAGCGAACCCACCACCCCATCCAAGTGGCGAGCCGCCCTTTGGAGAGCCAACATGACGCCATTGCCCCCCTCATTGGAGTGCAAGTTCCATGGTGTTCCAGGGTGCCAAACATGAACGCCCAGTTGCCCCAAAGCTCCTATGCAGAGCGCGGTTTGGTGGCGGCATTTTGGGTGGTGCTGGCAGGCATTTGTGTGGCGCTTCACATTGGCAAGTTGCCCCCAGCTTTGCCAGTCTTGAGGATCGATTTGCACGTGAGTTTGGTGCAAGCGGGGTTTTTGCTCTCCATGGTGCAACTCGCTGGCATGACCTTGGGGCTCACTGTGGGGCTGTTTGCCGATGTGCTCGGACTCAAGCGCTGCATGCTCACCGGCTTGGTGCTGCTTGGCTTGGCCAGCGCATTGGGCGGCGCAGCGCAGACACCGGCCACGCTCCTACTCACTCGATTTTTTGAGGGGCTTGGTTTTTTACTGTGCGCCATGCCAGCTCCCAGTCTGCTGCGCCAATTGGTGAGTCCTGCCGATTTGCCCAAAACCCTTGGGTGGTGGGCCGCCTACATGCCCATCGGAGCTGCGCTGGCGCTTTGGGTTGGGCCCTGGGTGATTGGGGCCAGCAGTTGGTCGATGTGGTGGTTGCTGCTCTCAGGCGTCACGTTTTTGTCGGCCTGGGGGGTGTACAAAGGCGTCCCCAGCCAGGCCCAGTTGCTGGAGATGAGGGAGCGTGGGCAACGCTTGTCTGGGGCCGCACAACCGGTCTTGAGTTTGCCCACACCGTTCAATCCCTGGACCTCAGGGGTGGGGGTGCGCCTCAAAAGAACGTTGAGTGTGCGAGGCCCTTGGCTGATCGCATTGTGTTTTGGGGTGTATTCAGGGCAGTGGATTGCGGTGATTGGGTTTTTACCCACCATCACGACGGAATTGGGCATTTCAGCGTTCACCGCCGGTTGGGTCAGTGCCTTGGTGGCTTTGGTCAACATGGTCGGCAACGTGGGCTCGGGGTTTGTCTTGGCGAGGAAAATCCAAGCAATTCCTGGCCAGGCTGTGCCTGAGTACGCGCCAAGGCTGCTGTGGCTTGGCTATATGAGCATGGCCCTGGGTGCAGCCTTGGCGTATGCGCAGATTGATGGGGTGAATTTTCCCGTGGGCGTGCGTTTGGCGGGGGTGCTGCTCTTTTCTGCGCTCGGGGGCTTGGTGCCCGGAACGTTGTTCGCCTTGGCCGTGCGGCTCTCGCCGGGTCAAGAGTGTGTGGCGATCACGGTGGGTTGGATGCAGCAGTGGTCGTCCTTGGGTCAGTTTGTGGGCCCTCCGTTGGTGGCGTGGGCCGCCGCCGTGAGCGGGGGTTGGCAGTGGACTTGGGTGGTCACGGGATTTTTGTGCGTGCTCGGTACCCTGGGGGCCCACCAAGTCTCGGCGGAGTTGTCCAAAATTGAGCACGAGAAAGCGCCTGTGTCATGAGTGCCTCAGAGCCAGCGCAAAACACTGCGCAGCAGTGCGTTCTTCGAGACACCCAAGCGTGGTTGCAAGAGGCCGTCATTGGTTTGAATCTTTGCCCATTTGCCAAAAAAGTTTGGCGCGAAGGGCGAGTGCGCCTGTCTGTGTATGGGGGGCAATCTCAAGAAGAGGCGCTGGGGCAGTTGGGCCAAGAAATCACACGCTTGTCGCGCAACGCTCAGCAAGGCACGCACCAGAGCACGCACCAGAGCACGCACCAAGGCGCTGACCCAGTCTTCCATCAAGGCGAGCTCCACAGCATTGAATCAAGCCATGTTTGCACAAAAGAAGAGGGATCT
>CAIPFK010000252.1 GCA_903864315.1 uncultured Burkholderiales bacterium | reverse complement strand
GATGGTGGTGGAGCGCGGTGGATCTTGCATCCATGGCCTTGACGTGCTTTGCATCGGGTTGGATAACCAGGCTTGAATCAATCCCCTGGTTCACCAACGGTGGGGCTTGTCAATGCCGAACTCTTGCAAGATCTTGTAAGGTCACGTCTCCTTGAAGCCATTAAAATGGCTGGCATCCAATTTGGGATTGATTTTTAAACCTGATCTGATTATGTTGAACACCATCAAACGCATTGTGATTTTAGAGGGAGTTGCGCTCACCCTCTTGCTTGTGGGCTCCATGGTCCAGTCCCACGCTCAAGCTCAAGCCTTTCCCAATAAGCCTGTCAAAGTGATCGTGACCTTCCCGCCAGGTGGCACCCCAGATATCTATGGTCGCATCCTCTCTCAAGAGCTCACCAACTTGTGGAAGCAATCCGTGGTGGTGGAAAATAAAACGGGGGCGAGCGGCACCATTGGGACCGACTTTGTGGTGAAGTCTGCCCCAGATGGTTACACCTTGCTGTTTGCAGCGGACGCCTCCATCACCATCGCTCCGAATTTGTACAGCAACATGCCGTATAACCCGCTCAAAGATTTGACACCGATCATCAATGTGGCATCCGGTCCATTCGTGATGCTGGCCACCCCAAGCTTTCCTGCCAACAACGTCAAAGAGCTGATCGCCATGGCCAAGCAGCAGCCTGGGGCCATCAGCTATGCATCTTCAGGGCCTGGTGGACAGCAACATTTGTCCATGGAAATGCTCAAATACATGGCCGATGTGAATATTGCACACATACCCTATAAAGGCTTTGGCCAAGGCGTGAACGATGTGATGGCGGGTCACGTGCCGTTGATTTTTGGTGGTATCACAGCGTCCATTCAACTGACCAAAAGCGGCAAATTGAAAGCGTTGGCTGTGACCAGTGAAAAACGCTCCAAATCCTTGCCCCAAGTGCCCGCCATTGCCGAGACCTTGCCCGGTTTTCGCATCGATGCTTGGTATGGCTTCATGGGCCCAGCGGCCATGCCCAAAGACTTGGTCAAAAAGATCAATGCCGATGTGTTGGGGATCGTCAAGCGGGCGGATTTTCAGGAACGCTTGACCCAAGACGCATTGGACACGGTGGCCAATAGTCCGGAGGAATTTGGCGCTCAAGTGAGCACCGATTTGAACGTTTGGGCCAAATTGATCAAATCTGTGAACATCAAACTTGACTAAAACACAAGGAATCGGCACCCAAGGCATGAGGTGGTGATGCCTTTGGGTGTAGGATGCTCTGAATTGATTAGACGATTGAATCGGTCATTTTTAGGAGTCCATCATGCAACCCCATGTCGCACATAGATCGCCCTTTGCCCTTGATGTCACAATCGTTGAGAGTTGTTGTTACTCTTGTGGTCGAATCAAATTCCAACCTCTTTGCAACAGCAAGCACAAGGGGGTCGCATGATCAGACCCATCAGTTTTGAGCAATTCAAGGCCGACTATTTGGAAAAAGGCTTTGATGAAGTGATGGTGAGGGATTGGACGCCCAACCAAGAAGCACCCACCCACACGCACGAATTTGATGCCAACGCCTTGATTGTCAAGGGGGAGATGTGGTTGACAGTCGGACAAGACACTCGGCACTTGATGGCGGGCGATACTTTTGAGCTCGGCCATGGGACTCCACATTCTGAGAAATATGGCCCCGATGGCGCCACTTTTTGGGTGGCCAGAATCAATCACTGAATAAGTTCACCCGCAAGGGGGGAGGCTGTCAGGCAATGATCAGGTGGGTTTTCTTGTGTGTCCAGCGACCAGTTCATCCGGGTCAAGTTTTTTTACTCATGCGCTCGAGGACATCAAAGACCGCTGCTGTGTCATGATCACCATGGCCCAGTCCCATCGCGGCGTTGTAGATGCCTTGTGTGGCCGCAAACAGGGGGGCTGGCGTGTGTGAGTTGCTCAACGCCTCGGTGATGAGTTTCATGTCTTTTTGCCATGTCGACACTTTCATGGTGGCGTCCTTCCAGTCGCGAGCAGCCATGTTGGGGCCCCTGACTTGAAGCATCCGAGATCCTCCCGCACCAGCCGCCAGCACTTCAATGGCCAAAGCAGCATCAATCCCCAGGTTCTCACTAAAAAGCAAGGCTTCCGCGGTTGAGACGTTGTGGATGGCGACGAGCAAATTGGCGATGAGTTTCATCTTCATGCCGTTGCCAAACGCACCCAAGTGATGGTGCGTTTTTGAAAAGGCTGCAAAGATGGAGTCAAATTCTTTGACAGCAACTTTGGGGCCACTGGAGTAGACCAGCAAGTCCTTGTTGCGCGCTTGCGCCCCCGTGCCAGACAGAGGGCAGTCGAGCAAAATGTGACCGCTCTTGTGCAGGATTTTTCTGGCTGTTTCTTTGTCGCAGACGTCCAAGGTGCTGGTGTCGGCAATGATCAGTCGGTGGGATTGGATACTCGCCAAAATATGCGCATTGTCAATGAGGGCCTGGGGCGTGGGCAAAGAGGTGATGATGCGTCGAGTGGCACGCCCCAGCGTCTCCACGTCTTTGGCCAATGAGCCCCCAGCTTTGCGATGATTTTTACAGCACATGGGGTTGGGGTCATAACCCACAACATCGATGCCGTCTTTGATCATGTTCAAGGACATGGCCGAGCCCATGATCCCTAGGCCCAAAATCCCCACTTGCAAGACTTGCGCTTGAGGCTCAACGTGGCTTTGATTGCTTTTGACGCCAGACGGAGGCTTGAGCGTTATCTTGTGATCAGAATGAGGAGATTTTTTCATGGTGCAAAGCGCAAACTTGGGATGGAAGGGGACTTTGGCAGATGAAGAGCAACTCTCACTCGACCGTATGAATATTGTTGTCTTTGATGAGTTTGGCGTAATTGCTTTGCTCGTTTTGAATGAAACTTTGAAATTCAACTTGAGTGGTGTAGGTTGCGTCAACCCCAAGGCTTGCAAATTGTGATTTGGTCTCTGGGTCCGCCATGACCTTGGCCAATGCAGTTTGGTATTTTTCAACCACGGCTTTGGGGGTGTTGGCGGGCAAATAAACACCCCACCAATTCAACGCCACGATGCCTGGCATCCCGGTCTCGGCAAAGGTGGGCACATTGGGAAAGAAGGCTGAGCGAGTTGCACTCGTGACGGCCAAGGCCCGCAGTTGATTGGCTTTGACGAACTGCATGACAGGCAGTGCATCGGAGATGATGAAGTGGATGTGACCGGCGAGCACATCGTTGACGGCCAACACACCTCCTTTGTAGGGCACATGGGTGAGTTTGAGGTGGGTTTGTCGAATCATCATCTCGGTGCTCAAATGCGACATGCTGCCAGACCCTGAGGTGGCAAAGTTGACCTCATCAGGCTTGTTGCGGGCAGTATTGACAATGTCGTCGACACTCTTGAATGGAGAGCTGCTGGGCACCACCAACACATTGGGCCCGGTGCAAATGAGAGAGACCGCAATGAAGTCCTTGTCCATGTTGTAGTTCAACTTGGACAGAAGTGGGTTCACCACGGCAGGCCCCATGTTGGCAATCACATAACTGTAGCCATCGGGCGCTTGGTGGGCAATGTATTCCATGCCGATGGAGCCTGCTGCCCCAGTTTTGTTTTCCACGATCACCGTTTGGTTCCAAAATTCCCCCATTTTCTTTCCCACAATGCGAGCGAGCAAATCAGAACTTCCCCCGGGCGGGTAGGTCACGATCAGGTGAACGGGCTTATTGGGGAAATTGGTGTTTTGCGCGAGGGCGTTGAGTGCAGTCAATTGGGTCCAGCACACGACCAAAGCACACTTTAGAAACAATAAAAAATAGTTCATGGTTTGGGGCCCCTTTTAGACTGATCTACTATACTCAAAGCCGTTTATCGATTCATTCTCCATAACCCTTAAATCCCATGGCCACACTCAATTCTCCCGGTGCGCGCGCTGATCAGGCGTTGTCTCTCAATATGAAGCTTTTGGCCCACCATGAGTTGGCGGGTTTTGGCGGTCTTGGGGAAGGCATCTCCATGCAACTCGACGCCAAAGGTCGACGGATTTTGTGGCTTGCACACGAGTCTGCGCCGAAGAATTTTTCCGGTGTCGATGTGAGCGACCCCTTGAACCCCAAACTCATTGTGCAAACAGACCTCCCGCACATGAAGTTGCGCTCCAACTCGTTGGATGTGGTGGGCAATTTGTTGGCCGTGGCGTATCAAACGGCGACAGTGGGTTTGAAGCCCGCGGGTGTGGATATTTTTGATGTGAGCGTGCCCGAGTCCCCCAAACTTCTCTCTCACTTTGACTGCTCAGGCCCCCATTCCAGGGGCGTGCATGCCCTGTGGTTTGTGGATGGCAAGACCATCCACATGTCGTCTGGCTCTGGGGATTTCGAGCCCCACAACCCCTTGGATGATCAGTTCTATCGGATTTTGGATGTCTCCGATCCGACCCAACCTGTTGAGAAGGGACGTTGGTGGTACCCGGGAACTCGAGTCGGTGATACAGCACCTCAGCCCAAGAGGTTGCAAGGCATTTTTGACACCGGGTTTAGAGTGCACAACAGCAATGTGTTCCCCTCTCACCCGGACAAAGCCTATGTGGGTTATATCGATGGGGGAGCTTTCGTCTTGGACATCTCCAAGCCTGACAACATCCAGGTGATCTCTCACTGGAACCATTCGCCGCCACTCAACGGTTTCATACACACGGTGCTTCCCCTATTTGATCGCAATTTGTGGATCGTGAGTGACGAGTGTGTCCAAGACGGGGGACTTGATTGGCCCAAATTGGTTTGGGTGCTCGATGCGCGAGATGAGAGCAATCCTTTGCCCCTCAGTACCTTCCCCATGCCCAACCCCGAGGCGTTCAAAAAGCGAGGAGGGCGGTTTGGTGCTCATAATTT
>CAIPFK010000251.1 GCA_903864315.1 uncultured Burkholderiales bacterium | reverse complement strand
TGCAGGAGTTGTTGGACAACAACTGCAAAACTGGCGACCCTACGGGGATTCGAACCCCGGTACTCACCGTGAAAGGGTGATGTCCTAGGCCTCTAGACGATAGGGTCAAACCTGGAACAAAATTTTTGACTTTTGGTGGAGGTAAGCGGGATCGAACCGCTGACCTCTTGCATGCCATGCAAGCGCTCTCCCAGCTGAGCTATACCCCCAAAAGGCATCAAGAGCGAGATTATAACCCGATTTTTAGCTTTTGGACAAGGCCTTCAAAACATCTTCTTTTCTGAACAAGGACAAGACGGCGTCAAGGGACGGCGTTTGCGCAGTTCCGAGCAAAAGCACTCGAACAGGCATGGCCAATTGTGGCATTTTCAAACCAGTCTTGGAGAGGACCTCTTTCAAATCCAAGCCCAAGTGAGCCGCATCCCACTCGGCCTCATCTCGCGCCGACAAGGTGCTCGCAAGGATTGCAATCGCCTCTTTTGCCGCAGGCGTCATGTGCTTTTCCAACTCAAGCGCTGGCACGTCCACGGGGTGATAAAACCCAAGGACCCACTGCGCCAAAACCACCAATGTGTCGCAGCGGTCTTTAAAGAGTTGGCAAATTGCTGGCAACCTTGCATCAGTCACAACGCTCAATTTGACCAAGAAAGGTTTGACGACTTCGGCCAACTCATCGCCACTGAGCATTTTCATGTGCTGCTGGTTGACCCATTTCAATTTGGCTTCATCAAACTGTGCGGCACTTCTACCCAAATGATCCAAATCGAACCACGCCAAGAATTGCTCAACACTGAAAATCTCATCATCCCCGTGGCTCCACCCCAGTCGCGAGAGATAGTTGATCATGGCTTTGGGCAAATACCCCTCGGCCTCGTATTGCGTCACAGCCTTGGCGCCATTTCGTTTGCTGAGCTTTTCACCCTGCTCATTGAGCACCGTGGGCAAGTGGGCGTAAACGGGTGGCTCAACACCCAGGGCCTTGAAAATATTGATTTGTCTTGGCGTGTTGTTGACGTGATCGTCTCCTCGGATCACGTGCGTGATCGCCATGTCGATGTCATCCACCACCACACAAAAATTGTACGTGGGCGTGCCATCGGGTCTTGCGATCACCAAATCATCGAGCTCGGCGTTGGCAATCTCAATCGTGCCTTTGACCTTGTCGTCCCACCGCACCACACCACCCAATGGATTTTTAAAGCGCAGCACAGGCTTCACGCCCTCAGGCACAGGGGGCAACACCTTCCCTGGCTCTGGTCGCCATGTGCCGTCATAGCGAGGTTTTACTTTCGCCTTCATTTGCGCTTCGCGCAACTCATCGAGTGTTTGAACACTCATGTAGCATGGATAGACCCAGTCTTTTTCGATCAATTGAGCCAAGACTGCTCGGTATCGATCCATGCGCTGCATTTGATAAAACGGACCCTCATCGGGCTCGAGTCCGAGCCAACGCATGCCTTGCAAAATCACATCCACCGCCTCTTGGCTGGAGCGCTCCAGATCGGTGTCTTCAATTCGCAAGATGAATTGACCACCTTTGGAGCGGGCATAGGCCCAGGGATAAAGTGCGGAGCGAATATTGCCTAAATGGATGAACCCTGTCGGGGACGGGGCAAAACGGGTGCGAACAACGGTCATTTGAATTCCAAAAAATTAAGGCAAGGTATCCAAGCCCCGAGACAAATCCGCCTTCAAGTCATCCAAGTGCTCAAGCCCCACAGCCAAGCGAATCAGGTGCTGGCGAATGCCTGCTTGTTGCCGCTGCACCTCCGTGAGTCGCCCATGCGAGGTGCTGGCGGGTTGGGTGATGATGGATTTGACATCCCCCAAGTTGGCAGTGACAGAAAGCACTTGGCATTGATCGATCACATGGAATGCATTTTGACGTCCCTGCTCTGGCGTGTCTCCAAAGACATCAAAGGACAGCACTGCGCCGCCCAATCCTTTTTGTTGACGCATGGCCAATTCGTGCTGCGGGTGACTGGGCAGAGCCGGGTAATACACCTTCGCAACTTTGGGGTGCGCCTCAAGCCAAGAGGCCATCTCTAGTGCCTGCTCAGACTGCGCTTTCATGCGGATGCCCAGTGTCTCCATGCCTTTCAAGACCACCCACGCATTGAACGCGGAGAGGGTCATCCCTGCGCTTCTCATCACAGGAATAAAGCAGTCTTTGACCAAAGCAGCCGAGGCACAAATGGCCCCTGCCACCACCCGGCCTTGGCCATCCAAATATTTCGTGCCAGAGTGAATGACGATATCTGCACCAAATTCGATGGGGCGCTGCAGCACGGGCGTGCAAAAACAATTGTCCACGGCCAGCAATGCGCCGCCATGGTGGGCAATATCGGCCAAGATTCGAATGTCACATACCTCGGTGAGAGGGTTGGTGGGCGTTTCTGCAAACAACAGTTTGGTGTTGGGCCGCATCGCGTCTCGCCATTCTTGGGGATCGGTTTGGGACACGAAGGTGGAGAGGACCCCGAATTTTCCGAACTCAGAGGCCAAGAGTTTGATGGTGGAGCCAAACACCGAGCGAGAACAAATCACGTGGTCCCCGCTTTTGAGCAGCCCCATGCACAAGAGCAGCACTGCGGCCATCCCACTCGACGTGGCAATGCAGGCCTCAGACCCTTCCAACGCGGCCAAGCGCTTTTCCATGCTGGCCACGGTCGGATTGGTAAAGCGTGAATAGATGAAACCATCCTCCAAGCCAGAAAATCGTCTTGCAGCGGTTTCACTGTCAGGCTGGGTAAAACTCGACGTCAGGTACAAAGACTCGGAATTTTCACCATATTGGGATTTGTCCACCGCTTCGCGCACGGCCAAAGTGTCAATGTGCAGACCTGGGGGCAAGGGTTTGTAGCTCATGGGGATCCTTTATTCGAGGGCTGGGTTGGGCAAGGCCAGCCTGGAGTTGTCCTCTTGGGACTCGTCGGCTTGGGGTCTCAATGCATGGATTTTGAGGATCTCTTCCAAAGACACATCGCCCGTCACATAAACACCATCAAAACACGACGCGTCAAATCCACTCAAGTGAGGAGACCCTGCGCTTTGGGCTGCCAAAATGGCCGACTTCATCGAGGCCACGTCTTGATAAATGAGTGCGTCGCAGCCAATGGTCTGCCTCACTTCTTCAACCGTTTTATCATACGCCACCAACTCGGCCCCAGTGGGCATGTCAATGCCATACACATTGGGGTAACGCACGGGAGGCGCTGCACTGGCCAGATAGACTTTTTTGGCCCCCGCATCGCGTGCCATCATGACGATTTCTCTGGATGTCGTGCCCCGAACAATGGAGTCGTCTACCAACAAAACGTTGCGGCCTTTGAATTCACTTTGAATCACGTTGAGTTTTTGCCTGACTGAGCGTTTTCGCACCCCTTGGCCAGGCATGATGAATGTGCGACCGACATACCGGTTTTTCACAAACCCTTCGCGGTAGGGCAGCCCCAAAAGGTGAGCCAACTGAGTCGCACTGGGTCTGCTCGACTCTGGAATGGGAATCACCACGTCGATGTCTTGTGGGGGAACGGTGGAGATGACTCGCTTGGCCAACGACTCACCCAAATTGAGTCTGGCTTGGTAGACTGAAATACCATCCAACGTCGAGTCAGGCCTGGCCAAATAAACATACTCAAAGATACATGGACTCAATTGGGCTTTGGGGGCACACTGCTCGGTGTGGATCAGCCCTGCGCTCTCAATGTAGACGGCCTCGCCAGGTTGAATATCGCGCACAAACCGGTGTCCCGTGCCTTCAAGGGCCACCGATTCGCTCGCCACCATCACGGCACCACTCGCATCCACACCAAAGCACAAGGGTCGAATGCCAAATGGATCGCGAAAGGCCAGCAAGCCATGTCCTGCAATCATGGCCACCACCGCATAAGACCCTTTCACCCGCTCATGCACGTGACGGACGGCTTGAAAAATATCTTGGGGACCCAGCGGTAGACCACGGGTGGTTTTCTCAAGCTCATGCGCCAAGACATTGAGCAATACCTCTGAGTCACTCTCGGTATTGATGTGGCGATGATCGGTCAAGAACATCTCTGACTTCAACGCGTGGGCATTGGTCAAGTTGCCGTTGTGAACCAACACCAATCCAAATGGGGCGTTCACATAAAAGGGCTGGGCCTCTTCTTCGCTGTAAGCATTTCCTGCCGTAGGATAGCGCACCTGTCCCAAGCCCATGGGACCGGGCAAGGCACGCATATTCCGAGTTCGGAAAACGTCGCGCACCATGCCTTTGGCCTTGTGCATGAAAAATTTCTTATCCAATTGCGTGACAATACCTGCCGCATCTTGGCCTCGGTGCTGCAACAAAAGGAGCGCATCATAAATGAGCTGATTGACCGGTTGTGTGCTCACAACACCTACGATTCCACACATATTAATTCACGTACTTTCCATATTCAAGGGGCAACAAAGGCTTTAATTGAGCCAACAACTCAACCAAGATTTTTGCGCCAGTGGATTCGCGCCACAACTCGAGTTGATTGAGCGCAGTCAGGTTGATCACAATGGCCACACACAGACACACGATGGTGGTTTTGCCAATTGAAAACACTCCACCCAAAAACCGATCCATCAAGCCCAAACCAACCCAGTCGACCAAGCGATGCAAGAGCCTGGCCAGCATTCCCAGGACCACCAAGGTGGAGAGCAGCACAATCACAAAACTCACCACATACTTCATGCCATCACTGGCGCCTTGCATGGGTAGATAGTTTGAAATCAAGTGGGCATATCGAGGCGCCAGAACAAAACCAACAATCCAGGCCACCAAGGACATCAACTCCAGCACCAAGCCTCGCCAAAACCCATGGATCCATGCCAACGCATAAAAGACGGCCAATATCCAATCAAGCGTTGTCATGACCGCTCAAGGCAACTTGAACACATTGGCTTGAAGATTGAGGCCTTTCACTTTGGCGGCCCATTTATTCGCCTCCTCTTTGTTGGGATAGGGCCCAAGTCGCACACGCGTTGTCTTGACATTTTGAACGACAACGGGCGACGTGTAGGTGTGCAATCCAGCTTTTTCCAGTTTATCTCGCACCTCTTTGAGCTTGACCTCGTCACTGAAAGCACCGACTTGTACGACGTAACGCGAGTTTGAATCAGAAGCCACTTTGCTGGCGTCTTTATTGGCATCCTTGGCGCTGTCTTTGTTGGGCTCTTTGCTGGACTCTTTACTGGGTGCGTTGAGTTTGGCCGCTTCTGGCTTGGGCTCAGTCTTGGCGAGCGGCTTTTGTGGCGAAGATGCAGGTGCAGGTGCAACCGAGGGCGACACAATCACCTCTTTGGCCGAGAGCCCTTCTTTGGCGCCAAGGGGCTGATCCTTGGCTGGCGCATTGTGTGCAGAGGTGACAGAATTCTGGGGCGAGGTGGGCTTGTTGGTTGGCGATGAATCCGATGCAATCACAGGTGCAACATGGACAACTGGAGCGGGCACTGCGCTTGCCATTGAGGGGGTTGGTGAAACGACCTTTGGAGGCTCGGGCCGCAGTGCCGTTTGCCCTTGCTCTTTGCTTTGCGCTGGATGAGCCACAGAACCCTCTTCATGGCTTGCCTTGGGCTTGTCGGACTTGGGCTCGGAAGACTCCTCTGGAGGCTTTTGGGGCTGGGAGATTGAACCCGCATCCTTGCTTGGCAAGGTGCGACGTGACGAGTCAGCCTTCAAAGGCTGGGGAGGGGCATTGGGGAGGACTTTGGCTTTGTCTGGAATGTCAATGGCCATGTCCAAGGGCAATGGTCTGGGCTGTGTGTCAAACACCAAGGGAAACCCAATGACTGCCAAAACCACCAACACTGCTGAGCCCATCAATCGATGTTTGACGCGTTTTCTCAACGATTCCATGCTTTGAGCGGCCGAATCCGTGTGATCTTGGTCTTTTTGACCGGGGAAGCGGAATTTAAAGAAAGCCATACCCTTAAGCGTTCAAATGGGGCGCATCCCGCCGAGGAATGCCCTTGGCCAAAATGGCGCCCACCGTATAAAAGGACCCAAACACAACGATTCTATCAGTGGGGCTGGCTTGTGCCAAAGCGGCCTCCAAGGCCGACTGCGGACTTTTGAACAATTGGGCCTTTTGCTTGGAGGCCTGCGGCGTTTTGAGCCACAGTTCGTGCAGAGTTTGTGCGCTGGCTGCCCGTGCCGTGGGCAAGTCACAAAAATACCAATCGTCCACCAAGACACCAATGCGGCGCATGATGGCCTCAATGTCTTTGTCTTGCATGGCGCCAAAGACCGCATGGGTTCGAGGAAAGAACCCCATGGCGTCCAAGTTTTCAGTGAGCGCTGCCACCGCATGGGGGTTGTGCGCCACGTCCAAGACCAACTGCGGTTGACCCGGAAATATCTGAAAACGCCCAGGCAACTCAACCATGGCCAAACCATTGCGAACGGCTTGGGCGGTGACGGGAATAAGACCACGCAAGCTGGTCAAAGCGGCCAGTACGCCGCTGGCATTGAGCAACTGATTGGCGCCCCGCAGCGCAGGATAAGCCAAGCCACTGTAGGCACCACCTCGCCCGCGCCAAGCCCACTGTTGCGGGTCCCCTGCAAAATTGAAATCTTTGCCCAATTGCCAGACATCGGCACCGATGTCTTGGGCATGCTTGAGCACACTTTGTGGGGGCAGTGGGTCACTGATCACCACCGACCGATGGGCACGCATGATCCCCGCCTTCTCAAGTCCGATGCTCTCTCGATCAGGACCCAAATAGTCCATGTGGTCCAAATCCACGCTGGTGATCACAGCGCAGTCCGCATCCACCACGTTCACCGCGTCCAGTCGCCCCCCCAGGCCCACCTCCAGCACGACCACATCCAAAGATGCACGCGACAAGATCCACAAAATCGCCAAGGTGCTGAATTCAAAATAGGTGAGCGTGTTCTCGCCCAAGTGGCGTTGAACCTCCTCAAAAGCTTCAACCAGCATCTCTTCACTCACCGATTCCTCTTGGAGTCGACACCGCTCTTGGAAGTTCACCAAATGCGGAGACGTGTAGAGTCCTACTTTGTAGCCAGCCTGAGACAAAATCGCTTCGAGCATGGCACACGTTGAGCCTTTGCCATTGGTGCCCGCCACGGTGATGACGGGCACTGAAAACGTCAAGCCCATGCGAAGGGCGACCTGCCTCACTCGCTCGAGTCCCATGTCAATGCTCACGGGATGCAAATGTTCAATATGGCTGAGCCACTCTGGCAAGGTCATGATGGGCAAGAGGTATGGTTTTACAGTGAAAGGTCAAAGTGCAGACGCCGTCGCCACTCTGAGCGTGGGCTTGGGACACAGCGCCAAGCCTGATGCGTCAATCATGCGCTGAACCGAGCACGACTGTGGCTTGGGTGGACAATACCCCTCCGTTGCCATGGGCCAGTGCGAGTTCACACCGAGGCAGTTGCCGCTCACCGCACTCACCTCTGATTTGCCGAACCGCCTCAATCAACAGCAAGAGGCCATACATGCCAGGGTGGCAGTAAGACAAGCCTCCACCGTTGGTGTTCACTGCCAACGAGCCTCCTGGGGCAATGGCACCACTGCCAACAAAAGGACCCCCCTCGCCTTTTTTACAAAACCCGAGATCCTCCAAAAACAATATCGTGTTGATGGTAAAGGCGTCGTACACCATGGCCAGATCAAAGTCCATGGGCTTCACACCGGCCATCGACATGGCAGCAGCACCCGTGAGTTTGGCGCCTGTCGTGGTGAGGCTTGGCATATTGGAGATGGACAAGTGAGAGAGCTCCTCCGCAAAACCCAACACATAAACCGGGGGCCTCTTGAGGTCTCGCGCACGATCCGCACGGGTGAGGATCAAGGCGCCTCCTCCATCAGTGACCAAACAACAGTCACGAAGTGTCAAGGGCGAGCTCACCATTCGGGCCGAGAGCGCCTGCGCTAGCGTCAACGGCTCCTTCTCCCAAGCCACGGGGTTCATGAGCGCCCACTGCCTGGCAGCAACGGCCACGCTGGCCAAGTGCTCGCGCTTGGTTCCGAACTCATGCATGTGCCGGGCCGCCGCCATGGCGTAAGCGGAAATCGGCAAGACCGGCTGATAGGGGGTCTCGTAGGGGTTGAACTCGCGAGGACTCGCGGCCGCACGGCTCACCGAGCGCTGGGTGCTGCCATAGGCAATCAACGCCACCTCACACTGCCCACTTTGCAGTGCTGCGCAGGCATGGGCCATGTGGGTCATGAAAGACGAGCCGCCCATTTGCGTACCATCGTGAACGCGCGGATGAAGTCCCAAATACTCGCACAGCGCAGTGGTGGCAAAGCGAATTTGGCTCGTCGCACAGTACACCGCATCGACATCCTTGAGCGTCAAGCCCGCATCGACCAAGGCGCGTTTGCTCGCTTGCGCCATCAAGTCAAGGGGCGTGGTCCCAGGCGCGCACAAACCCAAGTCGGATTCTGCTGCGCCCACCACAGCCGCACTGGCACGATCAAAGGGGGTCTGCTTCAAAATTGAGGAATCACTCATGGAGAGCTCCAGTGTCTAACGCGTCCAAAGGAACAAAAACAGGCAAGGGGTCCTCGGGATGGGTCAAGTCCATCTTGACTTGGACTCTGAGCCCAATCTTGACATCCTTGGCGGCCAGGCCGTCAACTCTGCTCATCATGCGAAAGCCTTCATCGACATCGATCAAGGAGACGTTGTAAGGCTCACGGTCCTTCACAAACACTTCGGTGCATGAATAGACGGTTCCAAGACCTTTAGAAACCTTCCAGTGCAATTCATCGCCGGTTTGGGGTGCGCATACCCTGGGGTAAAACACCACCTGACCCAGGTCGGTGACTTGATAAGCCAGTTGTCCTTGACGACAATGGTCCTTGAAAACTTGCCCTGGCGATGGCGTAGACGTGTGGTTCATCTTTTCGAGGTCGATGAGGCTGTCACCGACTGGTGTGATTGAATGGAAAGATTTTCGCAACTTTGCAAGCCCAGGGGGCCCAATTGATCGGTCAATTTGGCGCCCAAGCCCGCACACAAGTATAAATTGAGAACCAAGACTCTTTTGCACCAAGCGACAACTGGCCAATGGCAAGCGCTCCATCACGCCGCAACCTAGGGAGAGTGAGCATGGCCATGCCGCATGAAGGCCTCTAAAATGGCCGGAGTTTAGCCCACAGCCCACGACGACTTTTTGAAGCCTCGTGACTTGATGAAACCTTGCCTTGCCACTGCACTTCGCCCACCATGTCCACCACCACCTCCACCGTTCAGTCTCTTGAGCCCCCCATGCAAGTCTTGGGACGCTACCGCACCCACGATTTCACCTTGAGCGATGCGTTGAAGAGCCGCACAGGCCCACTTCAAGACCAGACCTTCATTTGGTTTGATGGCCAAGAAACCTCATGGGCCGACTTTTCGTTGCAAGTCAATGAGCTGAGTGCTTGGCTTTTGAGCCATCACATTCGCCCCCAAGAGCGAGTTGGCATCATGGCCCGAAACCACCAAGCGCATGTCTTGCTGCTCTTTGCACTTGCAAAAATCAAAGCCGTGATGACGCCCATCAACCCCGAGTTTGGGGTGGAAGAAACGCGCTATGTTTTGGACCATGCGCAACCGCGTTTGGTGTTGGTCGACGACCACTCGAGCAACAGTTTTTTACAAGCGAGGGACAGCATGCAGACGTCACAGCGACCCTTGGCTTGGTCCATTGATGCTTCACCAGAATCGGTCAATGCACAAGTGCTGCCGGCCTTTTACCCTGCCGTGAAGTCCCATCAAGCCTCGTTGTCGGCAGACTCTTTGCGCTTGCAAAGCGAGCAACTCTTGAGCCTTGAAGCACAAACCCAAGGCGAGGATACCTGCTTGATCATCTACACCTCAGGCACCACAGGTTTTCCCAAAGGCGTGATGCACAATCAGCGCAGTTTTTTGCTTGGCGGCGAGGCCTTTGTCGAGCGCATGTATTTACAGCACAGCGACCGCTTGATGATCGTGCTGCCGTTCTTTCACATGAACGCGTTGTTCTATTCTGTGGCGGGGGGCTTGGCCGCCGGTGCGTCAATCGCCATCATGCCGAGGTTTTCAGCCTCCACCTTTTGGCAGCAAGCTGTTCAAAGCAACGCCACGATCGTGAACTTGATCGACGCGGCCTGTCAAATCCT
>CAIPFK010000250.1 GCA_903864315.1 uncultured Burkholderiales bacterium | reverse complement strand
CGGTTCTCTGTTTCAACCCAAAATCTGCGGTATTGCAAATTGGGCATGAAGCGGCGCTTGGTTTTGTTGTTGGCGTGAGAAACATTGTTTCCCACCATGGGGCCTTTGCCCGTGACTTGACATACGCGTGCCATGAGGACACTCCTAATTAAACGGTTGGTCGAACTCTTGCGCCGGCCAACCTCACCTCGCCATTGAAAGGGGGGCGGTGTCCCCTGGAAAGCTCTCCATTGTAGCGCAAAAGACACTCCCAAGTCCATTCCTGAGCACTTGAGCGTGCAAACACCGCAACGCTTGGGTCTTCAACCCAAGCGCATGGGCCGTTGACAAGGCATCACAGGCGCATCAATGTAGTTAAAAAGAACTAGTTTTGTTCAAGAAAGCGTTGCGCGTCCAATGCGGCCATGCAACCTGTGCCAGCGCTGGTGATGGCTTGACGATACACATGGTCTTGTACATCGCCTGCAGCAAAAACACCTTCTACACTCGTCATGGTGGCAAAGCCTTGCAGGCCACTTCGGGTGACGATGTAGCCGTCTTTCATTTGCAACTGGTCTTTGAAAATATCGGTATTGGGTTGATGGCCAATCGCAATGAAGCAGCCTTGCACGGCCAAGTCCTGGTCCGACTCTGGTGTGCTGAGCGTGGAGGACATCCGAACGCCATTGACCCCTTTGTCGTCTCCCAAAACCGCACTGAGTTGACGGAACAGGTGCAATTGAATTTTCCCGTTGGCCACACGCTCCATGAGTTTGTCCACCATGATGGGCTCGGCTTTGAATTTGTCACGGCGGTGAATCAAATGCACTTTGCTGGCAATGTTGGAGAGGTACAAGGCTTCTTCAACGGCGGTGTTGCCTCCCCCCACCACACAAACTTCTTGTTCGCGGTAAAAGAACCCATCACAAGTCGCGCATCCTGAAACACCTCGGCCCATGAAGGTTTGCTCACTCTCGAGCCCCAAATACTTGGCCGAGGCGCCCGTGGCAATGATCAAGGCATCACATGTGTAGGTGCCACTGTCGCCCATCAGTTTGAACGGTCTTGTGCTGAAATCAACCTTGGCAATGTGGTCAAAGACAATTTGGGTTTTGAATCGCTCGGCGTGCTCTAAAAAGCGTTGCATGAGATCGGGCCCTTGCACGCCGTGGACATCGGCCGGCCAGTTGTCGACTTCGGTGGTGGTCATGAGTTGACCGCCTTGGGCCATGCCTGTGATCAAGAGGGGGTTCAAGTTGGCACGAGCTGCATAAACAGCAGCGGTGTAGCCAGCAGGGCCTGAGCCCAAAATCAAAACTTTTGCGTGAGTGGTGGTGTTGGACATGATGGAGCTTCAAATTAAAAGAACTAAAAATGCATCAAAAGGGTCTCGGCCTGCCCATCTGCACCGACAAGGATCGTCGTATTTTGAATGTCGCTTGCGGACAACAAGGGCTGGCCAAGGGCTTGAGCATGGTGCTATTGTAAGTTGTCGACCACGGGATTTGCTCAATTCCCCTTGGGACAAGCCTTGAGTTCAACCATGGCTGAGCGCCAGTGCAAAAATCAACTCACGAAGCCTGTAAAAATAGTCTCTGCGCTTTGGCCGGGCTTTAAAAAGTCCCCTCGAATCGGTTAAGCTTACTCCCCAAGATGACCTACTCATTGCACACCTTAAACAACGAAACAGATCCCACGCCAGCTTTGCGTGGGTTTAGACGTTTTACCCAAGAAATTGCGCTCACCTTGGGTTTTGTATTTTTGCTCTTTTGGCTCATCGCCTTGATCAGCCACAACGCGCAAGATCCAGCCTGGACCACCTCAGGCGCCAGCGCTCACCTCTTCAACTGGGGCGGGAAGCTGGGCGCTTGGCTGAGCGACTTGAGTTATTTTCTCTTTGGATATTCGGTCGTTTGGGCCTACGGTGCCGCATTCATGAGTTGGCTCACAGCGCTCTTGGGGAAGTTGCACGGTGAATTGACTGGCAATGGTTTGGCCACGCAAGAGCCCAAGGCGCAAGATCAAAACGCCGAGTCTGGACACGTTTGGATCGGTTCGAACTGGGCGTTTTGGAGCGGCTTGGGCCTCCTCATGGTGTCGAGTTGTGCCTTGGAATGGTCTCGCTTGTACCGATTCGATGACTTGTTGCCAGGCCACTACGCTGGAGGTGTATTGGGTTACGTGAGTGGATCGAGTGGTCTCAAATGGCTGGGTTTCAATGGATCGGGTCTCATCTTTGTGATTTTCATGATCGTGGGCATGTCGTGGGCCTTTCGGTTTTCATGGTTCAGCGTGGCTGAACATCTGGGCGCCAAGATGGATGACTGGTTGCAAGCAAGGCGTGAGCAAAGAGAAATACAAGAAGATCTCGCCATGGGTCAAGCGGCGGTCAAGGAGAGAGAAGAGTTGACCGAGGCTCCCCATGAGCGAGAGCTTGAAGGCGACATCGTCGCACCTCCCAAACTGATTTATGAGCCCGAGGTTCTCGATGTGCCCAAAAGCCGGCGCGTGGCGCGTGAACGGCAAAAGCCCCTCTTTGCTGATTTACCCGACTCCAATTTGCCTCAAGTCGACCTCTTGGACAGCACACCCACTCGGCTCGACAGCGTGTCACCAGAGACCTTGGAGATGACCAGTCGTTTGATTGAGAAAAAACTCAAAGACTTCGGCGTCGAAGTGAGGGTGGTTGCTGCGGCACCCGGCCCAGTCATCACACGCTATGAAATTGAACCCGCCACCGGTGTCAAAGGCTCTCAGGTGGTCAATCTCGCCAAAGACTTGGCGCGCTCCTTGAGTTTGGTCTCCATTCGGGTGATCGAGACCATTCCGGGCAAAAACATCATGGCGCTGGAGTTGCCCAACGCCAGACGCCAGTCCATCAAATTGAGTGAAATTTTGGGCTCACAAGTTTATAACGAAGCCAAATCCATGTTGACACTGGGTCTTGGAAAAGACATTGTGGGCAATCCCGTGGTGGCCGATTTGGGAAAAATGCCCCACGTGTTGGTGGCGGGAACCACGGGTTCAGGCAAATCCGTTGGGATCAATGCCATGATCTTGTCTTTGCTCTACAAGGCTGAAGCGCGCGATGTGCGGCTGCTCATGATCGACCCCAAAATGCTGGAGATGTCCGTCTATGAGGGGATTCCTCACTTGTTGGCACCTGTCGTGACAGACATGCGTCAAGCCGCCCATGCGTTGAATTGGTGTGTGATCGAGATGGAGCGGCGCTACAAGCTCATGAGCAAATTGGGCGTTCGAAATTTGGCCGGTTACAACACCAAAATCGATGAAGCCGCTGAACAAGAGACTTTTATTTACAACCCCTTTAGTTTGACGCCCGACTCGCCCGAGCCCTTGAGTCGCTTGCCCCATGTGGTGGTGGTCATTGACGAGTTGGCCGATTTGATGATGGTGGTGGGCAAAAAAATCGAAGAGCTGATTGCACGTCTTGCACAAAAAGCACGGGCTGCTGGGATGCATTTGATTTTGGCAACACAACGCCCAAGCGTTGATGTGATCACGGGCCTCATCAAGGCCAATATCCCCACGCGCATTGCTTTCCAAGTGAGCAGCAAAATTGATTCGCGCACCATTTTGGATCAAATGGGTGCCGAGGCGCTGCTTGGAATGGGCGACATGCTGTACATGCACAGTGGCTCGGGCTACCCCGTGCGCGTGCACGGCGCCTTTGTGAGCGATGAGGAGGTGCACCGTGTGGTCAACTACTTGAAGACCCAAGGGGCGCCCGATTACGTGGAGGGCATCTTGGAAGGTGGCGTGATCGATTCCGAAACCGGGGAGATTGATCTCTTTGGTGAGGGCAACTCCGAGAAAGATCCTCTTTATGATCAAGCCGTCGAGGTGGTCATGAAAAACAGAAAAGCCAGCATCTCCTTGGTGCAGCGACATTTGAAGATTGGTTACAACCGTGCTGCCCGGTTGGTCGAAGACATGGAGCGCGCCGGTTTGGTCGGTTCCATGAGCTCAAATGGCCAGCGAGAAATTTTGGTGCCCGATCGCAATTCGGATTGAGTCCAGCACTTGGGTGTTTGAAATCTTTTGCGTTGTCCTTACTCCTCCATGGGAACTTGCATTGAGTATCTTTTGTTCCATTAACACTGGTGTCCCTGCAATGCGTGCGCGCCCGGCTGGTGCGAGGTCTCGCCTGCCATGGCACATGGCTTGGCAGATTTTTTTGAGTGTCTGCTGTCGCTGTTGTGTGCTGGGCACTGTGGGCGGCTTTGTCGTTGCCGCGCATGCCGACTCCATTGAGGTGTTGGCGGCATTTTTAAAAACCACACAAAGTGCACAAGCTCGATTTGTGCAAACCGTGACCACCCCAGCACGGCCTGGACGAGCCGCTCGGCAAAAAAAGTCTTCAGGTCACTTTTCTTTCATCAGGCCTGAGCATTTCAGGTTTGATTATGAAAAACCGTATGCCCAAAGCATCGTGGCCGATGGGCGCACCTTGTGGGTGTATGACAAAGACATCGCCCAAGTCTCCTCCAAGCCTCTCTCCCAGGCCTTGTTGAATACGCCTGCCGCCGTCATTGCTTGGGCGCAAGACTTGAAAGCCTTGGAGAAGGTGTTTTTGCTCGAAGCCCAGCCCATGCAGGCGGGTCTGGAGTGGGTCAAACTCACGCCTGTGCAAAAAGAGGGTCCCATGCAGTTTTTGCGCATTGGCATGCGAGCAAGTGGAGCTGGCGTTGCATTGGCGAGCCTGGAGATGACGGACGCTTTTAACCAGCAGTCGGTGCTCGTGTTTGAAGATTTTGTGTTCAACCCCAAGGGTGTGGGCTTGGAGAGTTTTGTCTTCAAGCCCCCGCCAGGGGTGGAGGTCATCCAAGGTGAGTGAGATGCTTTTTGAAGCCTCATCAGCACAGTCCCCAGTCGCTTTGGGGCAGCCCAGTGATGTCAATGGCGCGCCGTTGGCCGAGAGACTGCGGCCCAAGAGCTTGGCCGACGTGGTGGGTCAGCAGCATTTGCTCTCGCCGGGCATGGCCTTGAGGGTGGCATTTGAATCGGGCACCCCCCACAGTTGTATTTTCTGGGGCCCTCCCGGTGTGGGCAAAACCACCTTGGCCAGACTCATGGCCCATGCCTTTGATGCGCATTTTTTCATGATCAGTGCGGTCCTGGGCGGTGTCAAGGAGATCCGGGAAACGGTTCAAGCCGCCCAGGCCCTCAAGCGTGAAGACCCCAACAAGCGCAGTTTGATTTTTGTCGATGAGGTGCACCGATTCAACAAATCCCAGCAAGACGCATTTTTGCCGCATGTGGAGTCTGGTTTATTGACCTTCATTGGTGCCACCACAGAAAATCCTTCCTTTGAAGTGAATTCAGCCCTGCTCTCACGAGCTCAAGTCTATGTGCTGCAGTCTTTGAATTCGGACGAGTTGACGCTGTTGTGGCACAGAGCCAAAGCCATCGTGACCTTGCCTGAGCTCACCCGTGAGGCCATGGAGCGACTCGTGCACTATGCCGATGGGGATGCCAGGCGGTTTTTGAATACGGTCGAGATGATTCACGTCGTGGCATCCAAACAAGCAACGGCGACGACACCAGGATGGGTGCATGACTTGGAGTGGCTCGAGCGCGTCTTGGGCGAGCAGATGCGCCGCCATGACAAAGGCGGGGAGATGTTTTACGACACCATCAGCGCATTGCACAAGTCGGTGCGTGGCTCGGACCCCGATGCAGCCCTTTACTGGCTCATGCGCATGCTTGGGGCTGGTGTTGAGCCTCTTTATGTGGCCAGACGACTCATCCGAATGGCCAGCGAAGATGTGGGCTTGGCAGACCCCAGGGCGTTGACGATGGCGTTGGATGCGACCAAGACTTTGGAGCGTTTGGGCTCGCCGGAGGGCGAGTTGACGCTCGCACAATGCGTGATTTATCTGGCCTTGGCGCCCAAATCCAATGCGGTCTACAAAGCGTTCAAGTCGGCCAAGGCTTGGGTGGAAAAGGACCGAACCCGAGAGGTGCCACTGCATTTGAGAAATGCACCCACGCAGTTGATGAAAAATCTCGATTATGGGCGCGATTATCGTTATGCGCATGACGAGCCCGATGCCTTTGTGGCGGGTGAACATTATTTTCCAATGGACTTGAAGCCCATGGTGTTTTATGAACCCGTTGAGCGTGGCTTGGAGATCAAAATTGGTGAAAAGCTCAAGTCCTTGAGGGCTTTGAATGAGCAAGCTCAACAGCAAAAATCAAGGAAACCATGATTCAAACAACTGGGCGAACAGCTCGCCACACCCTTCAATCATAGGCATTGGCTCGCATCTCAACATGGATACACTGGTTCAACAAATCATCAACGGCTTGGTCTTGGGGAGCCTGTACGCGCTGGTTGCGCTGGGCTACACGATGGTTTACGGCATCATCAACTTGATCAACTTTGCCCATGGTGAGGTGTTGATGGTGGGGGCCTTGGTTTGTTGGAGTGTGATGGCTTTTTTGGCGCAGGAGTTTCCGCAGTTGAGTCCCGGTTGGGAACTGGTGCTGGGTCTTTTGGTGGCATGCATGGTGAGTGTTGTCTTGAATGTGGCCATTGAAAAATTGGCCTACCGTCCACTCAGAAATGCGCCGAAGTTGGCGCCTTTGATCACGGCCATTGGTGTGTCCACTTTGCTGCAGACTTTGGCCATGATCATCTTCGAGCCCAATTACAAATCCTTTGTCAATCCTTTGCCGAACGTTCCCATGGGCGTCTTGGGGGCCGTGATCACACCCACGCAAGTCATGATTTTGATCACCACGGTGGCTCTATTGCTCCTCCTCATGTTTGTCATTCATTCAACCCGCTTGGGCCGAGCCATGCGAGCGACCTCGGAGAATGAACAAATTGCCGCGTTGATGGGCGTCAAGCCCGATCAGGT
>CAIPFK010000249.1 GCA_903864315.1 uncultured Burkholderiales bacterium | reverse complement strand
CTCTTTGAACACCATGCCCAATGTCACTACCTTGGGTGGATTGGCCAATTTACAAAGCTCACTGAAACTTGCAGTTGGCTCAAACGCTAATGGGGAGATCAATGTCAGTGGTGCTCAAATTTGGGTCAAAGTCAACCTCAATGTAGGCGAGTCTTATCAATTCAATCTGACTGGCGTGGCAGACGCAGCAGGTAATTCGGCTTACCCATATGTGAGTGCTATCTACAACTCAACAGGGGGAAAGATCGCAAGCTATACCGATCCTGGTAAGGTGAGCGCTTCTGATCAAAGCTTTGTCCCCACAAGCTCGGGTGATTTTTGGGTGAGTGTTGCCTCAAACCAGTCAACGGTTGGAGGCTTTCAAATCAATGAGGCGTACACCAATCTTGTAATCAATTCGCCCACTGGCAGCACCACCTTGACCACTGGTAGCGGGAATGACACCCTCATTGCAGCTCCTGGTTCTCACACGTGGAATGGTGGAGCGGGCATTGACACCTTGACTCTCTCTGCAACGAGTTCAAATTACACATGGACTTTGCCAACCTCGTCCAACACCGTGAGTACAGTGAAAGACAAAACCAATTTGGACGGCAGTTATTCTTTGACCAATGTAGAAATCTTAAAGTTCTCAGACCAAAGTGTGGATATCGATTTTGCAGGATCGGTGACCACAGTGGCCAAATTGCTTGGAGCTCTTTTTGGTCCGAGCGCAGTTCAAAATAAAACGTATGCTGGGATTGGCATTTCACTCTATAACAGTGGCTACACAAGTGCTCAATTGGCTGATTTGTCCCTGGGAGTCTTGCTAGGTGCAGGATTCTCTGCGTCGCAAGAGGTCACACTTCTTTATAAAAACTTGTTCAATGCTCAAATACCGAACGCTGATTTGAATACCTATGTTGGGTTGATCACCTCAGGGCAATTGAGCACCACAGGCTTGGCTCTCACAGCGATGGACCTGAGCCTGAATGCGACCAACATCAATTTGGCCGGATTGGCCAGCACAGGATTGGCCTTTACGCCTTCATCTTAATCACTATGGACTGAATTTTGAAGGTTTCGGATAAATGATTGTCAAAAAGAGTTCTCTGTGGAGAGTTAAGCTTGGGTATTGTTTTGTTTTGTCCTTTGTCACACAACTTCCCAATTGGTGGTCATTTTGCCGAATTCATTCCTAATGCAATACCGTGCTTTGCGCAATCTATTCTTCCTGCTCACATTATTGATCTTGAGTGCGTGTAGTGGCTCAGACTCTACAGGACAGGGGAGTGCATCATCTCTAATGTCCACTATTTTTGACGCAAAGCGTCAACTGACCCTGCGTTTGGATACCCCAGCAGCCATTTCGAACTATGCTGCAGCGCGATTCCTTGAGCAAGCCACCGTTGGTTACACGTCTAAAGATGTTCTTCACCTTCAGCAAATTGGTACATCAGCTTGGATTGATGAACAACTTGCTTTGCCGGCCTCCCAAGTAGACTGGAGTTCAATGTGTTGCTACAACATCAGTTTGCCCTTCAACCCCAAAATTGGTCGATTCGTGGCCAACAAGGTCACCGATTTGGCTGTCGCTGCGCCCGATCAATTGAGAATCAGAACCACTTGGTCTCTCTTGATGTTTATTCCCATCTCATGGAACAAAGTTTCAGCACCGGGTCAGGGCGTTTACTTTAATTTCATGCAGACATCGGGACTGGGGAAATTTGGGGACTTTTTGAATGCACTCACCACACAAACGGCCATGAGTTTCTACTTGGATTTATGGAAAGATCAAAATCCAGGATCCTGTGCTGATTGTGACTTCAATGAGAATTACCCCAGAGAGTTGATGCAGCTCTTTACATTAGGAACCGTCCTTCTCAATACTGATGGTACCCCTAAACTTGATAACGCTGGTAATACCATTGCAACCTATACCCAAGCCGATGTTTCTGCCTTGGCACGTGCTTTGAGCGGTTGGCAGTTCAACAACAAAGACAATAATCCTTCAGACACGGCCGATAACCTTGGGTACGAATACCCAATGATTCCAAACCAAGCTAAAGGACATGACACAACAGCAAAAACTGTTCTAGGCAATACTATTTCATCTGGTGGAACTGCTCCACAAGACCTCTCCAAAGTGGTCAATATTTTGATGAATCACCCCAATATTGCTCCATTTGTGTCTACCCGACTGATTCAAAATATGGTGATGTCGCAACCCAGCCCTGCTTTTGTCAGCCGAGTGGCCCAGGTCTTTACCAGCACCCAAGGAGACATGAAGCAAGTGATCAAAGCAATTTTGCTTGATCCCGAGGCGAGAGCTGGAGACACACCTTCCAACACCAACAACACCTATGGGAAAATTCGTGAGCCGTTCTTATTTGCAACTCAAGTCTGGCGAGCTTTGGGATGTCAACGAGCTCCATCCTCACCTTGGGGTGAATACGACCGAGTGGTGAGTGGTATGCAACAACCCATGTCATCAGACACTGTTTTTGGGTATTATGAGCCCAACTACAAACCGGTTGGAGCGCCAAAGACGGCCCCAGAGGCCAAGCTCGATGATGCATCTAGTTTGGGGCAAGAATCCAATATGCTCGCCAACTATGCATGGACTGCCTCTAATTTAACACTGCTAACAGACGCAGGTTGTGATATCAATTCATTGATCAATGCATACCCCGATAGCGAGAAATTTCTCAATTTGGTGAATTTGCAATTTTTCAAAGGTGCTATGCCAAACGTACTTCATGATGGAGCCGTGCGACTGATACAAACCAGTTATGCGCCCTCAACACCAACAAACAACACCAACAATACTTTGCTGGTCATTAGCTTGCTACTGGGTACGCCGTCATTTGGAGTCATGAAATGAACTCAACGAGACGAAAATTCCTTCATTCCGGCTTATCCATCGCAGGCATGGGAGCGATTGGTGCCTCAACATGGCTTGCCGGTGGCATGGGTGAACTCGCCAACGCGGATGATTTGGGTGACTACAAAGCCTTGGTGTGTGTCTTTTTAAACGGAGGCAATGACGGCAACAATACACTCATCCCCGTAGACGCTGCCTATGGCGACTACTCCCGTGCAAGGGGAGGTTTGGCTCTGAGCAAAGACTCCTTGACAGCATTGGGAGGGAGTTCTGCTGGTCATCAGTTTGCCATACATCCTGGCATTGCCCCATTGGCCAAGCTTTATCAAAACAAAACTTTGGCATGGATTGCCAACATGGGAACGTTGGTACAACCTGTGACAGCGAGCAGTATTTTGGCAATGAAAGGGGTGACCCCACCATTTTTGTTTTCACATATAGATCAGACCAATATTCAACAAGGTTGGGATGGAATAAGCTCCAACATCACGGGTTGGGCAGGTCGAGCCATTGAGGCTCTTGCTCCAAATCTGCGTCACCCGCTTCAGCTTTTGTCCTATAACAACAATACTACTCTTTTGCGTGGCATGGTGACACCTGTGACTTCTGCGCCAAAGCAATACGCCAACAATTTTGGCCCGGCCAATTTACTTAAACCAACAGACACACAGTTGCAAGCGCTTCAAAGCATTTCACAACTCACCTCTGCAAATGATTGGGATAACATTCGCCTCAAAAATCTAAAGCAAACTTTGAGCGACGCTCAAAGCATTGCTTACGCGTTGGCCAATGTTCCAAAACCAGCTGGCAACTTCGGCACTGATGATCTGTCTATCATGCTCCAACAAACGGTCAAATTGATGTTGGCAGGTAAAAATGCTGGCCTCAAACGACAAGTTTTTTTGGTGTCATGGGGGTCTTTCGACACCCACTCTGGGCAACTGGGAACATCCCAGCTCAACCAAGACGGACAACTCGCCACCTTGGGCGCTGGACTGGATGCATTCACACAATCCATTGACGGATTTGGCCTGACCAACAATGTAATCACTTTCTCAATGAGTGACTTTGCCAGAACACTCCAACCCGTGGGTGGAAATGGAAGCGATCACGCTTGGGGCAATCACCATTTTGTAATGGGTGGACCAGTTCAAGGTGGCAGTGTTCTCGGAACATTTCCAAGTCTCACATTGGGCGGGGCTGATGATATGGATATCGCGAAAAAAGGGCGTTGGGCACCCACCACTTCAACCGACCAGTTGGGGGCCACCTTGATGACTTGGATGGGGTTGAACGCGACGCAGCTCAATAAAGTATTTCCCAACCTTAAAAATTTCAGCACCCCATTGTTGAACTTTTTATAACTCGATCGATTGTCTGGACCACAGATCGGGTTGATGGTGGGCGCTGCGTTGTTGCGTTGACAAGACTCAACGAAGCACCAATTTCATCTCAATGTGGGCAATGCCGGCCTCCTCAAAAGCATCACCATGGGGCTTGAAGCCAACTTTTTCATAAAACCCTTTTGCACTCAACTGCGCATGGAGCAAGATGGATTGGTCACCACGTTGGCGAGCGTGCTCAATCAATGCGAGTAGCACCTCAGAGCCCAAACCAGTACCCCTGAGTTGGCGCTCAACGGCCATTCGGCCAATTCTGCTGTACGCATCAATGGAGGGCAACAATCTGGCCGTGGCTACACAATTGCCCAAAGCATTCAGGACAGCCACGTGAAGACTCAAAGGATCTTGCTCATCGATCTCCAAGCTCTCAAGCACACCTTGCTCTTGAACAAAGACTTTCATTCGAAGAGGCGTCACTCGCGATTGAAAGTCACGCCATGTCCCCATCGTGATTTGAGTGACCGGCAAGCGGGACTCAAAGTCTTTCAAGGCTTTTTTAGCCGTGGTGGGTAGAGGCATGGATCGCGCTGTTTTGGGGTTGGCAAAAACGTAGATCAACTCCACCAAGGTGAGCAAGGTCTCCCCCCTAAAAATCCCGACCTGAAACGTTAGCGAAGAGTTGCCAATTCGCTGGCATTTGACACCAATGTTCAATAGGTCGTCATAACGCGCCGAGGCAAAATACTCAATGGTTGATTTCTTAACAAACAAATCTCCACCCAAAGACTCCAATGTGGATTCATATGGAAATGCCAACGCTCTCCAATAGCCACCCATGGCGGTATCGGCATAGGTGAGGTAATGGGGATTGAACACCACTTTTTGCATGTCCACTTCACCCCATCGCACGCGCAATGGGGTGGTGAAACGAAAGTCTTTCAAACTCAACTGGGCGCTCATATCAGGTTCTCACAAGGGGTCTTGAACACTGCGTTCATAGGTCATCGAGCAGTGCGTATGGCAAAGGGACCAGACCCAAGGGTTCAAGAGGCATTCCTGCGGGCTTGGCGCTCAAATGCGCCGACCAGAGGATTTCCACGATGTCTTCATGCTCTTTGGCGGGGTTTGATGCTTTAGAAAGCGTGAAGTCGGTCTCATTGGTTTTTAAACTTTGCATGGAGAAACACGCAATGGCCCAAAAAACTCCTTCGAAAAACGCGACCTGAACCACTTGAGCGCATGGCTCGCGCGCGTCATTCAGATCAAAGAGATCTTGACCCGCTTTGAGCTCGGTGTCACTGACCACGATCAGGGCGCGGCGCTTCAGTGTGCCTCGGAATTGGCTCCTGGCCACCACCTCTTGTCCTGGATAACAGCCCTTTTTAAAGCTCACCGCCCCGATGGACTCCATGTTGAGCATTTGCGGCACAAAGTGCTCAAAACTCGCCAAATCAATGGTCGCCACGCCACTCAAAACTTCGGACAGTTCAAATCGCTCGGGCGGCAACTTTGGCAAGGCTTGCCAATCGCTTGACAAAGGATGGGCCTTGCCAATGGCCCATAAAACCCTGTTTTGGCCCAAAGCGGGGAAGAGATTCAGACAAAACCCATGCTCAACGTTCTTTGAATCGGTTAAGGCTGTGGCACTCTCAATGGTGCTCAATCCCAAAGTGGCCCAAAGTTCAAAATCTTCGCTCACATTGCTGAGTTTTGCTTTTGCTCTCAGCACAAACATGGACAGTCGTTTGAGCGTTTGGGGTAGCAGCGTTTTAGACAGCACCAAGAAAAGCTGGGTTTCACTCTCACGGTAGATCCACATCGAGGCTTGCATGCGCCCCTTGGCGTTGCAAAAGAGTGCCATGCAAGCTTGGTGAACCCCTAAGCCTTTGATGTCTTGGCTCAATTGATTGTGCAAGAAGTCTGCCGCATCCTCTCCTTCGCAGCACAACACGCCAAGGTGCTCGACCTGGGCAAGTCCATGAAAAAGGGAAGCATCAATGGGAGGGCGTTTCGACATGGTATGGGAATGAGGAGATTAAATCGGTTGCTCTTTGAATGTGAGGGATAGACCTCTGAGTTTAGCGTGAAAGCCCATTTTGATAGAGCATCAGGGTCAATGTGAGGTTTGAGATGAAAATCAGCCTGTTATTGCATTGATTTTTTT
>CAIPFK010000248.1 GCA_903864315.1 uncultured Burkholderiales bacterium | reverse complement strand
GGAGTCGATGCTCAAGGGCAGTGGCTTGGCCTTGTACCCGACGCTTGCTGCGATGTCTTTTGCCGCAGGTGCTTTGCTGTTGATCCTGAGCCCACTGCTCAAACGCATGATGGCGCGTTGAGTTGTCAAGCGGCAATGCACGTCACTTGGTGAGCAATGTACCTCATCGTTGTGCAATATGCGTCACTGCGAAATCGTGAAAATTCTGTGCAAATTCAAAGCTGACTGGAGTGCTCACGCTCTCTTGAAGACCATCATCACTTCTACTCCAAAGTCATATTTTAAGATGTTGTTCGGTCGCATACATTCAAGTCATTGGGTTAAGCCAATGATTTGAACAGTCGACGGGGATTGGTGTTGGCAATTTGCTCAATCTCCGCTGCATTGAAGTCGGCCCCTCTGAGGCTTTGAAGCGGGTTCGTGTCCGCGGGCGGAAACGAATCATCGCTGCCCAAAAGAATTTGAGACACGCCTACTTTGTCTTTGAGGTAGTTGAGCGCTTGGGGGTCATGGGTGATGGTGTCGTAGTGCATGTCCATCATGTAGTCGCTTGGTTTTTTCAAGGCAGTGATGCCGCTGTGGTGTGGGTTGGATTTGCCGTGCATCAAATCAAACCGTCCCACCAAATAAGGCAGTGCGCCACCCGCGTGTGACAAGATCAATTGCAATTGGGGGAATCGGTCCAACACCCCAGCCCACATCACCGAGCCCACGGCCAAGGTGGTGTCAAAGGTGTATTGAACGACTTGGTTCAACGCAAACTTGGCCGATCTCGAGGTGGGTTGTGGTTGTGTGGGGTGCAAGAAGATGGGCACGTTGAGCGCTTGTGCAGTGGCCCAGTAGTCGTCCAAGTTGAGTTCTCCCAAATTCACCCCCTCGACATTGCAAGCCAAAACGCCGCCCACCGCACCCAATTTTTGCACCGCGTACTCAAGCTCTTGGGCAGCCAAGCCCGCATCCGGCGTGTGCCCCGAGGCCATGAAACTAAAGCGCTTGGGGTTTTGTGCGCAAAAGCTCGACATCGACTCATTGAGCAGTCTGTGCCACGCTTGACCTTGCGGTGTGGTGAGCCCGTGACCAAACACATCCACCCAGCCGCTCAAAATTTGTCGATCAATGCCGGTGTTGTCCATGGAGTCCATGCGCTCTTGGGGGCTTTCCACCAAGCGCGTAAAAAACGGTCTGCATTTCAAACCATAGTGAAAGTGCACGCAGTGGCAATTGGGCTCGGTCTCGATCAGATCGAGCCCCAGGTCTTTGCCTTTTTTTTGCAGCACCGGAAAAAGACTTGGAGGAACGTAATGCGCGTGAACATCGATGGCCATGGTGGATGAATTTTTAAAAAAAGTAAAAGAAAAGAGGTCCTGGGAACGGGCCCCAGGGAATGGATTGTGTTTGAGCCTACGCGCGCGGCTTGGCTTTTTTCCAAATGCCTGTGGCCTCGGCCACCAGGCGATCGTGCACATGCAGTCTGGCACTGATGAACACAATTTGCGAGGCTTCTCGGGTGATTTGCGGTGTGGTGGTGACCACGTCGCCTGCAACGACCGCATCAATGAAGTTGTAGTTCAACTGGATGGTGGCGGTCTGGGTGGTGCTGGTGATTTCTCTGACCGTCATGCCGCACACGCGGTCTACAAAAGTCATCAATGCGCCACCGTGAATGACGCCGTTTCTATTGAGGTGCTTGTCCAGAGTCGGAAAACAAAACGTCAACGACTGCTTTGCTTGGCGGTAGAAGTAGGGCCCCACCAAACCCACATAGCCCGTGTCCTCGATCAACTGCCAACCCTCATGGGTGTATTGCTCTATCAGTTCTTGTTCACTCATGACACTGGGCGCTCAATAGTTGTTCTTGTATTGTATTTCAAGGCCGAGCACTTTACCTCTCAAGTCCTCCTTGACTTGAATGACTCAAGCACACATTGGGCTTCAGGCGCTGCCAAATAAAAAGCCACCGTCATCGCTTTGGGTGGCTTCTTGGTTGTTCTTCATCTTCACTGGGGCCAGAGAATGTGGCCACGCCATGCAGAACCTATGCGCAGAGGTATTGCCTCGACTCAGGACGAGGAGGAACCATTGGAATGGATGACACCCGAGGTGGTGTGGGTGCCAGGATGGGTGCCCACCAAGGTGATGGGGGCGCTGGGGTGGGTGATGGTCGTGCTGCCAGTGTGGGCGGGCGGTGTCGCGACCGTGCCGTTGCTGGTGTGAGCGGGCGTGTTGGAGAACACCGTCGTCATCCAGTCCATGGCGGTGACGCCACTGGGGGTGGGGAGGGTTTGGCCGTTGGTCGATAAAACGACGCCAGGGGGCATGGTGAAATGGCCCAACTCGGTTTCAGTCTTGGCAGAAACGCCGCCAGGAGGTGTCCAGGTCGTGGGGATTACTGCGGATGAGCTGTTGCTACTGAGCTTTGCATTGGCCATGGTCATGTCTCCTAAAAGATAAAACGCATTATAAGGCGAAGAGTCAGTTCTTGGTGTCCAAATGGTGAGGACGGCCTCGAAACCAACACCCAAGCCATCATTCACACCGTAAAAACAGTAACCATCATGGGCTTGGGGTGTACAAAGGCGGTTTTTGAGGCTTTTGAAGCCTCACCGGTCCTGCGTTCAAAACATGGCCAGTTGGGCGTCAACCCCGCTGGCGAGGGCTGCATCAGGTGCGAAACACCGCGCGGTTGTTCTTGATCATGATGGTCTGAAAGTAGGGGCCAAAGGTGGCCTCGGTCATGCCGTAAGCCGTCATGGTGCGATTGAACAAATTTTGCTCATTGGGCTCGGCGCGACCGTCAGACAAGAGGGAGTCGGCCATGTTGATGAGCACGCACAGTTTTTGTTGCTCATTCATCACGGCGGCACTCTCGCTCAAGAATTGATCGAGTGAGGAGCTCCTCAAGTACTTCAACGCGGTTTGTATGACGGCGTCGTCATTGCCAAACACCGTTCTCAATTGTCCCACTTCCTCGTCTTCGATTTGCCCATCGGCGCCCATCATGTAGAGCAAGCCCACGGCCAAGCTCAAATAGGGGTTGAGTTTGATGGGTTCACTTTTAAAAACGTCGAACAGTCCCATGGTCTAAGCCTTTCTTTAGAGGGTTTGAATCAAAAAAACATTGAACCAGTATAACAATCTATCACCCCCCTCAATAGCCAATGGCCAATGGCCATGTGAGTTGAGGGTCGTTGAGAATTTTGCATTTCACGGGTGACAAATCAATGACAGCTTGGTCATCTCGACCGCCAATGGTCTGCACCAGCCTCAATTGAGGGTCACATTTTGCTCCGCAATCACTTTACTCCAACGGGCCATCTCATGGTGGATCCACTGATCCAAGCCCTCTGGGGTGGAGGGGGTGGCGTCCATGCCGTTGTTGACCAAAATGGCTTTGACGTCGGGGTTTTTGAGCACTTGGTTGATGTCTTTGTTGATTTTGGCAACCAAGGCGGCAGGCATTTTGGCGGGTCCCATGAGACCCACCCAAGCATCGGTGCCAAATCCCGGGATGGTCTCGCTCATGGCGGGCACGTTGGGGGCCAAACTGCTCCTCTTCTCGGAGGTCACGGCCAAGACCTTGAGGCGGCCGTTTTTAAGGTGAGGGGCAACGGTGGCAACCGACGCAATCATGGCATCGACTTGACCAGAGATCAAGTCCACCATGGCCGGACCACCACCTCGGTAGGGCACAACCGTCACGTTGATCCCTGTCGCGCTCTTCAAGAGCTCAAGCATCATGCGTGAAGGTGAACCCGGGCCCACCGTCACGAAATTCAACGTCGATGGACGGTCTTTGGCAAATTGCAGCAATTCGGCCACGTTGTTGGGGGCGAAACCTGTGCTGCACACGAGCATCATGGGTGACTTGGCCACGAGGGCAATGGGGCTCAGGTCCACCACCGGGTCGTAGTCGAGCTTGTACAAATACGGTGTTGCAGCATGGGTGTCAAACACCGTGAGCAAGGTGTAACCATCTGGGGCAGCGTGGGCCACACTGGACGACCCAATGGTGCCACCCGCGCCGGGCTTGTTGTCCACCACGACTTGTTGGCGCCACAAGGTGGCGAGCCGTTGGCCCAAAATTCTGGCCGCCACATCGGCCATGCCGCCACCGGGGTAGGGCACCACCAAGCGCACGGGGCGATCGGGCCACACGGGCTCATTGTTGACAGCCCAAGTGCAGGTGAAAAAGAGGGCCGCGATCAACCCCAATATCGCTTGGGTCACACGCCTTGATCGCAGGACGTGGGCAAGGTGGCGAGTGGAGCGTGTCATGGTTGTGATCAAGATGAGCTCAGGCACATCCAGCAAAGAGATCGGGTGTTTCTTTGTTGACTTTGCCCACTTCGTATTTCCACACCCCCATGTAGGAGCGCTCGGTTTTTTTGTGCTCCCGAGCTCTCACGGCCTCTTCGTGGGGCAAGAGGTGCAAGGTGCCTGCGGCCATGGCTTTGAGTTGCACGCCGGCAGAGATCTCCACCTCCTTTGTCACGACCACGGCTTCTTGGACATTTCGCCCGCACACCATGATGCCATGGTGCTGCATGATGACGCTGTTTTTTTGCCCCACGATGCTCACAAATTCTTTTGCTTTCACGGGGTCAATGTGTGCATTGTCATAGTCTTGGAGCATGACCATGTCGTCATAGCAACGGGCCGCGGAGCGCTCAAAGGGCAACAAAATTTGACCAATCGCACCGAGCGCCAAACAGTTGTCGGCATGGTGGTGGGTGATGGCATTGACATCGGGGCGTGCCGCGTACAGCAGGCCTTCGATTTTGAGGGACTGATTGACTTGGCCGTCTGCGGTGATCACATTGCCTTGAAAATCGCACTCTCTGAGTCCATCCATGGTGACATCTTCAAAGCTGTCACCCCACTGGTAACTCCAAAACGTGTTGGCCCCAGGCAGTCGCGCAGTCAAGTGTCCAAGCAGTCCCACGCCAATGCCGTAACGCGCCAAGATGCGGTAGCCGTAGACCAAGTTGCGTTTGAGCTCGTGCAGCGCTTCCTGACTGTGGTCGGCTTGGGCGATGGAGTGTGAGTGTTGTGGGGTATTGGCGTTCATGGGATGTACAAGTTGATGGGAGAGTTGATTCGAGAGTTGATTCGAGAGTTGATGGGGGGGGGATAGTCAAGTGTTTCAATAAAAAGCGCAAAGTCATTGACGGTCTGTTCAGACCGCGCGACCGTGCGCTCCTTTGAGTTTTAGCCCCAGGGGCCCAGCAGTATTTCGCCCATGTAGGTGTCGCTTTTGGCCTCAATGGTCTTGGGCCACTGTTGCCACTGGTGGCTGGGGTAACCCTCGTGTGGACCGCGGGTTCGAGCCACTCCGTCCCAGCCCACTTGCTCCATGCTGAAGTAAATCTGCACGGCATGGCCAGACGGGTCCAGCACATGGGCCGAGTAGTCAATCCCTGGCGTGAGCTCAGGCGGGACGTCGATGAAGCTGCAGCCCCGCTCCTGGAGGTACTTCAACGCGTTTTGCAGTTGGCGGTAGCTCCCCACTTGCACACCAAAGCGCATCACCGTGGTTTTTTCATTCATGCCGAGCTCTTTTCTGAGGGCAATTGGATACAGCGCCAAGGAGTGGTGCTCGGTGTTGCATCTGAGAAATACACAGCGGTGACCGTGGTAATCGACTTCTGTGGTTTTACTAAAGCCCATGATTTGGGTATAAAAGCGCTCCATGCCGTCCAAATCTTTGCAAAACAAACCCACCGGTCCATGGCGCACGACTTTGAAGGGGCGAGCGAGCAAAATGCCATCGACATCGTAGGTGGCGGCTTCTTTTTCTGGATCGTGGTGGCCTGAGCTCAAGTCCACCCCCGCCTCTCGCATGCGCTCGACTTCCATGTACTCGGGCACTTGTGGCAGGCTGGGTCGCTCGCGAAACCCGCGGTCGTAGGCCATTTTCGGTTTGGACGTTCCAGTCCAGCCAATTTGCTCCATGCCGTAGTAGAGCTCGTTGCGGTGACCCTCGGGGTCGTAGGGATAGACGTGCCAGTTCGATCCCGGCATGTCGCGACCCACGCGTTGGATCGGAATGCCAAGCGACTTGAAGTAATCAATGCCGCCCGATATTTCTCCCAGGCTTCCCACTTGCCACGTGAGTTGGTTGACCGTCACGTCATCGGGGAGTTTTTCGCCCCGTGTTTTGGCCACATTGCGGTCTCCAAACACAAAGGAGTGATGATCGGTCCCGTGCCGTGTGAAGTACAAATGCGTGTCGCCTATCTTTTTAAGTTCTGCACCGTTTGGCATATGCGCGGCCAAGTCCATGGGGTCGGAGAGCCGAAAGCCCAAGAGATCACAATAAAAGGCCAAGGTGGCTTGGGTGTCC
>CAIPFK010000247.1 GCA_903864315.1 uncultured Burkholderiales bacterium | reverse complement strand
TTGCCAGCGTCCAGGCCATTGAGCTTGACCAAGGCTGGAAAGAGTTTGAGCGCGCCATCATTGGCCGGAGCCCCCAGCGTCTTGCCCTCCAGGTCTTTGAGGGTTTTGATGGGGCTGTCTTTTTTGACCACCAAGGTGAAGGGCGGCGTGTTGTAGAGCATGAAGACCGCGACAGGGGCTTCGGTGGGTTTTTTGGAGACCAAGTCGGTGATGGCATTGATGTCACCAAACCCTGCTTGGTAGGCGCCAGACGCGACTTTGGGAATCGAGGCGGCTGAGCCCTCGCCTTGGTCGATCTCGACATCCAAGCCCTCGGCTTTGAAGTAGCCTTTTTCTTGGGCCAAGAAGAACCAGGCCTGAGGACCTTCGTATTTCCAGTTCAGGGTGAGTTTGATTTTGGTTTGCGCCAGACTCAGTGTGCAAAGCACGGACAAGCAACTGGCCAAAAGGGTGAAGCGGAGCAGTTTTTTCATCGTGGGTCCTTGGGTGTGGGGTTGAGGGGGGTGAGGTTGGGTGAAAGGGTCAATGGGCGAATGGGCGATGTGCGTGTTGGTTGGTGTTGGGTGGATGGCTCCATGCGCCATCAAGGGGCCATCAAGGCCTTTGCAAGCACGGTGGCATTGGTGGTGTGACCATGGAGTTTTTCAACCAAAAAATAAATGGCTTGGCTCACATAGTCAGGGGAGGAGGTGGCGCACAAATCTTTGAGCAAGAGGCACTCATAGCCCAGGAAACTCGCGTCTTGCAAACTCGAGAACACACATCGATCGGTGTTGATGCCCGCAAAGGCCAAGGTGTTGACGCCCATGAGGCGCAAGATGGAATCGAGCTCGTTGTCCCAAAAACCACTCAAGCGGTGTTTGTGGACCACGATGTCACTTGGGTGTGTTTTAAATTCCGAAATGGTTTGCGCGCCCCAACTGCCTTGCACCAAAGACGGACCGTGGTCAATGGGGCTGCTTTGTGCGTAGCCCACCGCCTCAAAGCGGTTGGCGCCGGACCAGGTCGCCTTCTTTTGAAAGCTTTTGGGTAAATTGAGCAAGTCCGCTCGCACGCCCCAGTTGAGCCAGATGACGTGTCCGTGATGCGCGCGCCAGGTGTCAAGGAATTTTGAGATTTTCGCGATGGGTTTTCTCACGTCCCGGGTGTCGATGCCCTTTTGGGCAAACCAGCCCTCGGGGTGTAAAAAATCATTTTGCATGTCCACAATCACCAAGGCCGCTTGAGCCACATCGAACTCCACATCAAAGGGCTTGGCCTTGACCTTGATGAGGCGCTTGGTGGTGCTGTCACCCACGCTTTTGCGCTTCATTGGTGCGGCGGATGATCGTGATGATTTTTGATGCATTATTTTGGTGCATTGATTGAACACAGTTGGGGTTGATTCAATGGAATGCTTGTAGTGCATGCACCCGACATGCCATGTTGTGACCCAAGGTGCTTGGTTTTGATGCTATTTAGAGTCTCGACTGTTGCCGTATTGGCATGCCTTGTGCAAGAGATCACGCATGCACCACATGAGATTTTTGAACTACATCGATGCGATTGCACGAACAGGCTCCATTCGGGCGGCCGCACAGCGCTTGCACATTGCCCCTTCAGCCGTGAACCGAAGGTTGCAAGACATTGAAGATGAACTGGGCGCGCAACTCTTTGAGAGGCGACCCAGAGGGATGAAACTCAATGAAGCGGGGAGTCATTTCATTGCCTATATCCGGAGATCTCAACTCGAGCTCGATCAGGTGCTGGGTCAATTGGCGAGTTTAAAAGGCTTGCGCCAAGGCCGGGTCAAGGTGGTGGTGAGTCAAGGCATGAGCAGCTCCGCCTTGCCCCTTGCAATTCAGCGCTTCAAGCCCTCGCACCCGTTGGTGGATTTTGAGGTGACGGTCGCAGACCATGTGCAGGCCTTGCAAATGCTGCGCTCCATGGAGGTCGATTTGGCGCTGGTCTTTAACTTGGAGAAAGTGCCCGATGTGCGCGTGCTCCACCAAGGGGTGCAAGGGCTGTGCGCCCTCATGCACCCCAAGCACCCGCTCACTGGGGTTGACCCGCTCAAACTGGTGGATTGCTTGGCTTACCCCCTGGCTTTGCCCAACCGAGACAAGGCGGCTCGGCAGATGATCGAGGCCTTTTGCTTGGAGCGAGGCTTGGCGCTGCAAGCGAGCATTGAGAGCAACAGTTTTGAGTTTTTGCGCCACGCCTTGACAGACGCGCAGACCATCACCTTTCAATTCGAAGGCGGTGTGCCCCCTGGTGACGACTCCATTCGACGAGTTGCCTTGGATGAGGAGGGCTTGGCGCCCGGCTTGTTGTCGCTGGCGTGTCTGGCCAAGCGCGAGTTGCCCTCGATTGCCACGCGTTTTGCCGAGCATTTGGCGCTGTTGCTCACTTGAAGCGAACGCTTGAAATCGTTTTGCTCACGCGCCATGACCTGCTCGAGTGCAGTGGCTTGGCTTTGCACCAAACTCGATCGCCGTGCATCAAATTGGCGCAGCTTGCAAGCGTTTCGAGTACGACAGGGCTGCAGAAAAAATCAAAGGTGTTGATTTCATTGGGAAAAGTCGCAGGCATGTCAATTGCTTGTATACAAGCATGAACACAAAGGGTTTGCATTGTGCTTCATGGCTTCATTTTTTTAATATCTTGATCAAAGGATTCGTATGGACCAACAAAAACTCAATCGTCGCCAGATCATGCAACTCGCTGCCAGTGCTGGCGTGGGTGTGGCAGGATCCTCTTTGGGCTTGTCAAGTTTTGCGGCAGATGCACTCACGGTGGGTTTCATTTATGTGGGCCCGCGAGACGATTACGGCTACAACCAATCGCACGCTGAGGCGGCTGCCATCATCAAAGCCATGCCAGGCATGAAAGTGGTGGAAGAAGAGAATGTGCCCGAGACCCAAGCGGTGCAAAAAACCATGCAAGGGATGATTTCTCAAGACGGTGCGAGCTTGCTCTTTCCGACTTCTTATGGCTATTTTGACCCCCATGTGTTGGCCCTGGCCGGCAAAAATCCCAGTGTGCGTTTTGCCCATTGCGGCGGGTTGTGGACAGCGGGCAAGCACCCCACCAATGCGGGCAGCTTTTTTGGCTACATCGATGAAGGTCAGTATTTGAACGGCGTGGTGGCAGGGCACATGTCCAAGTCCAAAAAAATTGGCTTCATTGCCGCCAAACCCATTCCCCAAGTTCTCAGAAACATCAATGCCTTCACCATGGGCGCGCGCTCAGTGGATCCCAAAATCACCTGCACCGTGATCTTCACGGGCGACTGGGCCATGCCAGTGAAAGAGGCCGAAGCCACCAACAGCTTGGCCGATCAAGGCATTGATG
>CAIPFK010000246.1 GCA_903864315.1 uncultured Burkholderiales bacterium | reverse complement strand
ATAAAGACCTCACTTGAAGTAAAGTTCACTTTGTTTGCGGTTAATGGGAAAGAAGTGTCGTGACCGATGTTGAAAGTCAATGCACTTTATCTCCAGCGCAGGGAAAGTTCTGTGCTTAATCGCACATAGACTCAATTGAGTATTCTTCGTGCACGACCTAATTGGAGACTACTCGTTTTAAACCACGAGCCCATCCAATGGCTGCATCAATTGGAAAGCCACTTTCTCAGATCGTCTTTTTAAGGAGTTCTGTTGAGTCGATGTAAGACGGAATTGGGGCGCAACACCTAAAACATCCGTCAATTGAAGCCTAAGAATTCAATGGGTAGATGATGAAAGAAAGATTGAACGCAATAGCAGATCGATATTTCATTCAATGGCAATTAACTTTTTTGATTTTTTGTTTTCACGGCCAATGCAACCGCAGAAATAGTTTTAGCTAACGGTGTCGCTTCTATTGGTGTTCAATGCTCGTCATATTTTTATCATGGAAGTCTGACTTTTATCCGATTTAGATGAAAGGGTTCAGGGAATATCACTAGACGCATTCAATACTTTTGTGCAAAAGGACACGCAACGCTGGAAAACTGTCGTGACGTCTGCTGGAATAAAAATAAATTAGAAAATCTTTAAAGCACGGCTTGGCTTATCAAATCTGCGCATTTCATCTGTGTCCGTTTTGGGAAAGGTCTTGATTTATCCCAGCTTAAAAGCTCACTATTTGCTTGAATTGACTTTCGCTTCTTTTTTCAACCCTGCGGATGCGGCCACTTTGCGCCACTTGTCAATTTCTTTTTGAATGAAACTTTTGAACTCTGACTGAGAATTCCCAATCAATTCCAAGCCTTCCTCGTCAAAAATTTTGGTCAATTCGGGATCTTTTAAGATCAGAACAATCTCTTTGTTCAAGAGGGTTTGAATTGAAAGAGGGGTGTTGATTGGTGTGACAATGCCATACCAAGTGGAAGACTCATACCCTTTCACACCTGCCTCAGCAATGGTGGGCGTGTCTGGCAGCATGTGAGAGCGGTTTTTACCAGTGACAGCAATAGGGATCAATTTCTTGGCCTTGATCAAAGGCAATGCTGTAGAAATGCTTGCAAATGCGAACGTCACCTGACCTCCAACGACATCTGCCGTGGCCTGTGACATGCCTTTGTAGGGCACATGGATCATCTCAATGCCAGTGAGTTGATCAAACAACTCACCCGAAAGATGGCTGCCTGTTCCTCGGCCTGCAGAAGCGTAGGTGAGCGTTTGTGTGTTGGATTTGGCATTCTCAATGATTTCTTTGATACTTTTCGCACCAAAATTTGAGTTTGCACAGAGTACAAAGTCTTGTAAGCCCACAAGCGTAATCGGTGCGAAATCGCGAATGGGATCGTATTTGACCTTGTCAAAACTCACATTGGTGGCTAGTCCTGCAATGGTACCAATGAGCAGGGTGTAGCCATCGGGTTTGGCATTGGCCACGGTCTCTGTTGCAACCGTGCCACCACCTCCGGGTCGATTGTCAATCACCACCGGTTGTCCCAATTTGTCACCTAAGCGCTGTCCAATGTTTCTCGCTAGGCGGT
>CAIPFK010000245.1 GCA_903864315.1 uncultured Burkholderiales bacterium | reverse complement strand
TACTGCGCTCAGGTCCCAATTTTGGCGAAGATACGCGTGATGTTCTGCGGCAAGAATTGAATTACTCCCAAGAGCAACTGGAGCGCTTGGAGGCTCAAAAAATCATTTTCAGTGCGCCCACTCCCTGATCGCTTGAACGGGGGTCGCTGGCAAGGCTCTAGGCCAATGCTTTGATGGGGCGGGCGTCTGAAACGATGCGCCTTTGGGGTTAACCCGACACCCAAGCACTGAGCATTGGCGATAAGCTCACCACACGATTGACCAACTCTCATTCTCTATGAACAACAACAGTTCCACCCCATTGGAAAATTCCATTGACCAAATGTCCGTCAAACTGGGGAACTTGTTGGTGACCGTTTTTCACAGAACGATGCTCTTTGGAATCGCGTTGGCGACAGTTTGGTCTGCATTTTTCACCTTCTTGGAGATCATGCAAAAGAAGACGGCAAGCATTGAAGATTTATTGCTGCTCTTCATCTACCTTGAGTTGGGAGCCATGGTTGGCATTTACTTCAAGACCAACCACATGCCGGTGCGGTTTCTCATTTATGTGGCCATCACGGCCGTGACCCGACTGATCATCGACTTGGTCAATACCAAGCATGAGGCCGATGTCACCATCCTCATGATGGGTTTGACCATCTTGATACTGGCCATGTCCAATGCCCTTGTTCGGTACGCTTCATTCAAGTTTCCCAGCCGGCCCGATCGTTCAGACAATTGACACTTGAGGGCGTGTGAATCGCTTGGGTGTCGATGTGCTTTGGGCACACATTCCACGGGTTGCTTTATGGGGAGACGGGTGAATGCAGTGCCAAAATTTTGGCAATGATTCCGTTCATGGGAATTGCGGTTTGCTCCTTGATGGGGAGGGTTGAGAGGTGTTGAGCCTCTTTGGCGTCCAGTCCCAAGCTCAGGAGCACGTGAAAGACCACTTTGTCTTCGTAACCCAGGGCTGGAAGTTGTGCCAGCATGTCATCGACCGCCCCCAACATGCTGCCAATCAATAGACCGCTGCCCAACTTGATCGGCATTGCATTGAATCGGTTCATGCGAATCCCTCTCTCAATATCCTCTTCAATCACGTTGAAGATCACGCTTTCGGGCCCACGACTGGGCCATTGAATCTGAAGCAGCAATTTGCCCAGCAATGGATAAGTGACCACCATTCTGATGGCCATTCGTGTAGAGATGGCAACGCATGCAGCCGGGTCCGGTAGGTCGGGCTTTAACGCCGCAAAGATCTCCGCCAACTCGTAGCCTATTTTTTTCGCGAGCGTTTCAAACAAAGCCGCAACCGTAGGGAAGTACTTGTAAAAGGTACCCCGGGATACCTTTGAATGCACAACAATTTCATCAATCGTGATGTCGTGGATTGATTTTTCTGCAGCGATGAATAAGCCGCTCATCAACAGTTTACTTTCCATGGCCAGTCGCTTCGCAGCTGCGACTCTCACACGGTGATTTTCAACTTGATTCATGGTAATGATATTGTATTACCTATTTGTCCCTGTAGT